>NZ_JBSPKX010000019.1:0-16280 GCF_053848045.1 Mesorhizobium sp. BHbdii | reverse complement strand
TGAGTATAAGAGTCAACCCCGCGCCAGCGGCAATTTTGCCCCCGCAACCTCTCCCTCTTCGAGCACTGCGTGGCGGAAGCGATAAAGCTTCGCCGGCCGGCCACCGGTCTCAGCGGTGGTTTCCCTGAAGCGCCCGTCTTTCCGTCGGTTTTGTCTGGACCGCGCCCGAAGGGAGGGCCGAGCAAGGAGCCGGTCCCGGCCTTCGGCGGAACGCCAGGAAAGGAAATCCCATGACCAAGACCGCTCGCAACAATTCCCGCCAGTCCGCTCGCGTTGTCCCGCTCCGCAAGGGCACCACTCTCGAAATGGTCCGGCTCTGCTGCCCGGACGCCAGTCAGGCCAGCCTCATCTCCGAAAGCTTCGGGCTTGCCGTTCTCGACAGCGACGGCATCCGCGATCTTCACCAGAAGCTCATCGTCGAGACCGCCGATGTCCTCAATGAGGGCCTGGGCGAGCGGGCAATGCAGATCCACCTGCAGCGCATCGTCGGCGCCTATGTCGGTTCCGCCCACGGTGCCGGCCAGTTCTACAGCCGCGCGGTGACAGAGGCTCGCGACGCCACCGCCAAGGCCGTCAACGACGCCCGTGACGAGGACCTCGACGGTCCGGTCGGTTTCGACAGCGCCGCGCAGCGCAAGCGCGAGTTCGCTGCCGACATGGCGCTCCAGTCCCACGCGCTGCGCATGGCGGCCGAGGGCGCCATCGCCGCCTACGAGCACGTCGTCGGCGAGCGCTGGAAGCCGTTCGAGCGCCCGGTCGAGAATCCCGGCCAGAGCGTCGATCGCAAGGCGGCCGAACTACAGCTGGCGGCTCTCGGGTAGGGCGCTCACGGGCGAGGCTTCGGCCTCGCCCGATTGTGATCTGCTGTTGACGGAACTCTATTTTATGCGAAACCGTGGAGCGACCCGATGAAGCAGTTCACGTTTTCCGACATGAACCGGAATTCCGGCGAAATCCTTGAAGGCGACCGCGAAGACCAACAGGGAGAGGAATCCGGCAGGAAGCCGCGCCCTGTTTGCGTTGTCATCAAGACACCGGGATCACCGGATGTCCTGTTCCTCTTCCCGTTCACCTCGAAACCACCGCTTTCCGGTCAACTGGCATTGGCGGTCCCCGAAACCGAGTGCAGGCGCATCGGCCTGACGCCGCCGTGCTGGATTGTCCTTGACGAATACAATCGTGTCGAGATGGACAAGGACTATGATTTCGTCTCGACCGAACGCATCGGGTCGGTGAGCCCTGTCTTCCTTCGTTCGATCGCATCCGCCATCAAGAATGCCGCCGCCCAGCGGACAACAATCAGGGCCGTCAGGCGGACGTGATCCTATCGGCTCCAAATACCGCGCAGAGCACTGAACAACCCGACTTCGCCGCACGAACCAATCCGCCCCCGACTTGGCCAGCGAGCGTGAAGGGTGCAGCCCCGCCCGTTCATGTCGTGCTGTTGGCGAGCGCGGCCGTCATCTGATTGCTCTCAGCTTTCAATTAGCCGGTGGCCATTGCGCCAATCTTCGCTGGTGTACCCGAAATGCGGCCTCTCCTGAGCCGCGCCGGTTACCGTCGTCCGACGCTTCATCGAGCGCTTCAAGGCGCTCGGCGACCTCCAGGGCTTCGGCGCAGAACACATCGTGGCGATCGCCGGGCACACATTGGGCCGCGTTCCAATCCCGCTCTCCCGCGATGGCTTCCTGGTCCGGCTCCGGATCTTCAACGATCAACCCATCAAGGGTCCGCTACGCAAGCGTGCGGCCGCTTGGCTGAAGCCTGCGCGGTGATCGCGCCCGGAGCCGGACACTGACGGAGCCATCGAGCGGGAATTGGCCCGCGCAGAAGATGGAGCCCTCAGATGTCGCACAGCCTGGATCTTGCACAGAGGCACGCCTGGAACCTCGCCCGCACGCTGATGACCACCGTTATCCTGTTCCAGTCCGACGACCAGTATTGCGTCTTGCCCGAGGACGACTCGAAGACGCCAACGTTACCCGACTTTTCGAATACGATCCTTACACAGGCGCGAGGTCGGTTCATTGAACCGGCCTTCGCTCTGCCTCCGTCGAGCGCACTGCGCTCGCCAGGCGGGGCGCTTTCGCGCCTGTCCGCATTCGCGCCCCGTCCCGGACGTCGCTCCTGCCGGGTCCGGCGCCGCGCGCAACGGCTTCGCCGTCCTCCACTGTCGTTGCGGCCCTGCGGGTGCCCGCGCCTCCTGATCGCCCCGGCTGACGGACCGCCGTGACGGGGCCGCGATGGACGCGGCCTCCAATGGAGGTTCAGGAAAATGAGCAGGAAAGAAAAAGGATCGCGGGCCGATATCTACGCGAAGATCACCGAGACGATCATCGCCGATCTCGAAAAGGGCGTGCGCCCATGGGTCAAGCCATGGAGTGCGGGTCATCCGAGTGGCAGCGTCAACCGGCCGCCACGCCACAATGGGCTGCCCAATCAGGGTATCGTTGACACGATGCCCGTCGCCGGGAGGGCCTGACCGTGGCTATTCCTGATCGCGCTGGCGTCTACGCTCGTATCACTGCAGAGATTGTTGCCGCCATCGAGGCCGGTGCCGGCGAGTACGTTATGCCGTGGCATCACAGCGGCACGACCTCCGCCCGACCCGTCAACATCGCATCCGGCAAGCCTTATCGCGGTGTCAACACGCTCGCACTGTGGGCCGCGGCGCAAAGCGCTGGATATCCCACCGGTCTATGGGAACGTATCGGCAGTGGCAGGCTGTCGGCGCTCAGGTGCGCAAGAATGAAAAGTCCGCGACGGTCGTATTCTGGGGGCAAGTCGGTGGCAGAACTGACGACAGCGACAACGATGATGGTGCCGGGCGGCGACGTTTGTTTGCCCGGGGCTATGCCGTGTTCAATTGCGCGCAGGTCGACGGCTATGAGCCGAACCTACTGTTGCTCGCTCTGACGAAGAGCGTATCGCGCATGCCGATGCCTTCTACGCAAACCTTGGCATCAACACCGTCTATGGCGGCAATGAAGCCTATTATTTGCCATCGGCTGATCGAGTGCACGTCCCTGCTTTCAGCTCATTCCGGGATGCCGCATCTCACTACAGCGTGCTTTTTCACGAAGGACTTCACGCCACATCAGCTAAGCACCGGCTCGATCGCGATATGTCCGGGCGGTTCGGCTCCGAGGCCTATGCCATGGAAGAGATCATTGCCGACACCGGAGCCGCGATGATCCTTGCAGATCTGTCGATTTCGGCTCGTCCGAGGCCGGATCACGCCGCCTATATCTCCAGTTGGGTCAAGATTCTTGCGCTGATACCTCCGCCATTTTCACGGCCTCGAGCAAGGCTCAGGCGGCTGTGGACTGGATGCATGCCCAACAGCCCGGCAATCATGTCAGAGCCGCAGCCTGACAGTCAATTCAGCGGCGGGCACTAACTTTGTCCGCCGCCGGCAACGACGCGAGCTAGACTTCTGACATCCTCGCTCTGTGAAGGAGTGTGAGCCAACGCCTTGGAGCGGAGCCCACGGCGGTCATCGCGCCAGGCCAGCATCTTGGGCTCGGAATCAGCACAGTCTCCGGCGTGTGTAAGAAATTCCGCTCCGGCACGACTATCTGGTCATGACGATGATATGTCCACGCAAGACAGGCGAGGCCCAGCCCGTTGTGCCGGAAGACGTCGATCAACGCTACACGCTGGCGGTGGAGCTGCTGGACGGCGCGCTGGCGAGGCTGGCGGCAGCATATGAATCCGATCCCGCCGAGCGGCAGGATCTTGTGCAGGACATCCATCTTCAGGTCTGGCGCAGTCTGAAGTCTTTCGACGGACGCTGCTCGCCGCTTGGCCTCTGGCGTATCGAACCGCTCGAGCGGCCCGCGGCAGCTGGCGACCTCGTCTTCATCTGTCCGCCCGATACCACGGCGTTCCGGATGGCGCGTGAGCGCGGTTACCTCGGCCGTGGGCTATGCCCCGGCGGGTTCAGTCCGTTGATCAAGACCGTCGTCGCGACGGAGGGACAGCGAATCGCGATCGGCGTCGGCGTCTCGATCGACGGCCTGCCGCTTCCAAATTCCGATGTTCAGCCAGGCGACGCCGCGGGCAGCGCGCTCACGCCCTTCGCCGGCGGTCAGGTTCCGTCCGGCTTTCTCTTCCTTCACTCCGATTTCGCAGGTTCCTATGATTCGAGATATTTCGGGCCGATCCCTGCCAGCGGGCTGCTCGGCCGCGCGCGACCGCTCCTCACCTTCGAGCCATGATGTGGCGCACCGAGCAGTGCTGATCGCGGTTGCAGTCATCTGTGGCGGCATTGCCTGGAGCGGCGATCCGCTGACGCTGCCGCTGGCAACGCTGTTTCCGGCGCTGTGGGCATTGGCGCGCAACCGCATTGTCGCAACACTCGTCTCGGCGGCCTACTTCCTGGCGGCCTCACGCGGCCTGCCGCAGGGCGTCGCCAATTTCTACGGTTCGGATCTGTGGCCAGGTCTGCTCCTTTGGTTCGCGGCCTCGCTGTCCTTCATCGCCGTCCATACGGCCCTCTGGACGAAGCGTCCGGGAAGGGGGAAGGCAGTGCGGTTCGGGATTGCGGCTATGCTGATGGCGGTGCCGCCCTTCGGGATCGTCGGCTGGGCGCATCCGCTGACGGCCGCCGGCGTGTTGTTTCCCGGATGGGGATGGGTGGGACTAGCGGCCGCCGCGGCCGGCCTGCTCGTCATGACGACGAAATTGTGGCCGGCCGCGGCGATCGCCTCGGCAGGGTTTTGGCTGTGGTCCGCCGCATTCTGGACAGAGCCACCTTTGCCTGATGGTTTCCGTGGCGTTGACCTGGAAATGGGCCAAAGCCTCGGTCGCGACAGGACACTCGAGCGGCAGCATGAGCTCATTGCCACAGTCATGCCAACCGACCAGCACGGCGTCGAAAAGGTCGTGCTCCCCGAGAGCGCGCTCGGGTTCTGGACGCCGAGTCTCGAACGGCTTTGGCGCGAAGCGCTCAGCGGCAGCGGCGTCACGGTGATCGCGGGCGCTGCCGTCATTGATCCGCGCGGCTACGACAATGCCCTGGTCGAGATCTCCGAGCAGGAGGCCGGCGTCCTCTATCGCGAGCGGATGCCGGTCCCGGTCTCGATGTGGCAGCCCTGGCGCCGGTTAATGGGGCAGGGCGGCGGCGCGAGGGCGCATCTCTTCGCCAATCCCGTTGTCGAGCTCGCCGGCCGGCGGATTGCGCCGCTCATCTGCTACGAGCAGCTCGTGGTGTGGCCGGTCCTGCAGTCGATGTTGCACAGGCCGGACGTGATCGTCGCGGTCGGCAATGGCTGGTGGACCGCCGGCAACTCGATCGTCGCCATCCAGCACGCCAGCACGATCGCCTGGGCGCGGCTCTTCGGGCTGCCGCTCGTTTTCGCCTTCAACCGCTGAACAGGAGGTCTCTCATGGTCGATGCCGCCCTTATCCAGCAATGCGCCGATACCGGCTTGAAGCCGACGTTCGTCGAACGATTCATCGCCGAGGCGGGCTCGCCCGATCCGCTTGCCGTCACCGTTCGATCCGGCGATCGGGTGGTGTTGCTTCCCCGCCCGAGCACGCCGGACGAGGCGTTAACCCTTGTTCGGCAGCCATGTCGGCAAGGCCGTCGTGCGCGTCGGCATCACTCAATATCCTGCCGGGCTCGGCGTGACCGATGCTGAGCTGAAGCCCGCCCTGGTTGACGCCTGCGCCAACGAGCAACCCTATCGCTACTACCAGCTACAGGTCATTCCGGAATCGCTCGGCGGGGGTTCAGGCGTCAAGGGTGACGATTTGCTGACCGTAGACGTGGCCAACGATGCTTGGCTGCAGGCAGGAAAATGGTATGGGAGCATCTTCGCCGATGGCGTCTCTTCGCGTGGTCCGACCACCAGCCAGGAGATGCGCGACCTGTTCAAAGCCGGCCGTCTTGCATTTCTTGTTGGCGGCCCCCGGGATATCCCCGAATTCAACAAGGTCGATGGTCTTGACTATGCAGCGGCGCCGCACTCCTATTTTGCCGGCGGCAAGGCAGTAACGCCTTCTGAATCATTCCATCTGGGAATGGCCGCTGACACCACGAACGCCGACCAGGCTCTGAAATTCCTGAACTACGCGGGCTTGGACAAAGACGGGGCGGTAGCCGCCACTGTCGGAAGCAATCTATCCGCGAACATCGAAGCAAACGCCGAAGTGCTCAGCCGCATTCCTCAGCAAAATCCCAACCTAAAGGGTGTTGATACTTTGATCCGCTATGAGCTGGCGAACACGGCAATCCGGCGACCGCGTACCCTTGGATATCTCCAATTGGAGGAACTGGTCACGCGTGCGTGGAGCGACATCCGCAACGGAAATGACGCTGCCCAGACGTTTCCGCAGCTTCAACGTGAACTCGAGCGAAGTTTCAAGCGCATCAAGGATTAAGAGATGGCGGTGGAAGCGGTTTCTGAGGGACAAATCGTAAGGGCTGCACGCATACCAGTCGACTTTCAAGATGGAGAGCGGAGAGCGGCCATAGCGCCGCTCCTCTTCCTGGCGCCGGCTCTGGTTGCCCTCATAGGGTTTCGGTTGTTGCCGGCAGGTTGGCTCGTTCAGAAAAGCCTGTCCGGGCCGAACGGCGAGTTCGCCGGGCTCGATAATTTCATATTTCTTTTCGCGTCGCCTACGTTTGCCAAAACGCTCCAAGCCACACTAACCTTTGTCGCGGTAACTGTGCCCTTGCAGACGGCAATCGCTTTTGGCCTCGCTTTGCTGTTTGCCGAAAACTCACGGATCATCTCGCTGTTGCGAGTCTTGGTGTTTCTGACCCAAGCGACAACACGTGATTTGAACGTGGCCTTGATTTGAAAGCGGCGCCTCACGAATTTTTGTAGCGCTGCTGCGTTTCTTCATTCATCGGATAAAGCCCGGGAAGCGGAACGCCCTTTTCCACCTCGCTTATGATCCAGGCTTCCAATCGTTCCTGCTCGGGCCCCTCAGTGAGCACGGTATCGACCATCGCCTGAGGAACCACGACCGCTCCGTCCTGATCGACGACGATCACGTCGTCAGGGAATACGGCCACACCGCCGCAGCCCACCGGCTGCTGCCAGGCTACGAAGGTCAGTCCCGCCACCGAAGGCGGCGCAGCGTAGCCGTTGCACCAGACCGGCAGACCAGTGCCGAGGACGCCTCCAACGTCGCGCATCACGCCATCGGTCACCAGAGCAGCGACGCCACGCTTGACCATGCGCGCGCACAATATATCGCCGAAGATCCCGGCATCGATCACGCCCATGGCATCCACGACCACGACGCATCCGGCCGGCATGTCCTCGATCGCCGCACGCGTCGAGATTGGAGAAGCCCAGGAGGCCGGCGTGGCGAGATCCTCGCGCGCCGGCACGAAGCGCAGCGTGAACGCAGGACCGACGATCCGCGGCTGGCCGGGCTGCAGGGGTTTCGTGCCCCGCATCCAGATGTTCCTGAGGCCTCTTTTGAGCAGGATGGTTGTGATTGTTGCTGTTGATATGCCTTTGAGGGCTTCGATGTCCTGATCGCTGAGTGCCATGTAGGTCTCCATCAAATGCTCTGGATGAGGCCGCCGTCTACACGGACGACGCTGCCGGTGATGTAAGATGCGCGCCGACTCGCCAGGAAGGCGACAACATCGGCGTATTCTTCAGGGGCGCCGTAGCGCCCGAGCGGTATAGAAGCCGTACTTTCGCTGCTGACGCTTTCCACGTCCCGATCCTCGCGTTTGGCCTTCTGTTCATCGAGGAACTTTATGCGCTGGGTTGCGATCCGTCCCGGCACAACCACGTTGCAGGTGATGCCATCGAGACCGACCTCGCGGGCCAGTGTCTTCGACCAGCCTACGAGCGACAGTCTCAACGCATTCGACAAACCCAGATTGGCTATCGGCGCCAGGACTCCCGAGGACGTCGAGGTGATCACGCGGCCCCACTGGCAATCGCGCATGCCGGGCAGGACGGCGTCGGTAAGGGCGATCACCGAAAGCACCATGGCCTCGAAGTGCTTCAGCCATGCCGAGGCATCCTGCCCGGAAGCAGGCGTCGGCGGCGGGCCGCCCGTATTGTTGACCAGGATATCAATCGGGCCAAACGTTCCCGCCGCTTCGCTAAGGACGCGGGGTATGGCGTCCCGGTCGGCGAGATCCCACACGACGGCCGTCGCTTCTCCGCCATTCGCGCGGATCGCCTCGACAGTCGCCTGGGCTGCTTCCTTGCCGATATCACCGCACGCGATCTGTGCACCTTCGCGTGCGAGCGCCCGCGCTATGGCGCCCCCCAGTCCGCCGCCTGCCCCCAGCACGAGAGCCGTCTTCCCCGCAATACCCAAATCCATGAAACTTGCCTTGCCTATGATTGAGAGAACATCGGATGGCCGGGGACTTCCAATTCCGCCGCAAGGATGCACCCGCTCTCGGATTCGGTGATGAAGAGCGTCCTGTTGCCCTCGCCGCCGAAGGCGATGTTGGTAGTCATGCGCCCGACTGGCGAATTGATGCGCAACAGCGGCTCGCCAAGCGTGTTGAACAGCCATACGCAGCCCAGCCCAATATGGGCGACGGCGAGGGCGCCTTCTGCATCCATGGCCAGACCGTCCGGCCCCATGCCACCTGTCAGCCGGACGAACGCACCGACCTTATAGGCAGTGCCGTCAGACTGCATCGGCACCCGCCAAACAGCGTTGTCGCGAGTCGCGTTAAGGAAGATGGTGGTCTCGCTGCGGTCGAGAACGAGGCCGTTGGGGCTCGGCACCCTGTCCAATACGACATTCAGCTGCCCATCCGCGCGCAGCCGGAACAGCCGCCCGAACGGGTCGTGCAGCCCGCTCAAGCCTTGGTCGGTAAAATAGAGATCTCCATTGCATGAGAAGTAGAGGTCGTTTAGGCCATGGAATGGCTTGCCCTGGTAACCTTCGAGAACGGTGCTGACCTTGCCGGTGCCGGGGTCGAGTTGGAGCAGGCCTTTCGCGAAGTCCGCGATGAAAATACAACCGTCCGCATGGATCTTGAGGCCGTTGGGTGAGCCGTCATATTCCGTGACGATGCTGAAATCGCCAGCCCGTGACATCCTCAATATCCGTCCCCAGGCCACATCGACCATGTAGAGATTGCCGTTGCGATCGAAGGACGGGCCTTCGAGGAAGCAGTCCGTGACCGCGCCGGGCCGGTGTGTCTGCGCCCATCGCGATGCGCGTCCTCTGATCCGGAGCGCATCTGGCACGCGGGCGAACACCCGTGCTTCGATCTGCGGCGGTGGTGCGAACATCAGAATGAATCCTGAAATCAGTCGAGACGGGTCGGATCGCCGTCGAACCCGTCGGCGCAGAAAGCGCCACCCTGGAAACGGGCCTCGAACGCGGGCTCGTCCAGCCGCCCCTGCATTTGCGGCACGAAGCTCTCCGCGTCGTCCTTGGGACAGAAGCCGATGGCGCGAGCGCCGGCATCGTCCCATTGCCTGCGCGTGTTGTTCGAGACGCCGTAGACGATGTGAAAGTGCACGTCTTCGGCCTCGATGCACCGTTCGGTCAAATGGACGAAATCCGGTTCGCTGAGCCAGGACCAAAGGGAGCGGTGGTTCGGCGGGGCCGGGCGGCATACGCCGATCCGTTGGCAGATCACGCTCAGTCCGTGCTTATCGGCGTATAGGCGCCCGAGCGCCTCGCCGAACACCTTGGACACCGCATAGAGGCTGTCGGGCCTCAATTCATCCGTCGCGCCTGTTATGCGTGCGCGGGGAAGGAACCCGCCGACATGATGGCTGCTGGCATAGACGACTCGGCGCACGGCCTTGAGCCGGGCGGCCTCGAAAACACAATACGTTCCCTCGACATTGGAGGTCCGGATCTCCTCCCAACTGTCCTCCAGCGATCGCCCGCCCAGATGAATGACGGTATCGATCCCTGTGCAGAGGGCCTCCATCGTGTCCAGATCGGTGAGCGATGCGTAACGCACGTCAAGCCCGTCGAACAGATCGTCGTCCCGCCCTTCGCGTGTCGTGACCCGGAGCTCGTAGCGGTCGCGCAAGGCGCGGACCAATAGGGAACCCAAGGCACCGCCCGCTCCGGTGACCAGCACCTTCCTTTTTTTTGGAAGCATCACGACACCGTCTGCCAGCCGGAGGCACTGTGACGGTTGAGCGTATCGTCATTGAAGGAGAACGCCAGACCCGCCTCGGAGGGCAGGGCGATCCGCCCGCCCTGCGGTGTCAACTCACGATCGAACAGGGGTTGCGTGCAGGTGATCTGCTGGTCCACGAAATACTCGGCAAGCGCCGAGTTCGGCTGGGAGGCGGCCAGATGGGCGTGAATGTCGTGCCACGCATGCGGATAAACTGGAACGCCATATGACGATGCTATGCCGCAGATGCGGCGCCACTCCGTGATCCCGCCACAGACCAGCGCATCAGCCTGAAGCGCATGAGCCGCGCGAGCGTCGAGCAGCGCGCGGAAACGCCAGCGCCCGGCCTCGATCTCCCCTGTCGCCACCGGAATCGTGGTGGAAGCGACGAGGCGTGCATGGCTTTCGATGTCGTCGGGGCTGAACGGTTCCTCGATCCAGTCGGGACTGAACGGCTCGAATCGGCGGATGAAGGGCAGGGCGGTAAAGAGATCGCGCCACGCGTTGTTGGCATCGAGAAAGAGCCGGATGTCCGGCCCGATGCGCCGGCGCGCGGCCGCGATACGACGCTCTTCCTCCTCCAAGCTCAGCAGCCCGACCTTCATCTTCACGGCTTTGAAGCCCTGTTCGACATATCCGGCGAGTTCGTCAGCCAATTGCTCCGGCGATTTGCCCGCCCGATAGTAGCCGCCGCTTGCATAGCAATCCACGAAGCCGTCCGTGTAGGAACCAAGGAACTGCCACAGGGGTAGGCCGGCGACGCGGGCGTTGTGGTCCCACAAGGCGATGTCGATGGCGCTCAGTGCGCGCATGACGGCGCCCGTACGGCCGTGCAGCAGCGCATCCCGGTACATTCTCTCCCAGATACCTTCAACCATCAGGGAGGACTTGCCCACAATCAAGGGACCGAGCAGCGTGGTCACGGCCTCCAGCGCAATCGAACCAGCCGAGCTGCCGGCGTAGGTGTAACCGAGGCCGATGCCGTCCTCCGAGATTACCTTCACCAGCACGTAGTCCCTGGTATTTATCGCGCGCGTCGCGAAAGATGTCGTCACCTGAAGGGGCATGCGGACGAGCCGCGCCTCGACGCGCTTTATGATCCCAGCTGCCGCCCGTGCATGATGGGATGGTTCGAGTACCGTTACAGCCATGTTGCAAACTTTTCCCAGAGGTTCACTTGTTTCATCTCGTCCGCAACCACAAAGCACGCGCCTCGACGCTGCCGAGTTTCAACCACGCCGCCATAGCCGCAGGGGCCGCGGACGTCGCCAGCCGTACGACTTGGGTAGCCGTGGTTCTGCTCATCCTGTCGCGCGTACATGGTGAGGTCCAGCCCATAGTCTTGATACTCATTATTAGATAACGTGATGGTATGAGCTGTGTGGCCGCGGTCACGTCAGCGGTTGCACGCCGCAGGGTCGTGGACCGGAACGCATGGCGGCGACAAGGGCCCGCGCAGCAGGCGACTGCACGCATCCAGTCAGCCACCAGACAGCTACATTCCGCTGAGCTGCATCGGCGCTGATATCCCGGATCTCCAAGCCATCGACAGCCGATACGTTCAGTGCGACTTCGTTTGTCACGCCAACGCCGAGACCTGCTCGAACGAGTTCAATCAAAGACTGGGGGTGAGTGACCTCGTACGCGGGGTCCGGGTAGCGATCGAGACTACGCCAGAGGGGGTGGTGAGCGCTGGCTAGCTCGCCATGCCCGGTCATTATGAGCGGCAGGTTGGCAAGCTCGTCTATCGCAACGGGGCCTGCGTGTGCGGCCAACGGATGCTCGTGATGTAATACCACTTTGTATCGCTCCCGCCACAACAGTTGATACGCGAATGTCACCATCGACAGGGGGGGCGTGGTTGGGCGTAGAAAGATCTCGACTTGACCGGTGAGCGCTGCTTGCGCAAGGTCGTCGGCGCGTGACTCCACGAGTCGAACAGTGATCCCGGGATATCGCTTCGTGAAACTCCTGAGTAGGCCAGGAACGTAGCCGGCCGCAGCGCTGGCGTAGGCACCCAGTGTGACTGAACCAGAGCGCAGACCGGTGACATCCGCGACCGTACTACGAGCGGTCTCAATCTCTCGAACTAACGCTCGGCCATGGGGGAGGAAAGCCGCCCCTGCCTCCGTCAGTGCGACCGGGCGGCGATAGCGCTGCAGCAGCGGTGCTCCCAATTCACGTTCGAGCGATGCGACGTGATTGCTCACTGTCGGCTGCGAGCGGTGCAGTACGTCGGCGGCGCGGGCGAACCCCTGGTGTTCTACCACCGCGATAAAGGTCGTCACCCATTCCAACTCCACCGGCTCACGTCCTCTGTATCAAGATATCTGATGTTCATTATCGCTATCATGCCCTGGACTTGAAATCGGTCTCGCCCAGACGAGCATGTGTCTGGTGTTACAATTCGATCTGTGAGCCCTTGGAGGCGGGGGTGCACGTGACACACATCAACCAGATCGAGGCGACCACCGTGTTGGTGCCGAGATCGGAAAGCACTTGCCAATAATGCCCTCCATTCGAGGCTTCCGACCAGACATCGCGGCAGATTGGCGAAGACTGGTTGCTGACTGGACGTGCGCCGTCGCCCTGTCTGCCTAGGCCCTCATGGCCGCCATGCGTTCCGGTCCACGACCCTGCGGCGTGCAATTGCTGGCGTGACCGCGGGCCTGCACACCATACCATTACGATATCTAATAATGAGTATCAAGAGTATGGCCTGGACTTCACCATATGGGCGCGACAGGATGAGCAAAACCGCGAGTACCCAAGTCGTACGGCCACAAGATGAATAATCTGGACCTGAAGCAAGTTAAGCCCCTGCGAGTCACCCAGCCGACGACTATCAGCCCTAGGTCGAGCTTGGGGTTCGATGAGCAAGAGCTATTGCAGGTATCCTTGAACTGCGGAAGTGAAGTATCCGGAACGAAACGCCATGCATCGCTCTCCTCGCCAACGCGACCGCGGTCGCTGAGACAGCCGCTGGGACGGACACGATCGTCCATCCAGCCGGCATCCCGACGAAACACCAATCGATAGTATCCCCGAAGGAATATCCCATGGACACATTCACCACTGTCTCAGCTAATTGGGACACCACGGAACGAGTCTCGAAAACAACGCCATCACTGCAGGTCGCCGTGAACCCGTTCTTCCGCCCCGGAAACATCATTGGAGAGAATGCATACAAGGCCCTGCGCGAACTTGGCACCGATTACGTTCGCTATATCCCATGGCTACCGTATCCTAAGCTGGCGGTGGCCGAACTTGAGCCGCCAACGAACACGGCGACTTCGTGGGATTTCTCTCTGATTGATCCGATGACGATAGACTTCTTCGAGGCCACAAACGGACACCCAGTCGTCTTAAACTTCAGCACCATGCCACAATGGATGTGGAGAACGGCCAAGCCCGTAGGATACCCGGCCGACCCTGCCGAGGCCACATACAGCTACACGCAAGGCACCGAACCTCGAGATCCGACCTTCAAGGAGATCGCCGACTACTACGCAAGGCTTCTCAGTTGGTACACCCAGGGCGGCTTTGTCGATGAAATAGGTACACGACATGATTCCGGACATTACTACTCGGTCCCCTTCTGGGAGGTCCTAAACGAGGTCGATTGGGAGCACTACATGGCACCGGAGATCTATACGAAGTTGTATGATCAAGTAGTCATGGCGATGCGGAAGGTGCAACCCGATCTAAAATTTGTCGGCATGGCGCTGTCGAGGGTACACCTGAATCCACACCTCAAATCACGCTTCTTTGAGTATTTTCTTGATCGCAACAACCATGAGCCGGGCATCCCGCTAGATTACATTTCGTATCATTTTTATGCCGCGCCAACCCCTGAAGAGACGCCAGAAATTCAAGGTTACACGTTCTTCGCCCAGGCCGATAGCTTCTTGGCCACCGTTAGCTACGTGGAGAACATTCGTTCCAGGCTATCTCCTGAGACTCGCACGATGACAAGCGAGATTGGCGCATGGCACAGAGACCCTCCATGGCCTCCGACGGTCGACGCGCCACAGTCAGTTCCTGATTCGCACTGGTATCTCTCCGGAGCGTTGTACGCGTATTTGTTCGGCGAACTCAGCCGGATGGGGATCGACGTCGTTCATGCCTCGATGCTTCTAGCAGGTGAGCCTCGTCAGCACTCCATCTCTCTACTTGACTGGAGCACTGGCGAACCAAATCCACGGTTTCGGGTGCTCCAACTGCTACATGACAACTTTAGCCCCGGCGATAGGATCGTCGCCCTGGAACAGGGCCAGAACCACCACTATGTTTACGCAATGCCAGTCGTCACCAAAGGTGGCGAGCGGCGCCTCCTGCTGGTGAATAAGAGCCAGCACCCAGCAAAAGTCCATGTCCCAGGCTCCGGCGGCGGGCAGAAGGTATGGGTGGACCACACTACGGCCTCCGCTCCGCCCGCAATGGCAAAGACGACATCCGACATAGTTGCGCTGGAGGGGTACACAGTGGCGGCGCTGACGTTCCCGGATTGATACTAATGCCAGCATAACGAGAGCGAATGATATCCGCGAGCCGAATATGAAGTCGAGTTCTACCGGCCTGAATCATGCGGTCTCCTCAAGCCGAGTCTTTGCCATCACACGGCTTGGGTGGTTGGGAATCTTAGGACGTAGCGTAATGCGTTGAAGTTAAGAGAGCGGTTCCATTGCGGGTCCGCAGAACGAACGGGAGGAAACAAGATGAGCATAGTGGGATATCGCCTGGGGCGGCGCGGCTTCATGACCGGTTTGTTGGGGGCGTCGTCGCTGCCGCTGCTTGGATCATTGCCGGCCAGGGCGCAGGACAAGCAGTTGCGGTTCTTTGGCTACGGAGACGGAGCCCAGTTTAAGGGGCTCTTCGATGCCTTCGAAATGATGTCTGGGGTAAAGGTTTCCTTCGAGGGTGTGCCGTTTGCCGACTATCAGAACACGATAATCCAGCGCTTCCGGACAGGGAATTCCGGAATCGATGTCTTCCTCGTGGATCCGACTTATGTCCCGACGTTCTCCAAGGCGGGCATTTTGGCAGACTTGACGAGTACCTTCGCAGAAAAAAGTAAAGGCCTAGTGTTCCCCAGCGATGAGCAGGGCGCTACCTACAATGGAAAGATGCTGTCGATGCCGATGCGGGAGTCATCGCAACTCCTGTTCTTCAACAAAAAGCTTCTGGCCAAGGCCGGCGTTGAAGCACCGGGTGTCTCGCCCGACGCGCGTATGACCTGGGAAAAGACCATCGAGCTTGCCAAGAAGGTGCAGGCCGCCGGAGCCGAGTGGGGCTTCGGGTTCGAGCAAGTTGATCGCTACTACCAGCTACAGATCCTACCGGAGTCGCTTGGCGGTGGGCCAGGCGTCAAGGGTGACGACCTGCTGACCGTAGACGTGGCCAACGATGCTTGGCTGCAGGCAGGAAAATGGTATGGGAGTATCTTCGCCGATGGAGTGGCTCCGCGTGGTCCGACCTTCCAAGAGTTGATCGACCTGTTCAAATCCGGCCGGCTTGCATTTCTTGTTGGCGGCCCCCGGGATATCGCCGAATTCAACAAGGTTGATGGTCTTGACTACGCAGCAGCGCCTCATCCGTATTTCGCCGGTGGCAAGGCCGTGACGCCTTCTGAATCATGGCATCTGGGGGTCGCCGCGGACACAACGAAAGCCGACCTGGCTCTGAAATTCCTGAACTACGCGGGCTTGGACAAAGATGGGGCCGTACTCGCCACTTACGGAAGCAATCTATCCGCGAACATAGAAGCAAACGCCGAAGTGCTGAGTCGCATTCCGCAGCAAAATCCCAACCTAAAGGGTGTTGATACTTTGATCCGCTATGAGCTGGCGAACACGGCAATCCGGCGACCGCGTACCCTTGGATATCTTCAATTGGAGGAGCTGGTCACGCGTGCGTGGAGCGATATCCGCAATGGAAGTGACGCTGCCCAGACGTTTCCGCAGCTTCAACGTGAACTCGAGCGCAGTTTCAAGCGCATCAAGGATTAAGAGATGGCGGTGGAAGCGGTTTCTGAGGGACAAATTGTAAGGGCTGCACGCATAACCAGTCGACTTTCAAAATGGAGAGCGGCCATAGCGCCGCTCCTCTTCCTGGCGCCGGCTCTGGTTGCCCTCATAGGGTTTCGGTTGTTGCCGGCAGGTTGGCTCGTTCAGGAGAGCCTGTCCGGGCC
>NZ_JBSPKX010000198.1:0-461 GCF_053848045.1 Mesorhizobium sp. BHbdii | reverse complement strand
ATGCGCACGGGCGGCGGACGAAAACAGCCATCCCGCGCGTTACGATCGGCCGTAGCGAGGTTCCGACATCGCCCCTGCCCGAACTCTGTCAACCGACCGCGCTGTTGGTCCTGCAGGGGACCAAAACGGTGCTGGTCGGCGACCGTACGCTTGCCTACAGCGCCGGTAGCTATTTCGTCTATGCGGTGGAGGCGCCCGCCACCAGCCAGCTGATAGAGGCGAGCAGCGCCCGTCCCTACATGGCTCTCGCCTTCGCCATCGATATCGAGCTGATCGCCGGCCTGCTTATCGACCACAGACCGGCGGTCGACGGCGACAGCTTCGTAACCAATCGGGCGGATGACGAGTTGCTCGATGCCTGGCGCCGTATGCTGCGGCTGCTCGACCGTCCGGCCGAAATTCCGGTGCTCGCGCCCATGCTCGAACGCGAGATCGCATTCCGCCTGCTGCAAGGTCCGCAA
>NZ_JBSPKX010000197.1:0-462 GCF_053848045.1 Mesorhizobium sp. BHbdii | reverse complement strand
ATCCTGGCATCGCGGCGCTGGAACTGCGGATTGACGACGACCCTGTCCGGATCGATATCAAGGTCCTCGGCAGCGCGCCGAACCAGCGCCGGACTGACCCACAGCCGCAGGATGGTGCAGTCCGCGTCATCCTTCCAGTGGCCATCGAGCCCGGCGGGGACAATATCGATGTCGCCGTCCGACTGGACCCGGCGGTGATGTTTTCCATCGCAATGGCACGAGGCGTTGACCGGCGCTCCGATGTGGATCCCAAGCCGATGGTTGATGGATGCGGGTACATAATGGGTCAGCCCCGCGGCAATCCTTCGCGACTCAACCCCAACGCCGATCGTTTCCAGCCAGTTGTCGTGCATGGTCTCTTTTTCGCGTTTCCGCCTCGGCATCATATCGTGCCGGCCGGCGAAATTAACAGGGCCTGACGTATGCTTGCGGACACGCCAAAACCAATTGCGGCATGAATGC
>NZ_JBSPKX010000196.1:0-462 GCF_053848045.1 Mesorhizobium sp. BHbdii | reverse complement strand
CATGCAGGGCGCCGGAGCGGGCACTGCCGGTATTGGCGACCGAGTGGATGGTGTTGGCAGACATGTGCACCAGCGCGGGCGCTGAAAAATCCTGCCGCTCCGGCTCGTCGACCCTCTCGCCGGCGAGTGGGTAGATGAAATTGGTCTCGCCGCCCCAATAGATGCCGATCAGGGCGTCCATCAGATGGTTATGCGGCGGATACTGCACCCCGGGCGAAAGCGTGATGTGGTAGATCGTCAGCTCCGGGCTGGCATGCAGCAAGAGCTCGTCGTCATCCTCCTCGTGAACCAGTCCGCCGAGCGCATGGAAGCGGTTGGTATAATCCCTCAAGACGGCCTTGACCGCATCGAAGGGATTGGCGCCAGCCGCCGCGTTGACGATATCCTTGATGGCGGGGTAGAGAGGGGAGTCGGCGGATAGAGGCATGCCACAGCTCCTGACTGAGATGCTCAGGGAGCATA
>NZ_JBSPKX010000195.1:0-462 GCF_053848045.1 Mesorhizobium sp. BHbdii | reverse complement strand
AGGCCGCACGCGGGCTTGTCAATTTTATGGACGATCTAAAAGGCGTTCCGGTCGTACTCCTCCGCCAGCATCACCGCGAGGGCGCCACCGCCGGGGCGGGAGATGACGATGCTGACCATCAGGGCTGGATGCGTGGCTGATGGCGAAGGGGTTGGCTTCTGCGAGGGACATGTTCGGTTCCTGTTTCGAGCGCCGGCCAGCGTCCTCGCCGAGGGGACGCGGATTTCTCATCCTGGCACAGGGCACGAAGGTGAATCCCGCCCAGTTGCGGACCTCCGTGAGTTGGCAAGTCCTGGAGCAATAATCCGCCCCACCGTGATTTAGCCTATGGCGGCGGGGCTGACTTCTGCGATTCTACCGATCGTCTACACAATAGCCTTGTCCCTTACGAAAGAAGTCTGGGGAGCACCCCACGAAGCGCTTTCTCGGTCGGCATGCAAACCGCCTCGATGAACGTTTTCC
>NZ_JBSPKX010000194.1:0-462 GCF_053848045.1 Mesorhizobium sp. BHbdii | reverse complement strand
ACACGATCCCTTACGAACGCATAGCCGAAGCGCGCATTTCCTATGGCGGGCGCGGCCGCATCACCGAGATCCAGCAGCCGGCCTACGGCCAGCAGGTTCTCGACCAGGTTCTTCCGTTCTAGGAATTGGAGAACAAAGCGCCGTGGCCAATGTCGAACAACTCCAGCCTCGCAAGGGTCCATCCCTTGTGGTCCAGGGCGCCATGCTGCTGGTGGTAACGGCCGCCGCCATCGGCATGGGCTGGATGTCCGGCGGCTATCTCAAGGGCGCCGGGGCACCGTCATCGGTGCCGGTCGCACCTGAAAATGAGGGCAAGGTCACCGAACCCGCTGCCGCGCAACAGCCTGGCACGGGGCCGGCGCTTGTGGCGCTGGCGCCGATCACCACCAACATCGCCTCCCCCGCTGACACCTGGATCAGGATGGAAGTATCCGTGGTCTACGACACGCCGCAGCCGCCGGC
>NZ_JBSPKX010000193.1:0-464 GCF_053848045.1 Mesorhizobium sp. BHbdii | reverse complement strand
CACCGGCCACAAGCGCACCGACCACATCCGCACCATGCATCTGTGCGAGGTGGCTGCAGATTTCGCGCTGTCCGTCCTGAAACCGGGCGGCCATTTCCTCGCCAAGACCTTCCAGGGCGGCGCCGAGAACGAACTGCTGTCCATGCTCAAGAAGAATTTCCGCTCCGTCCACCACGTCAAGCCGCCGGCCTCGCGTGGTGAATCGGTCGAGCTTTATCTCCTGGCCAAAGATTTTAGGGGGCGAGAGTCCGGTTCGCCGTCAGGCGGATCGGAACGTCCAGTGGACGTTCCGAAGGACTCGAGCGCCCGGAGCCATAGCGAAGGGCCGGGAGACGCTGAAGCCTAAGCGGCCACTCACTGCCGGTCCGCCGTCAGGAGATCCGAAACGTCCAGTGGACGGTCCGAAGGACTCGAGCGCCCGGAGCCATGGCGGAGGGCCGGGGGGCGCCGAACCCTAAGCGGAC
>NZ_JBSPKX010000192.1:0-464 GCF_053848045.1 Mesorhizobium sp. BHbdii | reverse complement strand
GAGATTGCCGCCCTCGGCGACGAGCTTGATGCCAAAAACGATCGGCAACACAGCCGCCAGAGACAAGCCAGCGCTCAGGATATCTAGCCGCCCGGCGTTTGGGGCCTTGTGTTCGGGCAGCAACAAGGGTCCGACCATCAGCAGAAGCGCCGTAATCGGAATGGGCACCAGAAACACGGCTCCCCACCAGAAGTGCGACAGAAGCAGACCACCTATGACAGGGCCGATCGCGCCGCCAAACGAGAAACTCGCAACCCAGACGCTTACGGCAAAGGTCCGCTGGCGGTCGTCACGGAACATGTTGCTGATGAGGGACAGCGTCGAGGGCGCCATCGTCGCGCCGGCTATGCCGAGAAGCGCCCGAGCCAGGATGAGCGTTTCGGCACTGCGTGCAAAAGCGGCGACCAGTGACAGCAACCCGAAAGACGCCGATCCAATCAGCAACAGCTTGCGCCGGCCGATCC
>NZ_JBSPKX010000191.1:0-465 GCF_053848045.1 Mesorhizobium sp. BHbdii | reverse complement strand
GCGGACGCGCGAAACGATGGAACGCATCCGCGCCGCGATGAAGGTCGATCCGCTCGCCTATCGAACCGATACCAGACTGATTGAAGTCAATTTCGGTGACTGGCAGAGCTTTACCTTTGCCGAGTTGGAGACGCAGTCTCCCGGAGCCAAGCGGTCACGCGCGCGGGACAAGTGGAACTTCCAGCCGCCCGGCGACGGTGCGGAGAGCTACCAGATGCTGCTCGAACGGGTGAAACCCTGCTTCGACGAGATCGATCGCAAGACGATCTGCGTGACGCATGGCGGCGTCATGCGCACCCTGTTCCGTTTCGTGCTTGATGTGACCGAGGACGAGGCCGCGAACCTGGAAATACCGCAGGATCGCGTGCTCAAACTTGAAGGCCAGAGCCTCGAGTGGCTTTAGAGGCGCAACGCCGAGCGCTCTCGAAGTCCATTCAAATAGTTAAAACCCTAGTTCGTGTCGCT
>NZ_JBSPKX010000190.1:0-465 GCF_053848045.1 Mesorhizobium sp. BHbdii | reverse complement strand
GGTGACGTAGATCACCCCGACGCCCCGCGCGGCGACCGCCCGGATCGCCTCGAACAGGATCTTCTCCTCATCGTCGGTAAGCGCCGAGGTCGGCTCGTCGAGGATGAGCAGGCGGACATCGCCCATCAGCGCCTTGGCGATCTCGGTCATCTGGCGATAGGCGAAGGGCAGCGAGCCGACCATGGCGCGGGCGTCGAGCGGAATGTTCTGCGATTTGAGGAAGGCTTCGGCCTGCGCCACCAGCTGGCGTTTTTTCAGGAAGCCGAGCCGCGTCTTCGGTTCTCGCCCCAAAAGCAGATTGTCGGCGACCGACAGCGACTCGACCAGGCTCAGATCCTGGTAGACGACCGCCACGCCGGCATCGCGCGACTGGGCCGGTGAAGAAAACGAGACAGGCTTGCCGTCGATTTCGATCGAGCCGCCATCATGCACATGCACGCCACTGAGGATCTTGATCAGCGTCGA
>NZ_JBSPKX010000189.1:0-466 GCF_053848045.1 Mesorhizobium sp. BHbdii | reverse complement strand
TTCTCAAGGACCCTGTCAAGCGCGCGCAATACGACATTCAGCACAAAGACCATTTGAGCCTGCGAACGGAGTTGGTTGGAGAGGCCAGCAACAGCACAACGATCGAGCGTGATGTGGCCATTCAGGCGAAATTGCTCTCGCTGCTCTATGTCAAACGCCGGCAAGACGTAAACAACCCCGGCATTGGCGATACAGAAATCGAGCGTTTGTCAGGCTGTCCACGAGAACACCTTGAGTTTCATCTCTGGTACCTGAAAGCCAAGGGCTGGATTGGAAGGATAGAGAACGGAACCTTCGCGATCACGGTGGAAGGCATCGACCGCGCCAATTCCGAACATCGCCGTGACACCACGACAAGACTGCTGGACCATGCAGGCTGAAACGCCGACGCTCGCGCCAGGCTCGTATTGACTAACCGCCGACCAGCGGCACGGTAACGGTGGTGGCGTAGTTGATCGGAAAGCTG
>NZ_JBSPKX010000018.1:0-21961 GCF_053848045.1 Mesorhizobium sp. BHbdii | reverse complement strand
CGCCGCCGCAGGCTTGAAACGCCGGTCGGGCTACGCCCTCCCTGCGTTCCAAGCCTGCGGCATTCTCATCTTGATTGTCGTTGCGCTCTCACCTTGTTTGTCGCGCTATAGACAGCACGCAATGAGCTACCGAAACGCCCGGAACGGTGGCCTGACCAGCGTGAGTTGTGACCTGAGACCCTGAACTTCCTCCAGATTTGGGTAGAGTCCGTCGATCACGAGACGGACAGTGCGACCATCACGGTTCACTGAGGAACAGATCATTGGAATGCTGAAGGAGCAGGAGGCTGGCGCGAAGACGGCGGATGTCTGCCGCAAGCACGGTATCTCGGCAGCGACCTTCTACAAGTTCAAGGCGAAGTTCGGCGGCATGGAGGTGTCGGACGCCCGTCGGCTGAAGGCGCTTGAGGACGAGAATGCCCGGCTGAAGAAGCTCCTTGCCGAGCAGATGCTCGACAACGCGATCCTGAAGGATGTCGCCGCAAAAAATGTATGACCTGCCCCACCCGGGCAAGGCCCCTCTGGTCGTTCTGACGACGGCAGTCCGCCTAAATGTATCCGGCCTCTTGCAAGCGGGCTGCTGTTGCAGCCAGGGCATGATGAGATCCGCGCGCATGGTTCTCAGTAAATGGTTCGTGCAGAAGCACGGCTTTTTGAACAGAGCTTACGATGCGCCGATCGACTGTTTCGTCATCACTTCCCGAGCCTCGCTTTCTGCCCGACTGCCGCGCTCAAGCGACAGCAGGATCCCTGCGTTCGTAGAGCGCGCCCGGCCTGGTGATGATTACGCACGCCGTCCGGGCGATCTTCGCCGCAAGCGCGACGGTAACCTTGTTAAGGTGCATCCTGCCCTGCAGGCTGTCGAGCCAACCGCCGAGGCGATCCCTCGTTCGGTCGAGGTGCGTCACGCAGGAGCGTGTCCCGTGGATCAGCAGCCGCCGGACGTAGCGGTTGCCGCGTTTGCTGATTCCAAGGAGTGTTGTCTTTCCGCCGGTCGAGTATTCTCGCGGAACGAGGCCGAGCCATGCCGCCAGGTCACGCGCCCTTCTGAACTGACGGCCGTCGCCTATGGCGGCTAGCAGCGCACTGGCCCCAAGCGGCACGATGCCGGGAATGGACATCAGCCGGCGCGCACGATCATCTCTGGCGGCTAGCCCCTCGATCCCTCTGGTTACGCCGGCGATCCGCTGATCAAGCCGGACAACGTCTTCGAGGAGCTCGGCCAGCATACGCCGCATCATCGGAGCGAGATCATTGGTCTCATCGGCTAACACACGAGGCAGATCGAGACGGAATACGCCAGCACCTTGACGGATCGCGATGCCGTATTCGAGGCAGAATGCTCGCACCTGGTTGATGAGCCGGGTCCGGCTCGAGACGAACTGATCCCGGATACGGTGAAGCGCCTGCAAGTCAACCTGCTCCGTCGTCCGCACCTGCGTGAAGCGCATCGTCGGTCGCGTCACCGTACGGCTTCACGAACTGCGCGGGTACGATGCAAACCTGATGCCCCATCGCCTCTAGCTTGCGCGCCAGCCACTGCGAGCCCGGGCACGCTTCCATGCCGACGGTGACGCGCGCCGTGCATTCGAAGAAGGCGAGCAGCTTGTCTCGCCGGAACTTTAGGCGCCGAACCACCGCTCCGCGGTGATCGAGGCCAACGACGTGGAACAGGCGCTTGCCGAGATCGACACCGTAGACCGCGGCATTCTCGGATTCGTTTCGAATCATCCTCAATTCCTCCTATTGGACACCTCGACGATGAGGCTGGAGGGTGGGGCAGGTCATCCCATTAATGGTGACGCCCGATGCGAAGCGGAAGGCGGTGGTTCATGCCTGCGAGGTGTATGGGGTGAGCCAGCGTCGGGCGTGCCAGGCTCTGAGGATCGACCGTTCGACGGTGCGCTAATGATGGCGTGGATGCCCCCTCCCGACGGCATCGCAATGTGCCAAGGTGGTGATCTGCAAAGACATCACGGCAAGGAGAGGGCATCCATGTCAGACGTTAGCATCGCCTCGGCAATTGCCTCAGCGTCAACAGTGTCGTTCTTTTGCGACTTGACGTCGACCTCGCAAAACGGGTGTTCCAGTTGCATGGAGCGCCCGCCGACGGATCTGTGACTTTCAGGAAGAAGCTTTCGCGTGACCGGCTTTTGCCGTTTCTCGCTGCTCAGCCGCGCTGCGTCGTGGCGATGGAGGCCTGCGCAACGGCCACGACTGGGGCCGCGAGATCGAGAATTTCGGTCACATCGTCCGTCTGATCCCGCCCATTTAAGTTAAGCCGTTCGTAAAGCGCCAGAAGAACGCCGCCGCCGATGCGGAGGCGATTGTCGAGGCGGCGTCGCGGCCGACCATGCGGTTTGTGGTTGTGAAGAGCGAGGCTCAGCAGGCTCGGGCAATGTTGTTCCGTACGCGCGATCTGCTGGTGCGCCAGCGGACCCAGTTGATCAACGCGGTGCGCGGCCATTTCGCCGAACACGGCGTGGTGGCGGCGAAGGGACCCGCTTATCGGCGCGATGTCGGTATTGAAGGCAAGTGCCCGTTCGGCGCCGCCGGTTAATTTGTGGCTTTCGCTAATGCTGGCAAGGAAGCCACGCATGCTGGTTGCGATCGCTCTGGCCAATAAGATGGCACGCAGCATCTGGGCCATGATGACGAAGCAAGAGGATTACCGAGGTCCGGTAGCAGCAACCGCTTGAACGCAAAGGTTAAGCGGAACTGCTCCGGCGCGTTGGGGGTGTGAGGAGGTCGACGAAACGTAAGGGCAAATGATCGACAAGATCGCGGATGGGCAAGTCAGTGCCTGAGCAGGAGCTTCGTGCTCGCTATTTTGATGTGACCCCGTCCCGCGCATCGCCATACCGGCCAGCGGCCATGATGAGGGCCGCGCTTTCGAGGCCTGACACATGACCGCACCCGATCACGCACCCGAACCGTTCGAAAAATCTCTTGCAATAACGGGCGCATCCACACATGCCCAGGCGGAGCTCCACCGCCCATTCAAACGATGATCGCGTTCATCGACGATCACCGCGAGGCGCATGGGGTCGAGCCGATCTGCAAGGTGCTGCCGATCGCCCCGTCGACCTACCACAACCATGTCGCCAAGCGCGTCGATCCCTCCCGGCTGTCGGCGCGGGCGAAGCGGGACTTGACGCTGAAGCCCGAGATCGAACGTGTCTTCGCCGAGAACTTCGAGGTCTACGGAGCGAGGAGGTCTGGCGTCAGATGCTGCGCGAAGGCTTCGCCGTCGCTCGCTGCACGGTCGAGCGGCTGATGGCCGGCCTCGGCCTTCATGGTGTCGTCCGCGGCAAACCGGTCCGCACCACCGTGCAAGACAAGGCCGCGCCATGTTCGCGTGACCATGTGAACCGTGTCTTCCATGCTCCGGCGCCAAACAGGCTCTGGCTCTCGGACTTCACCTATGTCAGATGGTCGGGCTTCGTCTACGTGGCCTTCGTCATCGATGCTTATGCCCGCCGCATCGTCGGCTGGCGGGTGAGCAGGACCGCCCATGCGAGCTTTGTCCTTGACGCTCTCGAACAGGCCCTGCACGAACGGCGGCCCATCCATCGCGGCGGCCTCGTGCATCACTCCGACAGGGGCTCTCAATCTGTCAGCATCCGCTACACAGAGCGCCTGGCCGAAGCGGGCATCGAGCCCTCTGTCGGCAGCGTGGGCGATTCCTATGACAATGCTCTCGCCGAGACGATCAACGGCCTATACAAAGCGGAGGTCATCCATCGGCGCGGGCCATACCGGGCCTTGCAGACCTTCAAAAGGGTGACGCTGCCGCTGATCCGGCCCGTCATTATTGGCGGCGCCGTGTTTGCGTTCATCCATTCCTTCGATGAAGTTGTCATCAGTTCACTTGTCAGTGGGTTTTCGATCCGCACGCTGCCGCTCAAGATGTGGGAAAACATGCGCCGGGAGATCGATCCAACGATCGCCGCCGTCGCATCGCTACTACCCTTATCGCCGGCGCTCTGGCTCGTGGCCCTTTACGTCAGTTGGTGGAGGTCGAGACCGCGGGTGCAGGGCGCACTTCCGGAGGCCACAAACTAAACCTTTCATTCGTGGGTCTGGGCCGTGTAGAGTTGTGGGGCCTAGGCCCATTCAGATGGCGCCGTCCGACGCGGCAACCCTGACGGCCGAACCGCATAACTCAGGCCCTTATCGATGCCATTCCACTGCGGCGCTTGCGACGCAGTCATCTCGAGGACGAATTGACGGCCATAGGCGAAGCCCTCCGTTCTGTTCGGGAAAGCGAGCGCCCAAATACATCGTGAAATGTGCTCTTTGCGCTGCAATACGTCACATTGCACACAGAAGATGCAGTCGACGAATAGCCAGCCAGCGGTAGCTTTATTCGATCCGAGACAGACCGCGCTCGCGTCCGAAGTCTTAGAAAAGGTCGAGATCTTTAGGAAGAGGTAAATTATGAAAGTTCTTTGTTTGTGGTATGCGACGCAAGATGAGATTGATTGTATCAAGGGTTCACTGCCTCGTGGTACCGAGGTTGTAGCACCCGAGGGAGAATATCTTTCTCGCTTCGACTGTGCATATTCGGATGTGAAGCACTTGGCCCCGGATGCCGATGCAATCATCGCGTTAAGTGTTCCCGATGGCGCTCTAGAAATCGCTGAAAAGCTAAAGGTATTTTCGTGGCTGCATTCCGGCGTTGATGATCTGCGTCAAATGGGGGCACTAAGCTTATTTAAACAGCGCGGTGTAAAACTAGGCAATATTCGCGGTGCGAATGCAGTGGCCGTTGCTGAGCAAGCAATGATGTTCGTGCTCGCCTTGGCGAAGAAGACACTACTTAAGGATCAAGCGTCGCGAGCCCGTGAGCGCCTCTTCCCTCTCTACGCGGATGAACATCGATCGGCCATGTTAAATGGTCGCACTCTCGGAGTAATCGGCGTCGGCGAGATCGGAAAGCGCATTGCCAAACACGCAAAGGGCTTCGACATGGAGGTGCTCGGTGTTCGACGCAATAAGGAGCGGCCCGTAGAAAACGTGGATGAAATGTATGGTATGGACGAGCTGCATTCGATGCTGTCGAAGTGCGACTATGTGGTTTTGGCAATGCCTAACACACGAGAAACCCATCAATTCTTCGGTAAAGCTGAACTGGGGGCCATGAAGCCGTCGGCCTTTCTGATCAATATCTCGCGCGGGATGTTGATCCAGGAGAAGCCGCTTTATGAGGCCCTCACGTCTGACCGTTTGCGCGGCTTCGCAGCGGATGTCTGGTGGAGTTATGGGTTTGGAAGAGCCTTTCCAGCCGGCGGGTGGTCGCGCCTAGGAGTCAACAAGCTGCCAAACGTAATTGGCTCCGACGACCAAGCCGCAAATGCCGACGATGTATTGGCCAGGAATATTCAGTTGGGGACCGAGAATTTGGCAGAGTTTGCGGCAGGGAAGCCCATGACGCGCGAGGTTAACTTGGACTTGGGTTATTGAGGTGCGCGCCAGCAGGCACGCGGTTGAAAATGCGTGCCTGCGGCGAACCGGCCCAATCATGTAAGCGATAATCGGCAGGGCATCATTGTTTTCGTTGTGTGGAAGCCCTCTTAGCTCTGGACTGCGAAATCTTGCTGTCGGTCATGCGCCAATAGGCTGATCCAAGCTTAGAAGACGGCGAGCGCGCCTCGTGGGTATGTTTTGGGTAGCTCGATCAGATGCGTTTCATGACGCGAGCTGTGACCGAGGCATGATCGGGGTGTTCGCGCCGAATATTGCCGCATTACAACGCTCGGTTCACAGTTAAGGAAGGTAAAATGAAGACGAACGAATACAGCCTCCTTTCCGTAGCGGAGGAGCAAGCAATGATAGAGATGCGGCATGCGATTCATCAAGAGCCGGAACTATCTAACGAGGAATGGAAAACTCAAAAGAAGATTCGCGCGACGCTTGAGAAGTTCGGTCTCCATGACGCCAAAACTTTTCATCGGACCGGACTTTACATCGACATCGAAGGTTCGGCACCGGGGACGGGTCGCTCAATTGCTTTGCGCGGCGATATAGACGCTCTGCCGATCCAGGAAACGCGCGATGACCTAAGCTATCAATCGAAGGTTCCGGGAAAGATGCATGCCTGCGGTCACGACATGCACGCCTCGATCGCCTTGGGAACAGCGCTTGCACTCAATCGTATGCGAGACAGCTTCTCCGGGAAATTGCGGGTCTTCTTCCAGCCAGCCGAGGAGGCTGAGCCGCTCGGCGGACGCACCGTGGTGGAAGAGCGGCTACTTGAAGGCTTTGACGCAGCGATTGGTTTTCACGTGAAGACGGACTTGCCAGTCGGCAAGTACGGCGCCCGGGAAGGCGCCGTCACGAAATCTGCGGATGAGTTCGAGCTCAAACTAATTGGCACCATGGCCCATGGTGCCAAGCCCCATGCCGGTGTCGACGCGATATCAATGGCGGGTGCGTTCATAAATGAAGTTCAGAAAGTCGTTTCGCGGGAAATGCCGTTCGACGACGGGGCAATCGTGACGATCGGCACCATTGCCGGCGGCGAAGCAACGAATATCATTTGCCCTGCGGTCACGATGACAGGAACCATTCGCACAAGCAGTGCCGAGCGCCGATCGCTGCTGGTTCAACGGGTGCAAGAAATCGCCGAGGGGGTTGCTGTGATGCATCGCGGAACAGCGGAATTTCATTGCCGTTCTGGCGAGCCTCCGGTGATCAATGACCACGAGATGGTTGCCCGGTTCCGGCGGCTTGTCACCGAAACCTTCGGCCAAGACTGTTTCTCGGACAAAAAATCCCCGACGGCAGGCGGTGGCAGCGATGATTTTGGCTTTTATGCTGTGAGCGTGCCGTCCATCTATTTTTGGTTCGGCAGCCAGGAGCCAGGCAATGAGTCCGGTGTCCATACTCCCACCTTTGGAGCTTCCGATAGCCTCCTCGTTCCCACAACCGAGCTGACGGTCCGATATTGCCTGGAGGCCTTGAGGTCATAGCAAGATCGGTTATTGGCGCGATAGCACCAGAGTTTCGAAACAGCAACGCCGTAGTCACAGACACTACCCATGGAGCGAAGTTCATGACGATACCGAAAGCCCCCCAGACATTCCCACGCAGCGAATATCTCCGCAGGCTAGCCGCCGTCAAAGCGGAAATGGAGCGCCGCAATATCGAAGTTGCGATCGTCACGACACCATCGAACATCACATATCTCACTGGGTATACCTCGAAATCAGCCTATGTGCCCCAGGGGTTGGTCGTGGAACTCGGGTACGAAGAACCGGCATTCTTCACACGCCGCATGGACGGCCCCGCTGCCAAACACCAGATGTTCATGGATAACGGCAGAATCACCGGCTATCCAGAAGATCTGATCGCCAATCCCCATCGGGACGGATACGACGTGATGATCGATTTCCTAGATGAACGGGGCTATCGCGCCAAGTCCGTCGGCATTGAGATCAGTTATCTGCCGGCCGCGACGTTCCAAAAATTCAACACTCGCCTGCCTAATGCGAGAATGGTTGATTTCACGAACGCGGTGTCGTGGATCCGCGGGGTCAAATCCGACCTTGAAATTGCTCTGATGCGGGAAGCTGCTGCCAACTCCGATGCCGGCATGCTGCGCGCGCAGGAAGTAATCCGGCCGGGCGTGCGGGAAGCCGATGCCGCAGCGGAAATTATTGCCGCGCTAACGCGAGGTGTGGGTGGCAAACCTAGCACCGACATAGCAGGCTTCTTCTTGTGTGCAACACCTCGGACTGGCACTTGCCATATTCGCTGGACGGAGGATACGTTTAGCCAAGGCTCTCAGATCAACCTCGAATTCAGCGGCAGTCGACATCAGTATACTTCACCGCTCATGCGCACGATCTCTATCGGTACACCGTCGGACCGATTGAAGCGGGTTCACCAAGGCGAGGTTGCAGGTTTGGAAGCCGCTTTGGCGGCAGCAAGGACGGGTGCCACCTGCAACGATGTGGCAGTGGCGTTCAATCTCGCCATGCGAAGCCGCGGGCTGGAGAAAGAATCACGCTGCGGTTATACAGTCGGCATCGATTGGACCGAGCCCACCGCCAGCCTGAAGGAGGGCGACATGACCGTCCTCAAGCCGAATATGACGTTCCATCTGATGCTCGGCAACTGGATCGATGACGAATTTGGATATGTCATCAGCGAGACTTTCCGCGTGACGGATAATGGTGGTGAAGCCTTCTCAAAGCTGCCGAGGGATATCTTCGTCATCTAAATGTCTGTCCAAGGATGAATGGGCGGCGATTTTGAGGGCGCAATCAGATTCTTCGTATGTTGCGACAAATATGGAGAGAGCGAGACGTTGCAATGTGAAATTGTGAAATTCAGCGTCAATTATTAGCACGCGACAGTGAGTAATATGCGCTTAAAACCAAATATCCTTGCACTGAACTGTGTCATGCCTGAAGCAGTTTAGTGGTTTAAACTCAAAGCACGGAGATCACCCTGAAAGAAAAGAACCCTGCTATCGGCATCTGGGATTTGAACCTGGCGAACTCTAAGTTTATCAACGTGCCGACGCCGTCCAGCTCTAAGTCCGCCACGCGAACAATTATTGAGGGGCCGGAGGAGGGTAGCACTACTGGCTGGGTTGACGCAATTCTACCCGACGAATCACCCTTCAGAAAGGGGATGGCCATAGGTTACATCGATGGAAAGTTCCGCCCTCACGAAGGAAATCCGTTGATTGGTACCATGACATGGAACGGATTGACGCCAATACCGCCGCGTTTACGACGAGAAAGCGGATAAGGTCGTTGGGGCGTGGTCTGCCCCCTGAAAAGTGGTCCTCCCTGAAGTAGGCTTTCAAGCCAGTTGGAGGACAGAAGAATGCCCCAGAAGAAGCACAAGCCTGAGGAGATTGTCGCGAAGCTCCGGTAAGTCGACGTTTTGGTATCGCAAGGCCACCCGGTGACCGAGGCGGTTCGCTCGATCGGCGTGACGCAGTTCACCTACTACCGGCGGGCTGAAGACGGATCAGGTGAAGAGGCTGAAGGAGCTGGAGAAGGAGAACGAACGGCTTCGAAAGGCCGTCTCCGACCTGACGCTCGAGAAGCTGATCCTCAGAGAGGCTGCTTCGGGAAACTTCTAAGCCCCGCCCGCCGCCGTCGCTGTATCGATCACGTCAGGCAGAAGTTCCGCGTCTCGGAGCGGTTCGCCTGTCGGGTGCTCGGGCAGCATCGTTCGACCCAGCGGAAGGTGCCTCGTGGGCGTCCTGACGAGGATGCGCTGACGGCGGACATCGTCGCGTTCGCCTCGCAGTATGGCCGTTATGGCTACCGACGCATTACGGCCCTGCTTCGCGATGCAGGCTGGGCCGTAAACGTGAAGCGGGTCGAACGGATCTGGCGGCGGGAGGGGCTGAAGGTCCCACAAAAGCAACCGAAGAAGGGACGCCTCTGGCTCAATGACGGGTCTTGCATCCGCCTGCGGCCGGAGCCGCCCAACCATGTCTGGTCCTACGACTTCGTCGAAAGCCGGACACATGACGGAAGGAAGTTCCGAATGCTCAACCCCGCATTCATCGCTGGGCTATCGGCCGCCAGCTCCAGAGGTCTTGCAGTGGCCGGCTCCGCCAAATGGAGCCGCTTCGCCGGCCACCCAAACCGTAGCTCCCGGACCCGTCATGCACTAAGTCTGAAACCGGACCACTCCATCGGGGCAGGCCACGCCACGTAAGAGCTGGGAGGGAGCTACGTCGAACGCTTGCCCGACATCGGTCATCGACGACCCCGCCGCGCTCGCCAGGTCGACCAACGCGCGCTTCTCGGCGCAGCTCCACAGCCTCCGTTGCCGCGTGCGCCCGGGTGCCGCTGCACAATCTTCGGCCGGCGCGCCGCCGCTGAGTTCGGCGAGCATGTCGCCCCTCGCTTGTTCAAAATGTTATGGCGCAAAAGCTCCATGTTCATCAGCCTATTGCAAGTGCCAGCGCTGCGCACGATCTACCGGGCCAAGGACGCCGAGGCCGGAAGGGCCGCCCTCGAGGCCTTCGAAGCCGGGTTCTGGCGCCAAAAATACCCCGCTATCGCCCAAGCCTGGCGCCGAAACTGGGAGCGCGTCATCACGTTTTTCGCGTTTCACGAGGCCGTCCGCAAAACCATCTACACCACGGATGACATTGACAAGCGTGATGTCAGCTCGTTCGTGTCCGATCGTGTTTCTTTGTTCGGTCTGGGTGCCCGTTTCTCCGTCCCGGCCCATGCGTCGCGATCGGCCCTGTACCGAGACGCGGTCAAGGCTGGCCGCTGCGCAGCCGGTTCCGCTGGTGAGGCGTTTCCAGGCCACGCCTTGAGGGCGGCTCAGCACAGGCTGAAGCTGGCGGGGGGCGGTGGCCGTCGCGTCGGCACATTTCTTGTGCTAGGTTCGCCCGGCACGGACGACCACGTGGCAAAGAGTGGTGCGGGAGGATGAGAGCGCCGCCGCGCAGCCTATAGTCGCTCCTCCTTTGTGGCGTCCGTGCGCCGCCTGGTAGGCGCGTTCGGCATGTTCGGCGGAGGCCTTTTCCCGATCGCGCATTTCCTTGACGTTATAGGCATAGGCTGACCCGCGGCGACCAACGCCACGTTCGCTCGACGCTTGCCACGACGCCAAAGCTTCGGGCGTGATCCACAGCGTCAGGCTGCCTCGCCGGCGAAGGCCCGCCTCATACTCCTGCCAGTTCGTGACCTAGAACTTCATCTTGCCGATGCGATGGCGGCGGGCGGCGTGATGTTTGAAGGGCATGAGGGCAGCCAATGGCTATTGCGGATCCCATTGGCTTAACCCACCCCAATTATTGATCCACGCACCAACGGCCTGGTACACGCCCCGTCAGTTGGAATCGTCGTAGAAAGACTCTCGAATGCGGGATTTAAACGCCAACTGCGGCTTTATGCACTAATAAAGCCCAAAACCTTGTTACAATCAGAACTATCAGGCGGTCATCGCGGAGGTGCGCCCCTCGCGCATACCAGAACTGCCGAGACGCGATGGTGAGAGACATGGACGATACCCTCTATGGCACCCGTGACAAACGGGGCAACTGGTCGTGGCCGTGCCGGCGATGTCTGAGACGGTGAATCTCATCGGTGGGGCCGAGCTCGCATGCATGCGGCGCGACGCATTTCTGATCAACATCGCCGGGGGCAACGTCATCGTTGAGACCGGCCTGATCAACGCCCGGCGAGTGGGTGCAATCCGCGGTGCGAAGCTTGAGGTGTTCGAACGGGAGCCGCGGCCCCAAGACAGCCCGCTCTGGGACATACCGAACGTGATTGCAACACCGCATGTTTCGGGAAATCCTACAGACTATGCGGAGCGGGTGTTTCCAATCCTCGCAGAAAACATCGAGCGCTTCCTGAGCGGACAGTTGCTGAAGAATGTAGTGGATTTGCGACGTGGCTATTAGTCGCTTTGTAGCGCCGGTCACCGCGATCACCCAGTGTGCTGAGATCATTTCGCGAGTCTCCGGTGCATTGACTCCATCTGCTCTGTATCCGTGGCGTGCTTGGGACAACAAGTGGCCAGGCGAGTTCCGAATTGGTGATGATTTCCCAAAGCAGCGAGGAAGCGCAAATGAGCGGCAGCGGTACCAACGAATGCATCAAAGAGGGGCTGAGGCAGACCCTGCGCGATCTCTCGAGCTTGCACGGTGTGTCAGGTTTCGAGCAGGCAGTGGTTCGTTACACGCGGCGACGCTTTGAAAGTCTTGTCGACGAGGTCGAAACCGACCACTACGGCAACGTCACGGCGACGAAGCACGGACGCCAAGCCGCGCCGCTGCTCATGATCAGCGCGCACATGGATGAAATCGGCTTCATCGTAAAAGGCATCGAGCCAAATGGCTTTCTGCGCTTCGACCGTGTCGGCGGTGCAGGGGACGCGGTGCTCCCCTGCCGCAAGGTCGACGTCAGCGGTCATTTTGGTCTGATTGGTTCGATTTCCGGGCACCTCGGTTCTTCCACCCGGCTTGGGCAGATCACACCCATCTACGAGCTTTACATCGATGTAGGCGCGTCGAGCGCTGAAGAGATTGCGAAAATGGGTATTAAGATTGGCGATCCGGTGAGTTTCATCGGTGAACTCGTGGAATTCAACGGCAGAGATCGCGTTTGCGCCAAAGCCATGGACGACCGCGCTGGGCTCGCGATCCTGATCCAGGTGCTGACTGAACTGAAAGGCGAAATCCCGTTTGGGTCCGTTCGCGCGGTTGCTACCGTGCTCGAGCAGGTCGGCCTTCGCGGCGCAGCCATGGCAGCGTATCGCATCAAGCCGAACTATGCCATTGCCATTGATGGGGTCCCCGCGGCCGATACTCCCGATCTCAGTGTAACCAAGGACATGCCCGTAGTCATGGGCAATGGTCCGGCGGTGCTGCTGGCAATGTCAACCGGAGAGGTCAATGTCCGCGGCAACTTTGCCCATCCCGCAATGAAGCGCCACCTGCTGGCAGCGGCGGCGAGCAGAAAGATGGCGGTGCAGTTCGCAACCTCCATGAACCGATTCAGCACGGAAGCCGGCCTCATCCATGTCAGCCGTGGCGGCATCCCTGCGATCAGTGTCGGTGTGCCGCGGCGCTATTCCTACTCGGCACACGAGATGATTGACCTCCGCGACGCGGCAGCTGCGGTTAATCTGATCGTCCAATTTGTACGCGAAATGGAGGGCCATTCCGATCTGGGATTCGTATGAGCGAGAGAACGGATGGCGTATGCAGGGGTGAAACCTCAGTGTCGCAGTTACGATCAGGGTCGCCGAAACAAGCCCGACCCCATTCGGACCGTCCATGGCGGTCCGACCGTGATCTTAACTCTCGCATAAACGTAGCTAGGGGCGAACGTGCATGGAACTTCTCGATCAGATTCACGCTGTTGTGGGCGATGCGGGGCTCATAACCGGTCAGGATCTCGCGAACCGGCCCGGTGACTGGCGGGGGCGCACTTCCTGTGGAGCACTTGCGGTGGTTCGTCCGCGCACGACCGCCGAATTCTCCGAAGTAATGAAGCTATGCTATGCGGCGCGGCAACCTGTGGTTCCCTCGGGCGGCCTTACAGGACTTGTTCGCGGTCACGCCGCCAACGCAGACGAGTTGCAGCTCTCCTTAGAGCGAATGCGGAGTATCGAGTCCATTGATCCGGTAGGGCGCACGATGATCGTGGAGGCTGGCGTCCCCCTTCAGGCCGTGCAGAAGATGGCAGCCGAGCACGGTTTGGTCTACGGCGTGGACCTAAGCGCGCGCGGGTCATGTACGATTGGTGGAAATATCTCGACCAATGCTGGCGGCAACACTGTAATCCGCTATGGAATGACCCGGGCCAATGTTCTTGGGCTCGAGGCAGTCTTATCCGACGGCATGATTGTTTCTTCGATGAATTCGCTCCTCAAGAACAATACGGGATACGATCTCAAACAACTATTCATCGGGAGCGAAGGTACGCTCGGGTTAGTTACGCGTGCTGTTCTGCGACTTCATCCGGCACCCGTCAGCGAGGCGACTGCCATTGTCGCGTTCGATAGCTTCGAAAAGCTCACGCAATTCCTTTCACTTGCGGGAAGTCGACTCGGTAGCATCCTTCGTTCGTTTGAAATCATGTGGAATAACTTCTATGAGATCATCGGAGTTAGGAGTGGGCGTCACCAACCACCTATTCCCGCCGGTCACAAAGTCTATGCGATCGTGGAAGTCGCCGGCACTGACATCGAGCGCGACGAGGCGTTGTTCGAGGACGTGCTCGCTGCTGCCTTAGAAAAAGGCATTGCGGCAGATGCAGTGGTCGCCACTTCAAGATCGCAGCGCAATGCCATTTGGGCCATACGGGAGGATGTCGAAGGCGAGCTAATTATGATGGCTCCTGCAGCCGACTTCGACGTCAGCCTGCCGATTATTCACATGCAGCAGTATGTTGACGGGCTTCAGAATTCGTTTTGCCGCGAGTTTGGCCAAGACGCGCTCATGACTGTGTACGGTCATATCGGCGATAACAACCTCCATCTGCTCGTCAGCCCGCGGCCCTGGAGTGAAGAGGCGAAGCGTCGAGTTCAGGAAATGGTCTACCGTTCGCTGCCGGTTTGGGGCGGATCTATTTCGGCAGAGCACGGAATCGGCCTCAGCAAGCGTGAATGGCTTACACTCTCAAGGGGCGCAGAGGAGCTTTCGCTCATGCGTCGGATCAAGGCCGCGCTTGATCCGCACAATTTACTAAATCGAGGCAAGATCCTCTAACACGGTTAGATGGCGCGCCGAGGATAGCTTCGTACTCGCTTTGGACTGTTGCGCGAGAGCAAGGACTTCAAGTGGGGGTGGGCTGACTCAATTGGACCCCTTGTGTAATCGGTCAACCGTCTCCTCCCTCGGCTACGTGGTCTCGTCGTCTGCGGGATTCACGCTTCTGTTCGTGGTCGCCGCCGAAGGCGCCACATTCTGGGCGGTACGGTGGTGGGTGAATGCTGCAAGCTCGAAAGCGTGATCCTTGCGTCACAAGGTGTCCAACGCAGTCATTCTGGCCCACACGCTCTCCGCATTCTCACGACGAGCGTGATTGGTGATATCGGAAATCAGGCGGTCATGATTGTCGGCCTTTCCATCGAGAATTCGGTTCCATCGATCCACATACGATGCAGCAAAACGGCGAGCCGCCGCGCAAAGGCAACCTTGGCCTTTCGCGCCCCACGTCGGCGAGCGATGCCAAGCGCCCAGGTCTTGAGCCAGTTGTCGGCGCGGCATCGCGTCATCATCGCGTTGGCTGCCTCATAAAGCAGAGCCCGCACCATGGCATCGCCGCACTTGGTGATACGCCCGACCTGTTCTGTTTCTCCGGATGAATGCACGCGCGGCGTCAGGCCAAAGACTGCGGCCACGAGCCTGGAGCTGTCGAAGCGGCAGGGGTCATCAACACCGGTCCGGAAAGTGAGTGCGGTCACGGGGCCGACGCCCGGAACCGTCATGAGAAGGCGGCAGACGGAATCCCTCCTTGCTGTCAATGACCGTGGAATCGGGACCCCATATTTTCGCGCAAAAGGGTAGGGATGGTGAAGGGGCACGACGGTGAGCGCCCGATCAGGCGGAGCTGGTCGGGGTTGCACAGCCTGATCGGGCGCGGCTGATTGGCTTTTGAGCTTTAGTTTTGAGAGCGGCTTTTGAAGCGCCAGGATTCGTTGCCGGTCTCGACGATCTCGCAATGACGGGTGAGCCGATCAAAAAGCGTGAAGCAGACCCCACGTGGCGGCTGTTGGCGCGAGGGCGTAGAGACATGGAGTTGGCCGGCAGTGTCGGTGTCAATTTCTATGTCTGTGCCTATGTCTGATGATAGAAGGTTCCATGTGATCGAGGGGGTTCCGGCTCGTCTGGAAGGTGCGCCGCGGCGGGTCCGGCGCGAGTGGTCGGAGGCTTTCAAGGAACGGATTGTTGCCGAGACGCTGTTGCCCGGTGCAAATGTCTCGGCGATCGCCCGGCCCGAGGGCATTGCCCCGCCGCAATTGCTCGTCTGGCGGCGCAAGGGGATCCGCAACGGCACGGTGAGGCCGACCGATGCTGCGGAAGGTCCGCATTTCGTCGACGTCGAGACGGCGGCTTCTTCGACGATCGAGATCGTCATCGACGGTGTGGTCGGCGCGGATGTTTCGGAAGCGCGTTTGCGGCGGGTGATACGGGCGGTGCGTTCGGCATGATCCCAAGCGGCGCAAAGGTGCTCCTGGCGAGCCATCCCGTAGACTTCCGCAAGGGACCCGACGGTTTGGTTGCGCTGGTGCGCGATGCCGGCGCTGATCCCTTCAGCGGCGCTCTTTACGTCTTCCGAGCCAAGCGGGCCGACCGGATCAAGATTGTCTGGTGGGACGGCAGCGGACTTTGAGAAGGCGCAGTTTTGTTGGCCGCGGATCGGTCATAACCGGGTGCAGCTCAGCCAGGCGCAGCTTTTGGCGCTGGTCGACGGGCTGGACTGGAAGAGGGTTCGTCCGGTGCTGGTGAAACGGCCGCAGTCGGCGGGGTAACGGCGCTGCGGCAGAGTGAATCAGCCCTCTGAAAAGAGCAGGCGATCTGCGGCAAAATGTGCTTTGGTCGGCCATGACTTTGGTCCCCGCAGATCTCCCCGATGACGTGGACGCGCTCAAGGCGATGATCTTCGCCATGACCGAGAAGTCCGCCCTCACCGATGCCGAGATTGCGGAACTGAAGGCGCGCAATGCGCGGGCCGACGAGCGCATCGCGCGGCTGATGTCGATCATCAAGATGCTGGAGCGGGCGCGCTACGGACGGCGCTCCGAGAAGCTCAAGATCGATCCGCTGAATGAGGAGCAGCAGGCCTTTGTCTTCAATGAGATCGAGACGGGGCTTGGCGAGATCCAGGCGGAACTGGACAAGCGCAAGAGCAAGGCCGAGCGCTGTCGGCCGTCTCGCCCGCGCAGGGGCTTTGCCGCTCACCTCGAGCGGGTCGAGCCCGAGGTTCCGGCCGGCTGCGAGGGACTTGAGAAGGTCAGGATCGGCGAGGACGTCAGCGAGCGCCTCGACGTCGCGCCGGCGAAGTTCCGGGTGATTGTCACGCGCCGCCCCAAATACGCCTATCGCGGCCGTGACAGCGTTATCCAGGCGCCGGCCACGGCACACCTGATCGAGGCAGGCATTCCGACCGAGGCGCTTTTGGCGCAGATTGCGGTTGCCAAATATGCCGACGGACTGCCGCTCTATCGCCAGGAAGCCAAACAGGGCGAGCGCATCTTCGCCGACGAGACGACGCTGCCGACCTTGGAAGCAGATCGGCATAGACGCGCAGCTCCGCGTTCTCGGCTTCAAGGCTTCAAGAGCCAAAACCATCGTCAAAAGACTGGTCAGAGCGGCGTGAAGTGACTGGATTTGCTTGTTCGGGGCTGTCGAGGCCGGCCACCCGAAGGGTGAACTCCTCGCGCGTCAGCCGGATCGAACCGTCGCGGATCGGGGGCCAGGTGAAGCGCCCGGATTCCAGCCATTTGGAGACCAGAACCATGCCGCTTCCATCCAAAAAAGAAGGCGCAATCTGTCGCCGCGCTGCCGCGCTTGGGGCAGAAGACAAAGACGTCGCCGCAATAGGGATTGGCTGCAAAAGCTGAGGCGACCAGTGCAACCAGACCATTGATGCCGCGGCGAAAGTGGGCCGGCTGCGTCGCCGCCACGACCTTCACGTCGCCGGCGCAATCACGCGGCATACGCAAGGCATCCACGATGGCGGCCGCCAGGGCCGGATCGACTGAGCCCGTCAGGACGAGGCGGCTTTTACCGATCTCGAGCTCAGTCCGACCGGCCGACGTGGGAACCTCATGCTTCCCTGCGCCAGCGTGCTCGAGCTGCCGGTCCTCGCTCGCGATCCAAATTGACACAAACTGCACGGCTGGCGTCGTCTCCGCAGCCGCTTTCGCCGGTACCAGCCCCGCCAGCCTACGCCAGATGGAAAGAAGGCCACGACCTACGCCCCGATGTCGCGCGACCTCAGAAATGTTGGCGCCCGGCTCCGCACTCTCCGCGACGATCCGAGCCTTCCGCCGGCATCCACATTCATGTCTGCCTTGATGACTGTCGTCAGTGTCGTCCCACTCCATGCGCCTGCGGTGCTCGCAAATCAGGCGGCAAAGCTCGCCGGTGCATAGCTCTCCGGCATGATGGGGCGCTCGTGATGCTCACGACTGATTGGATGAATGGAGTCGATCAATCCGATTCCTGAGCTCCTTGCTGGCGACAGTCATTGGTAGACGCAGTTCTGGGCTTTCAATCAATCCTTCGCGCCATAGCCAGTATTTGATGGCGGCAGGATTCGGCTCACAGAAGAGGAGCTTTACGACGTCGCGCAGGGCAAACCACAATTGACGTGCGGTCGCCAGGCGACCATCTCCCAAGAGTTGCTGGATGTTCGCGAAGTCGACGGTGCGAACATGCGAGGACGCAAGGATCGCGCCGTTTGCTCCTACGCAAAGCGTGCTGAAATAAGTCGCGTCCTCCCCGGTCATCACGTAGAACCCGTCAGGTTGTCGCGAGATCAGTTCAATTGTCTGCTCTGCGTTTGCGCAGCAGTCCTTGACACCAACGATATTGGGGACCTCAGCCAAGCGCAGCAAACTTTCGTTTAACAAGTTCACCCCGGTTCGATTAGGAATGTTGTATATCACGATCGGTCGGTCCGTGTTTTCACTTAGCGCCAAAAAGTGACTAACCAGCCCATCTTGGGACGGCTTTGAATACGCGGGACAACCTAGAAGGTATCCGGCGACCGGCCATCTCTGTGTGCGCAAGAGTGCAGTGCGCAGCCTTTTAGTGTTGCTCCCTGACATTCCGAGCAAGACTGGAACGTGTCGAGAGGCGCTCCCAAGCTCATCTGTTACGGTTTCGACCAGCCGCTGAATTTCCTCTTCGTCAAGCGTAAGTTCTTCGCCGGTAGTGCCCGCTAATACGAACCCATCCAGAGGCTGATTCACGTAGTGCCTGATCAGCCGCTTCAAAGACTCCGTATCCAACTCGCCATCCAGAAAAGGGGTGACGAGGGGCAACCATAGCCCGCCGAGGGCGAACTCTTCATTATTCATTACGGTCTCCTATGTCGCCGGAGACGGGCAAACAAAACCCCGTCGAAGCCGGCGGGGTTGATCTAATCTGAGTACACTAGAAGCTAGCATGCACGATCTCGTCGCCCCCTCGTTGAAGAGGGTTTTTTCGACGACTTGCCGATGAGCGAAGTGACTCGCATTTAGCGATCAGAGTCCATTAGAACGTTTTGTCGAGTAGTTTGGCGGTCCTGAAGAAGGCGATTTCGGCCATTTCTGCACAATCACGTGTCGACGCCGACATCACCTCCCAAGAGCCAGACCGAGCCGATGGCTCCGCGAGCAGTACTGCGGAAAACCGCAGGATGAGCGCAAATCAACGACCCAACCATTTTAGCATCCAATGGATATTGTGGCGTCCGGCGGCGAGGACGACATCGATCTGAACTGATGCGGTGGATGCCCCCTTCGGCCGGCATCGTATGATGCCATCCGCCTTGGTTGCGCTTTCGAAGGAGGAGATCAGGATCACCATCCACTGACGCGGGATCACCTCCAGCGTCTCGGTGATGTCCTCACCCAGCCTCCACAGCTTTGCCGAGCCGCAGCACGGGCAATTCTCCGGTGCGGCGATGACGATGCGCTCGCGCGCCAGATGTTCGGGGAACGGTTTGCGCGACGGCCGCTTGCGCTCGAACGATCGGACGGCGCTTGTCCGCGCCGCCGCTTTCTCCGCCGCCAGCGCGTCCTCGTTGGCCGACGCCTCCAGGTCCTCCAACTGCAGCTCCATCTGCTTGCCCACCCATTCGCCGGCGATCAGGTTCTGGGGCATTCGAATCTTTTCCTCAATTTTCGATCAATCGCCTGGCGGCAAGATTGCGCATCAGCGCGGCGATGCCAAAAGTCCAGGGTGGACATTCGGTCGACAGGCGCACGGTGTTAGTCAGCGAGCCTAGATGAGAATTGGAGATCGTCACTCGATCGCCGATCTTGTGCGTGAAACCCTGGCCGGGTGAATCGCGGTCTTCGATCGGTGCAAACAGGGTTCCCAGAAATAGCATAAAGCCGTCGGGATACTGGTGGTGGAGGCCAATCGTCTGGCCGACAAGATCGAGCGGGTCGCGGCTGATCTCCCTCATCGTGCTGCGGCCCTTCAAAACGAAACCGTCCTGGCCCTCGATCAGCACTTCAAGATCGGCACTGCGCACATCGTCAATTGAATAGGTTTTGTCGAATAGTCGGATGAACGGGCCGATGGCCGACGACGCATTGTTGTCTTTCGCCTTACCGAGCAACAGCGCCGAGCGGCCCTCGACGTCGCGCAAATTGACGTCGTTGCCAAGCGTCGCACCCTTGACGCGGCCGTGGCTATCAACGGCCAGTACCACCTCCGGCTCGGGATTATTCCACCTCGACACGGGATGCACTCCGACCGTAGCGCCCCAGCCGACCGAGGACAGAACCGGTGCCTTAGTGAACACCTCCGCATCTGGCCCGATGCCGACCTCCAAATATTGCGACCATACTCCGACTTCGATCAGCGCCGCTTCACCTTCGCCGCCTCCGCCGACCCAGGGCACAAGTTGCGCAAGCTGTCGCCGATAACCGCGGTCACGCGCTCGCGGATCGTCCGCGCCATCGCCGGATCGCCCACTGCCTTTTCTTCGATGACGCGCTCGATCATCGAACGGGCGAATGTGACACCGCAGGCCTTGACCGCCTGCAGGTCGCAGGGTGCCAGCAGAAACGCATGCGACGTTCCGGCAGCCTCGACAGAACGCTCCATGATCTCGTCCAACGAAGCGACCGTCGCTCCCTCTTGCGTGCGGACAAAAGCTGCTGGATCATCCTTCCCCAGCAAATCGCGCATAGTCGGCACCTCGGCCGACGTAATGTCCAGGATGTCGCCATCTCTTACCAGCACTATCGACGGACCGGAGTTCTCCGGCCGGAATACCCGTCCGACAAAGGTGCCGTTCGTGGGTAGTGATGCCAAACCGTACATTCCGTTCGCCCTCAAAATGTTATCGCAATCGGGTCGCCGATGTTGTGTGTAGATGAGCTGGTGCGCGTCGCTGACGACTTCTGCAGAAATGCTTTCTTCGAAGGCGCTACGGAGGAATGCTGATGCCGTCCCTGAAAAGCAATTTATCCATCAAGGCGCGGCTTCACATACTCCCCTTCTACGGGACCTGCACTTCACGTCATGGAGCTAAAACCATGTGTTTGAACGGTTCTCCACTTGCTCCACCCTCAGGGCCACGGTTTTGCGCAGGAGGCATCGCTGCCGAAACGGCGCCTGAGGCGGCGAAAAGGAACCGGTGGGCAAATAGGAGCATTGCCGCCCACCGACACCTTGGCCGCGTCGCCCCGCGGCTGGGGCTGGCGCTTGCGCTGATCTATCCCTCGGCGATCCGGAGGGCTGACGCAATCCCGACAAGAGCCCCTCACCATGCGAAACGTCCACCGCTTGCTCAGGAATCGTCTGCCGGGATGCGCCGCGTCGTTTGTGAATTGCTGGATGTTACCTAAGAGCGTGGTCATTGCCGTAGTCATGGCACTTGCATAGGCGTCGACATCGTTAACTTCGAAGAGGAAGCGATTTGACTTTCCGTCGGAAACCATCCACCTTATCGCGCCGTATGCGTCGCACTTGACCTCAACGGGGCGGAAACCGGGGCTGTGGCCGGGAAGATCTTCGGGTGGGACGTCGACGAGCACGCCTCCGAGGTCCAATAGGCCGGCTGCGGCTAAGGCATAGACGCAGGCAAGATCCCAATGGTCATCGGGATCGGCGTAGGGACGAAATAGTTCGGTCTGGTGAAGTAGTCTTATGGTCATCAGAAACCTCGAGAGCTATTCTTTGACGCCCGACATCGCGACCGAGTCGGTGAAGGAGCGCTGGAAACCCAGCAGGATCAGTGCAGGGATGAAGCTCAGAATGGTCGATGCGGCGAAGATCTGGCCGTAGTCGCTGGTGTTTTCCCCCGCCATCAAGCCGAGGGTGATCGGGGCGAGGAACATGTCCTCGCGCGTCGTGACCAGAAGCGGCCAGAGATAGGCCTGCCATTGCCCATTGAAGAGGATAAGCCCGGCGCCGACGAGAGCCGGACGTGAAAGCGGCAGAAAAATCTCGAAGAAAATCCGTAGCCAGCTGGCTCCATCGATTTGGGCCGATTCAATCAGCGAACGCGGTATGGCGAGGAAGAACTGCCGCAGTAGAAAGATCACCATGCCGTTGCCCACGAAGGGCACGATCAGTGCGGTGTAGGTGTTCTGCAACCCAGCGCGCGCAAAGATGGCCGACAACGGGATGGCCACGACCTCCTCGGGGACCAGAAAGCTGAAGACGATGATAGCAAAGACGACCTCGCGGCCGCGCCACTGCATGGCGCTCAGCGCGAAGGCTGCGGCCGCGCACACCAGGAGTCCCACCACCACCGTACATGCGGCCACGACGATCGAATTG
>NZ_JBSPKX010000188.1:0-466 GCF_053848045.1 Mesorhizobium sp. BHbdii | reverse complement strand
CAAAAGATTTTTTCAGCTCCTCGTAATCGCTCTTGGATGCGTCCGAATAAGGAGCGAAAGGCAAGTCAAGTTCCCTCAGCGCCGTGCTTGCATCTTCTCCGTGCCCGAGCAGGGCAGCAATATAATCCTTATAATGTTTGGCGCTCAGAATCGTAGTTTTCGTTCTATTAAGCGAAAGCCCGTAGTCAGCAAGTGAATGTGACAGTGTCGAAAGTGCCCGATAGGCGTCTTGTTGCGAGTCGCATATCAATGTAAAATCATCTACATAACGATGCCAAACTATTCCAGCATCTGAAAGAGATCCGTCTATCGGAGACATCATAACTTCCGCAAGAATTCGGGCGCACTGTCCACCGACGGGCAGACCGAAAGATCGACCCGATGAGAGTTTGCTCAGGATTCGATCGATCTGCACTGCAACCGTGGACCCAGCGGGGCTCAGATCGTTTAGGAGATTTTCCAATCT
>NZ_JBSPKX010000187.1:0-466 GCF_053848045.1 Mesorhizobium sp. BHbdii | reverse complement strand
AATGGGCGACGAACGGCACGAGAAGATCCAGCAGCGCGCATACCAGATCTGGGAGCGTGAAGGCGGCGGCGATCCCGAGCATCATTGGCACCGGGCCGAGGCCGAGATCGACAGGGAAGCGGCCCTGCCGCTGACAGCCGACGACGCCTTGCCGCGCGAGATCGCCAGCACCGATGTGCTGGAGGTCGAGGAACTCGCCATGCGCACCGGCATTTCGGGCGACGAGGCGCAAGCGCTGCTCGACCGCCTGGGCACTGACCGTGCCGCGGTGGAGCAGGCAGCGCGCGGGCTGAAGGCCAAAAAGGGCACCTGACCAGGGAGAGCGAGATGATCCGCAAACTCAAGGACGGCAGATACCGGCTTTATTCACGCAACAAGGACGAGAAAACCGGGAAACGGCGGAATCTGGGGACGTTCGATAACCGCGAGGCGGCGCAAAAGCATGAGAAGGAGGTGCAGTATTTCA
>NZ_JBSPKX010000186.1:0-466 GCF_053848045.1 Mesorhizobium sp. BHbdii | reverse complement strand
GCGCCGTCAGGCGTGACATTCCCGACCACCCTCGCCGCCGAGTTCAAGACCGAAAAGCCCGCGAAGGCGCGGATGAAGACCTGCCTGCAGGGTTACCACGGCAACAAGGAGGCGGGTACGTTGAACGGCCTTCGCTGGATCCAGAAGGGCGGCGGTTATTACAGCCTGTGCAATGCGCGGCTGAAAGCTGAATCATAAAATCGAATACCGCGGATAAAGCGGTCACGCGGACGTTGAGCCGTGATCCTCGGGCTTGTCCCGAGGATCTGCTTTCCGCCCTGGTTCAGCTCGATGGCTGCGGCTCCATGCCGCCTTCGGGCTCGGGGCCTTTCTTCCGGCGGCCGCCGGACTTCGGCACGGCCGAGCCGCGGCTGGGCGGCGTGTCGTCGCCGAGGTCGCGCGCGGGCTTTTCGCCGGCGATCAATTGCTTGATCTCGTCGCCCGACAGCGTCTCGTATTCGAGCAA
>NZ_JBSPKX010000185.1:0-467 GCF_053848045.1 Mesorhizobium sp. BHbdii | reverse complement strand
CCAGGTCGCCGCACCCGTCGAGCTGATCGAGAACAAATATTTCGAGGCCGCGGCGATCCTTCCCGGCGAGCGTGAGCCGGTGGAAGCGCCGGCCGCGCCGCCATGGCGGATCGGCTGGTTCGGAGCGCTGCGCTGCCGACGCTCGCTCAAGCTGCTGGCCGATTTCACGCGTCGTATGGACGGACGTTTCGAGATCGTGCTGCGCGGGCGTCCGGCACTCTCCGAATTCCCGGATTTCCACGCCTTCGTCGATGCCGAGCCCTATTTGTCGTTTCGTGGACCCTACCGCAATCCGGAGGACATGGCGGCGATCTACCAGGATGTGCATTTCTCCTGGGCGATCGATTTCTTCGAGGCGGGGCAGAATTCGGAATGGCTGCTGCCCAACCGCCTCTACGAAGGTTGCCGCTTCGGGGCGGTGCCGATCTCGATGGGCCATACGGAAACCGGACGCTTCCCCAGCCAGG
>NZ_JBSPKX010000184.1:0-468 GCF_053848045.1 Mesorhizobium sp. BHbdii | reverse complement strand
AGATCGCCGGCGATGCCATTGGCCGGATGGAAGCCGGAAATGACGCCGAGCGCCGAATAATAGGCTTCCTGGCGCCCGCTGATCACGCGGATCTCGGTCTTGAGGACCTCTTCGGCGCGATGGATGAAATCGGGACCGTTGATCGCCTCGCGCGCGGCGGCGGTGGCCAGGACATACATTTGCTCGGCGCCGGCCTGATCGGACAGCGCGCGAAAGCGGCGGAACTCTTCCATCGAGCGGGTCACCGCCTCTGGGTCGAGTTTTCCGGTCGAAACGATGCCGCGGCCAAGACCGGCGAGCATCTTTTCGTTGAACAGCATGGTCGGCGAGCGCGCCAGCCCTTCATAGACAACGAGGCGGATCGAATTCGACCCGATGTCGATGATGGACAGCGGTCGGCGGTCCTGCAGCCGGCCCTGGGAATCAGACAGCATCAGGTGGACGCTGCAGCGTTCTTCTTGCGGCGCT
>NZ_JBSPKX010000183.1:0-468 GCF_053848045.1 Mesorhizobium sp. BHbdii | reverse complement strand
TTCCTGCTGCCGGCCACCCACGGAGTGGGTCTGCCTGCTCTGCATTGCGCCTGCATTACGCCTGGCCGCGTCCGCTCACGTCCGTGCAATCGCTCACTCGACAGGAAGATCGCTCACCAGAGCCAGGTGCTCCGGCCGATGGCAATCACCGCATCGACAATGCGGGTGAAACTTTCACGGGCGCGACCGACCGTATGCCGGGCCCTGAGATAGCCGTGCACCAGACCCGGTTCCTCGACCCAGCTGGCCCGCCCGCCCGCCGCGATGATGCGGTCACGATAAGCCTCGCCGTCGGAAGACAGCGGGTCGCACTGCGCGGTGATGAGGACCGTCGGCGGCAGGTTGGCGAAGTCGGCATCGGCCAGCGGCGAGAGTGTTATGTCTCCGGTCCGATCCCGCCCGCCGGTGCGAATATGCTTGTAGAATTCGAGATCACGCATGGTCAGCATCGGCGCATCGGCGTGCCGG
>NZ_JBSPKX010000182.1:0-469 GCF_053848045.1 Mesorhizobium sp. BHbdii | reverse complement strand
ATTGCGCCTGATGTTGGTGGCGACATAGTTGCCGAAATTCGGCGTGTTCCAGGTCAGCGCGACCTGGCCGACGCCGCCCGTGGCGACAACGCTGGTGACCGCCCCGGGCGGCGTCGTGTCGACCGTGGAGACCAACGTTACCGTGCTAGTCCACGTGCCATAGCTGTTATTGGTTCCGATATAGACGGCCTGGACGTCGATCGAGGTGTTGGCCGGCACTGGATTCGTGTTGAGGGCAATGAGACCGCCTGACGGCGTCACGCCCGGGAACTTCTGCTCCACCCATGCACCGGGAACGCCTCCGCCGACATCCGTTATCCTGTAGTGAACGACCGGCGTGACATCGATCCGGTTCGGATCGATCAGCACGACGCGGATGTAAATGCTGCCGCCACCGGAGACTGCAACCGCTGTGTCGATGATCGGGGTCGGAATGCCGTCAGAGACCGGCTTGGGCGGCACAGGCGGC
>NZ_JBSPKX010000181.1:0-469 GCF_053848045.1 Mesorhizobium sp. BHbdii | reverse complement strand
AGGTCGCCGGCGAAAAGAGCGGCTTCATCGCCGCCCGTGCCGGCACGGATTTCGAGGATGGCGTTCTTGTCGTCGGCGGCATCCTTGGGCAGAAGCAGGATCTGGATATCCTTCTGCAGCGTTTCGATACGCTCCTCCACACCGGGCAAATCCGCCTCGGCAAGCGCCCGCATCTCGGCATCGGTGCCTTTGTCGGCGAGCATCGCTTCGAGGTCGGCCTGTTCATGCTCGGCCGAGCGCAATTGCCTGACCTTGGCCACCATGTCCTGCAGCTCGGCATATTCCGATGCCATCTTCACATAGGCATCCGGCGCCGGGCCGGCCGACATCTGCGCTTCGAGCATCTCGAAACGCTTGACGACTTGATCCATGCGATCGTGGGGCAGATTGACCATGATGGGGGCGCTACAACGGAATCGAGCGGTCGTCGGCGAAGGCCTGCAGAAGCGCCCGCATCGGCAACCCCTGC
>NZ_JBSPKX010000180.1:0-469 GCF_053848045.1 Mesorhizobium sp. BHbdii | reverse complement strand
GATCAGCCCCCAGAATGCCGCGCCGACGCCGAACAGGGTCAGGCCCGACGCGGTGACGACGAAGGTAACGGTGGCGGCCATGCGGTCGCCCTCGTCCTTCAGCGCGATCGCCAGCGCGTTGGCGAGCGAGGCCATCAGCGCGAGACCCGCCACCAGCACGATCAGGCTCTGCGGCAGGACGGCGAAGATCGCCACCAGCGACGCGCCGAAAATCGCGAAGATGAGATAGGCGAGCGCATAGAAGGGGCCGGTCTTCCAGCGCTCGGCGGGGTCGGGATGCACGTCCGGCCCGGTGCAGATCGCCGCCGAAATCGCCGCCAGATTGGTCGTCGAGCCGCGAAATGGCGCCGACAGCAGGGAAAACAGGCCGGTGACGCCGATCAGCGGGCCGGGCTCCGGGTGGTAGCCGGCGGCGCGCAGCACGGCCAGGCCCGACAGGTTCTGCGAGGCCATGGTGACGAGATAAAGC
>NZ_JBSPKX010000179.1:0-470 GCF_053848045.1 Mesorhizobium sp. BHbdii | reverse complement strand
TGGCCTGTGCCGAGATGCCATCGGGATAGGCCCACACCCAGAAGCCATAGTGGTAGATCATGACCAGAACGGCGGCGAGAAACCGCAGGATGTCGACGCCGCCAAAGGTAATTTTCTGCTGAGCCATACCGTACCGTGGATGGCCCCCCGGCAGACACTGTAGGGTGGCTTGCTGCATTGCACAATAAAAGTATTGCTTGCCGATCAGGATTGGCCAACCGGCAATGGCAGGCTGCGCAAAACCGGTCGCCGCGTCAGCGTCAAATCCCGATCCCGCGCGCCTTCATCGCCGCGGTGATCTCGTCGAGGATGGCCGGGTCGTCTATCGTCGCCGGCATCATCCACGCCTCCTTGTCGGCGATCTTCTGCATGGTGCCGCGCAGGATCTTTCCCGACCGTGTCTTGGGCAGGCGCTTGATCGTCACCACGGTCTTGAAGGCGGCGACCGGCCCGATGCGCTCGCGCACCAG
>NZ_JBSPKX010000017.1:0-22637 GCF_053848045.1 Mesorhizobium sp. BHbdii | reverse complement strand
TGAGTATAAGAGTCAACCCCGCGCCAGCGGCAATTTTGCCCCCGCAACCTCTCCCTCTTCGAGCACTGCGTGGCGGAAGCGATAAAGCTTCGCCGGCCGGCCACCGGTCTCCACGCTGCTTTCGCCAGTCTCCTCGACCAGTTCGTGCTGCTCAATGAGGCGACGGAAGTTAGGCTTGTGTATGAGCCTGCCGGCAAGCGCCTCCACGGTTTGCTGCAGTTGAAGCAGGGTAAAGGCCGGCGGCATCAGTTCGAAGACGACCGGCCGGTATTTGATCTTGGAGCGCAGCCGCGCAATGCCGGTCGCCAGGATGCGGCGATGATCGGCGACCATGGACTTGCCGCGAACCGGCGGGGGGAGGACCGAACCGCGTGTCGCCTCTTCCACCAGCGCTGCTTCGTAAAGCAGCTCGTAGCGCTTGAGTGCGAGGTCCTCGTTCCACGGGCGGTCGTCGAAGCCGAAGGCGATTGCCGCCCGCCGCCGGCGCTCGAGGCGCGTCGCACCGTCCGCGCCATCCGCCCATTTGAGCAGGCGCGGTCGAAAGATTTCCCCCACCATCTGCGGCGTTCCAGCACGGTGGTCCTCCCATGGGAAGTAGTCGTACCAGCTTTGCCAGCCGGACCTGGACGGAGCGGCTGCATGTTCCTTGCGGGTGAGGGCGAGATAGCTGATGGAGATGACGCGCTGCTCGTGCTCGGTGCCGGCCCGGTCCCGATCGGCGAAAGTGTAGAGCTGCTCGATATAGCCCAGCGGGTGACCGGTCTGCTCTTCGACCCATGCCCTAAGACCGGACTGCAGCGATCGGTGCTCGTGCGCAAGCGGACCGGAGGGCAAGGTGTCCGCCTGTTCGATGGTCAGCACACAGGGCTCATTGTCGCTCACCGCAACGACAACGGCGGTCAGGTCGACCATGGCAGTGTCGGCCTTGCCGGCGGCGGCTCTGCCATTTTTTGTGCCTTTTGCGCGATCGTTCATGGTCCTGAAATGCCTGGACGGAGCCGAGAAGTAGCTGAACCGATTGAATTTTGTTCTCACCAATAACGGTCAGCGCGTCAACTCACATGCCCTGCCAATTTAGCCTTCGCACCTGCACAAAAATATGCCAAAGGCGACACCGCGGTGGGTGACGTGAGGGAAGGAGACGTCGTGAGCGCAACGGGACAAACCAGGGCTCTTACGCCACCGGACATTGCCGCGCGCAAGGGCAAGGCGCCGCTCGTCTGCCTGACGGCCTATACGACCCCTATCGCCCGGCTCGTCGATCCCCATTGCGACGTGGTGCTGATGGGCGACAGCGTCGGCATGGTTCTCCATGGCCTTCCCTCGACGCTCGGCGTCACGCTCGACATGATGATCATGCACGGCAAGGCCGTGCGCCGCGGGCTCGAACGCGCGCTGATGGTCGTCGATATGCCCTTCGGCTCTTATGAGGAAAGCCCGGAGCAGGCCTTCCGCAACGCGGCCCGTGTCATGGCCGAGACCGGTTGCGCGGCCGTCAAGCTCGAGGGCGGCGAGGCGGTTGCCCAGACGATCCGTTTCCTCACCGGTCGCGGCATCCCGGTGATGGCCCATGTCGGCCTGACGCCGCAGGCGGTCAACACCTTCGGCGGCTACCGCGTCCAGGGCAGGGGCGAGGACGGCGAACGCATCCGGCGTGACGCGTCGGCCGTGGCCGAGGCGGGTGCTTTCGCGGTGGTGCTCGAAAAAGTGCCCGAGGCGCTCGCCCGCCGGATCACCGAGGAAATCGCGATCCCCACCATCGGCATCGGCGCCTCGGCGGCCTGTGACGGCCAGATCCTCGTCGTCGACGACATGCTCGGCCTGTTCGGCGACTTCCGCCCGAAATTTGTCAAGCGCTATGCCGAGCTGGGAGACGCCGCATCGGCCGTGATCGCGGATTATGCGCGGGAGGTGCGCGAGCGCCGCTTTCCAGAGGCCGAGCATGTGTTCGGCGAGGAGCCGAAGACCGTCAAGGGAGAAGAAGCAGCATGAGCATACCCATCATCAGGACCCTTGACGACTTGCGCAAGACGGTGGCCGTATGGCGTCAGGAAGGCCTCAGGATCGCCGTCGTGCCGACCATGGGCGCCCTGCACGCGGGCCATCTCAGCCTGGTGCGCGCCGCACTTGAGCGGGCCGACCGAGTGATCGTGACCCTCTTCGTCAACCCGAAGCAGTTCAACAACGCGGCCGACCTCGCCGCATATCCGCGCACCGAGCATGAGGATGCCGCCAAGCTCGCGCCGCTCGGCGCCCACATCCTCTACGCGCCGGACGGAGCGGAGATGTATCCGGAAGGTTTTGCCACCGCCGTTTCGGTGAGCGGGGTGAGCGAGTGCCTGTGCGGGGCCTATCGGCCGGGGCATTTCGGCGGGGTGGCGACCGTCGTGGCAAAACTCTTCCACCAGACGGGTGCCGATCTCGCCTTCTTCGGCGAAAAGGATTTCCAGCAGTTGCACGTCGTGCGCCGCATGGCCCGCGACCTCGACTTGGCGATCGAGATCGTCGCCTGTCCGACGGTACGCGAGGAGGACGGTCTGGCGATGTCGTCACGCAACGCGCGCTTGTCGCCGTCGCAGCGGCAGGCCGCGCCAAAGCTTGCCGCGATCCTTTTCGAAGCGGCCGCGCGCATCGCCGGCGGAGCGCCGGTCGAGGCCACCCTCGAGGAGGCGCGCTCGGCGATCGCCGCGGCAGGCTACGCCCGCATTGAGTATCTTGAGCTGCGGGCCGAGGACGACCTTGCGCCGATGCAGACGTTTGACAGACCCGGGCGCCTGCTCGTGGCCGCCTGGCTCGGCGAGACGCGGCTGATCGACAACATCGAGGTCCTGCCCCACCACGATCTCTCGCGCTCATATCGCACGCCTTGAGCGAGCCCAGATATGGGTCAGCTCGTCTAACGAAGCCAGCTGAAAGTCAGATCATGATCCGCCATATCGTCTTTTTCACTGGCAAGAGCAATGACAATCTTGGGATATGCTTGCGCTGCTGACGAACATTCCGCACGCACGCCTGCTTGAGATTGGCCGCAACCGCAGGAGCGATCCCCTAAGCAAGGAAATCGAATTTGTCGTCTAAGGCGAATTCGACAGCGACACCGAGCTTGCTGATTACAAGGCGCATCCGCTTTACCGGGCGACGATCAAACGGGTGCGGCCGCTGCGCGATTGCGTCTTGCCGCCGGAGGGCAGCGTTGATTCGAGGGTATGGAATGGGGGTTCTTCGCACCGTTCCTGATCGAGAACCGATCGCGCGGCGGTCGGCGGCCGCAGGATCACCGCAAGGTTCTGGACGGCGTCTTCTGGATCACCCGGACTGGCTCGCCCTGGCGTGACCTGCCCGCCGAGTTCGGAAACTGGAACTCGGTCCATCGCCAATGTAGCCGCTGGACCGCCGCTGGACCGATTGTGTTGAAGAAGTCGGCGATGAAGCCGATGGTCACGTCTTTCTAATGCCTCGCGATCGCGGCGGCAGCGCCCCTGATCGCCTTAAATGGCGAGCACTGGTGCGCTTAGGCTGGAGAGCTTCGCTAATTTCCTGAGATTTTGGGCGATGGCCGCGAGGTGGAACTCATCCCGGGCTCCGCAGGGCCCTCGCAATCGCAAGCGGTCGAGCTTCAGGATGCGCTTGAGGTGCGCAAACAACATCTCCACGCTTCTTCCGCTGGTAGCGTGAGGTCTGGTAGGCGTGGTCTTGGCGATATCGCGAGCCATGTCGCGCGCGCCGTCGTAGATCGAGCGCATCACCTTGCGCGCCGGCGCATTCGGACAACATCGCGGTTTCAGCGAACAGGCATCGCAGTCCAGCTTGCTGGCGCGATATCGCATGAAGCCTTCGTCATCGACACCGTCACGGGGTGAGGTGAACCGGCGAAGGTACTGCCGCAATTCCTTACCACCCGGGCAGCGATAGCTGTCGCTTGCGTGGTGGTAGGTGAAGTCCTCGCGTGAGAAGGTGCCGTCCTTGCGCTTGGACTTGTCGAAGACCCGGATATGCGGCTCGATCCCGCGCTCATGCACCAGCCAGTTCAGCATCTCGGCTGAGCCGTCGCCGGTGTCGGCAATCAGCCGCTCCGGCCACAGGCTGAGATTGTCGTGCGTCCGCTCGATCATGGTCTTGGCGGCGGTCATCTCGGCCTGACGCACGGCAGTCGAGGGCTCCACGTCCACGATGATGGCGTGCTCCATTCGTGCAATATGCGTAGACGGCCGGGCCGTCCCAAGAGGCGGTCCAGCGCGCCGCCGGATCGACCGGCGACACGAACTTGGGTTCCACCGGTGTGGCGGCCCCGAAGGCGGATCGTCGAGCGTGGGAGATACTCCGCCACGGCCCGCTTGGCCGGCCCGCAAAAAGGCCCCCGCGAGGTGGCTCAGATTCACCGTACCCGCGCTGACCATCCCAGATCAGCACAACCAAAGTGTGGCGGCGGTCTTGGCTCAGGTCTACACAGCGCGATAAAGTCGCCGCGAGAGCGTCGGGAGCAAGGGACATCGAAGGATCCTTCTTTGGCGAGACGAATCCTTCATTCCAACTGATTCTCGACCTCCCACCAAATCACTGTCGTGTAGTGTGGACGGGCACTAAAGCTAGAGATGGGCTCAAGGATCAGCTTCAAAGCCATTTGCACCAGTCGGTCGGTCAGCGTGGGAATACCGAGCGGGTGGAATTTTCCCGGCTTGCCAGGCTTCGGCATCATCCGTTGCCTGACAGGTTCGGGCCGGTAGTACGCCGCATCGGCCATCCGTGCCGGGTGTCTGGTTGCCGTGATTGCGGACAAGCCTTTCCCATACCCGCAAGGAGGACCTTGAGACGTCGCCTGATGACGCCGTTATCGCGCAGCCGCTTCAGGCGCCGCTGCACGGCGGTCGCTGAAAGTTTCGCAATCGCACTGAACTGGTCAACCGATTGTCCTTCTGAACTGCGGTCATATGCACACATGGATGCGGTCGATTCCACGACGAATTCCTGCATCAAATGGCCAAGATTAGCCGGATATGTGGTCATCTGGATGCAATTTGGCTGATCCTTCTTCCTAATGACAAGGTAAGTTTTCATTTGCGGTACGTGCTCACAAGGCGCAGATAGCGCCGGTGATCTCGACATCTCGGTCGAGACCACACGGCGAGCGGCTGATGACCAAGGCGCAGTCCCGCGGAAGCGATCGAGGAGGCGAGGTGAGAGATTCTCACGGCGAGCTCACCGGGGTCGAATATTGCGAACTGCGGAGATGGCGATCTCGCACCTCTGGACGAAGCTGACCGGCCGGGTCGTCTTTTTGTCTCGGGCTGCCTTGGCGAGGTGTGCCTCATCGACAATACGCCGGCCAAACTGCGAGAGAACGCGCTTAGGTCGCGTTCGGGATATTGGGGTCGAGCGAATGATGTCGAACCCATCGCCGGTATGGACGATAATTCGGGAGGATGTGATGAAGCTACTCGTCCCGGTCAAGCGGGTTGTCGACTTCAACGTGAAGATCCGGGTCAAGTCGGACGGGTCGGGCGTGGAGCTTGCCAATGTGAAGATGTCGATGAACCCGTTCGACGAAATCGCGGTCGAAGAGGCGATCCGGCTGAAGGAGGCCGGCAAGGTCGAGGAGATCGTCGTCGTCTCGATCGGACCGCAGCAGGCGCAGGAAACGCTGCGCACCGCGCTCGCCATGGGCGCCGACCGCGCCATCCTGGTCAAGACCGAAGGCGAGACCGAGCCGCTCGGCATCGCCAAGGTCTTGAAGGGCGTGGTCGAGGCCGAACAGCCGGGCCTCGTCATCCTCGGCAAGCAGGCGATCGACAATGACGCCAACCAGACCGGGCAGATGCTCTCGGCGCTGCTCGGGTGGAGCCAGGGCACCTTCGCGTCGAAGATCGTGCTTGAAGGCGACAAGGCCAAGGTGACGCGCGAAGTCGACGCCGGCCTGCAGACGGTCGAGCTGAAGATGCCGGCGATCGTGACCACCGACCTGCGGCTCAATCCACTGCGCTATGCCTCGCTGCCCAACATCATGAAGGCCAAGAAAAAGCCGCTCGACGAGAAGACGCCGGCCGACTACGGCGCCGACGTTGCGCCGCGGCTGAAAGTTCTCAAGACCGAGGAGCCGGGCGGCCGCAAGGCCGGCGTCAAGGTCAAAACCGTCGCGGAACTGGTCGACAAGCTCAAGAACGAAGCAGGCGTATTGTAGTCAAAGGCGATAGGAGCAAACAAAATGGCTATTCTTCTGATTGCCGAACACGACAATGCATCGCTCTCCGACCAGACCGCCAAGGCGCTGACGGCAGCCCTCAAGATCGGTTCCGACGCCGACATCCTCGTTGCGGGCAAGGGCTGCAAGACAGTCGCCGATCAGGCGGCGAAGCTTGCAGGCGTGCGCAAGGTGCTGCTTGCCGAAGCCGACCATCTCGAGAATCGGCTCGCCGAGCCGATGGCGCAGATGCTGCTCTCGCTTGCAGGCATCTACGACACCTTCGTCGCGCCGGCCACCGCCAATGGCAAGAACATCATGCCGCGCGTGGCAGCCCTCCTCGACGTCATGCAAGTTTCGGACGCGATCGAGATCGTATCGGCCAATACCTTCAAGCGGCCGATCTATGCCGGCAATGCCATCCAGACTGTTCAGTCGCCGAATGCATGGAAAGTCATCACCGTGCGCACGGCATCGTTTCCAGCAGCCTCCCAAGGCAATTCGGCTGTCGTCGAGAGCTTCTCGGCGGCAGCCGACCCCGGAGTATCGAGATTTGTCGAGAACCGGCTTTCGCCTAGCGAACGCCCCGAACTCACCTCCGCCGGGCTCATCATCTCGGGCGGTCGCGCGCTCGGCTCGGCAGAGAGGTTCCAGGAGGTCATCCTGCCCGTGGCCGACAAGCTCGGCGCGGCGGTCGGGGCTTCCCGCGCGGCTGTCGACGCCGGCTACGCGCCGAACGACTGGCAGGTCGGCCAGACCGGCAAGGTCGTCGCGCCCGACCTTTACATCGCCTGCGGCATCTCCGGCGCGATCCAGCATCTCGCCGGCATGAAGGACTCCAGGGTCATCGTCGCCATCAACAAGGACGAGGAAGCCCCGATCTTCCAGGTCGCCGACTACGGCATCGTCGGGGATCTCTTCGTGATCCTGCCCGAACTCGAGAAGGCGCTGTAATTCCCGCTAACGGCGCAGTCGAGGCCTGTGCATCCCGCGACTGCGCGCCCAATCGGCTCAAATTGTACCCGGGACATCGGGACTGAATGCGAGAGATAAGCCGTTTCCGACAAGAGGCAGAACCTGAACGCGCGCGCTTCCACGAGGTCGCGCCCGGAGTTCGTCGCATGGTGGCCGCGAATGCCTCGCAGATGACCTACCACGGCACGAACACCTATCTGATCGAGGCGCCCCATGGGCTCTACGTGCTTGATCCGGGTCCGGCCGAGGACGAACGGCATTTTGATGCGATGGTTTCCACGCTAGGCGGGCGGGGTGCGGGCATTATCGTCACGCACCATCATTCCGACCATTTCGGCGCCGTATCGCGCCTGCAGAAGGAAACCGGCCTCAAGGTCTATGCCTCTGCCTTTTTCGCGGACGATACCTTCCGCCCCGACTCGCCGCTGTCTGACGGCGACCGCGTCGCCGGGCTTGCGGTCGTGCATACGCCCGGCCACGCTAGCGATCATCTTTGCTTCCGGCGCGATGATGGCGTGTTGTTCAGTGGCGATCACGTCATGGCCTGGAACAGTTCCATAGTCATGCTCCCGGACGGCGATATGGCTGCCTATTGCCGCCAGCTCGAGCGGCTCATCTCGGCGAAGGACCGGCTTTATTTGCCGGGGCACGGACCGCCGCTGACTGATCCGATCCCCTATACACGCAAGCTTCTGGAACAGCGGGTACAGCGCGAAGACGCGATCTGGAGGCAGATCGCCAAGGCGTCTGCGACAGCCGGGGAGATTTCAAGGACCCTTTACCGGAAGACCGACAAGCGGCTTGCCTGGGCGGCGGAGCGCAATGTCGAAGCCCATCTGGACAAGCTCGCGAAAGAAGGACACGCGAGGCGGGACGGCGACAGATGGCTGGTGCTTTGACATATCCGCGGGGCGCTGCCCCGCGGGTTGCAACGTCGTCACCGATTGGGGCGGGCAGATCGTCCCCAACGGACGTCGGCCCATTGAGAATCGCCTCCCAAGGCGGCCCGGCAGCGAGCTTAGTCTCCTGCCGGGCATTTAATTCGCTGTGTGTCTGCGCACTAGCCGTTTTGAGGTTCTTATTTAGCGGCGACGCTATTTTGAATAAAAAAAGATGATGAATGCTAAGCAACGCGACCTCGAACCTCTAGAAACCTCGCCGGCTGGTTTTGATGAGACAATCTTGGACGGCTCGCAGCCAGACAGCTGCCGGTGCCATAAAGTCGGCTGAGGACTGGCGAAACCGGCTGGAGACAATTATCCAAGATCAGCTCGTGTATGCGCGACAGCCGAATGATCCCTGTGACTGCGCTTCGCTGCTGAACGCCAAGCGCTTTGATGAACCTCCTGCGCTTGCGGCATCTATGGCGGGACAACCTCCGCCGTGTGTGGTGTGGATTAGGTATGCATAACGTCTTCCATACATTTGTCGAGCAACTGGCAGATAGCGTTGACACGATCGACCTCCGCAACACGTTGGCTGAGACGGCCGCTTCGCTCGATCTGCCGTCTTTCGCCTACCTCTTCCCTTCGCCCCGGTCGGGCCGTGGGACGGACCTGATCTCGACCTATCCCCACCCCTGGACATCCCACTACCTGCACAGCCGTTATGAAGATATCGACCCGGTAATCCTCCAGGCGCGCTGCCGTCAGGAAACCTTTAGCTGGGGAGCGGACGGCGGCGATTTCAGCTTGTCGACGCTACAGCAACAGTTGTTTGACGAGGCAACGCAATTCGGCATTCGCTGCGGCTTCACCATCCCGATCCATGACCGTCGCGGTCTCTTTGCAGCACTGACTTTCGCGTCCGATGAAAGGCAGCCTCTGTTTTTGCGCGTGATCGACCGGTACGAACGCGAGCTGCAGCTCATCGCGATCTACTTCCATGTCCATGCCCGTCGTAAGCTGGCCGACGGCCGGGCGGTCGATGGCGTTGCTCTGACCCGAAGGGAGCTCCAGTGCCTGCAGTGGGCCGCTCGGGGCAAGTCGGCATGGGACATCGCTCACATCCTGGGGATCAGTCAGCGCACCGCAGCCTTTCATCTCGACAACGCCAAGAAAAAGCTTGGCGTGCGGACCCGCACTCAGGCCGCCATTCGGCTGGCAATGTCCAAGCCATCCGATTTCAAATAACGTTCCTCTCAACCTGTGCACATGCACAGGATGAATTGGCCCCGGCCTTCCCCTCCAATCGCAGCAGTTGTTCATGCGAGGAGAAGGCCGCCATGATGCAGTTGATCACGCCGGATCGGTATGGTGAGTTCGCCGACGAGCTCAAGGAGATGCACCGCTTGCGGCACCGCGTCTTCAGTGACCGGCTCCAATGGGACGTTTCGGTCAGCGGTGGCTATGAGGTCGACTCCTTCGATGCGCTGGGTCCCCAGTATTTGCTGCTGCGGGCGCCGACCGGGCGCATCGATGGCTGCGTCCGCATGTTGCCGACCACCGGACCGACGATGCTGCGCGATAGCTTTTCCATTCTCCTCGGACACCGTTCGCTGCCGGACGATCCACGGATTTGGGAAAGCAGCCGTTTCGCGCTTGATCTCCCGCCTTCTGCGCCGAAACAGGCAGGGATCGCCCTCGGCACCTACGAGCTGTTCGCCGGGATGATTGAGTTTGGCCTGTCGCGCGATCTGCGCAGTATCGTCACCGTCACCGATCTGCGCATAGAGAGAATCCTGCGTCGCGCAGGCTGGCCGCTCGAACGGTTGGCCGATCCCCAAGCAATCGGCAATACGCGCGCCGTTGCCGGATGTCTCGACGTCTCCACCGGCAGCCTGGCAGCCATCCGTCGCAATGGCGGCATCAAGGGACCGGTGCTGTGGGCGCCGGTAATGAAGGCCGCCTGACCCTCGGCATGTGATCCAGTTCTACTTGGAAATCGATGAAATGGGCGAGACGAGACTTGGCCCTGCCTGGCCGGACTGGCAAGACGACGGCGCATACGAATATACGGCGCGCCTGACGAGGTGCGGCTGGGCCTGGGAGTTCCTCAGGCGCAATCCGGATTTCCAGAAAGATCTGGCGGTCGCTCTGCGCCACGCCGAATGTTCGCAAGCCCGGTCCGTGGTCATAATAAGGCTGGCCTCGACCACTGTCGATCTTTCGCGGTGGGGGCTTCTGTTTTGCAAGTTCGCTCGAGAGTGATGCGAAACTCTTCTGGTGCCCCCGCCAATGTCCGCACGTTCTGTCCGTTGCCGCGCAACGTGCAGTGGGGTCGCCAAGCATAGACTCGCTCGATCTCGCCACGCTCTTCTGCCGGACCTCGATCCTCCTGACGGGGGACGGGCATCAGCACGTCCTGGTCGAGGACGGTGGCAGGAGCTTGCAGCTGGCTGCCTCCGGGACCAACCTCCTCGAACCTGCGCGATTGAATTCCACAGTTCTCTGGCCGCCCACTCATGTGAAGCAGCGTCTGAATGGGCTCGAATGTTTGAACAGCATCCGGTGGACCGGAAAGCTCCCGTCGAGATTCTTTCCGGCCGAGCCTCGCCGCGCGCGGTTGCGTTGGGTCCTGCGTGCCCTCGACGGTTCCATCACTGGCGCGCCGCATCGCGAGATCGGCATCGCCCTCTTCGGGAAAGCCCGCGTTGAGCGCGACTGGGCTGATCCTGGTGACCATCTGCGTGATATCGTGCGCCGCGCCATCAAACGCGGACGCTCGCTCATGAACGGTGGACATAGACGGTTTCTTCTGTAGCGGTCGCCGGCTTTTGATGCGGTGGACGCACTCGCCAGCAGCGGGCCTACCCCGGGGATCTCCATCAACCTGCGACCCAGCTCGGTCTCTCGCGCACTCGCCCGGACCCTGCGATCATTCTCGAGGATCTGTGCCTTCACGACCATGAGCTGTGCCTCGAGCATCCGCAAGCAGAGCCGTGCGTCGGCTGGCACCCTCTGGTCGTTCGTTGATGACGACGAGCAGTTGCTCGATTCCATTCCGCCCGATCGGCGCCACGATTCCGAACTCGGAGAGAGGTGCGCGCAACGCGTTCGATAATTGGGTGCGCTGGCGGTTGAGCATCAATCGAACCCGGTGCAGCATCATCACGCTCTGCTGCTCTGGCGTCTTCACTGGCACGAAGCGCATGGTTGGCCGGGTCGCCGCCTCGCAAACGGCCTCTGCATCGGCGGCATCGTTCTTCTGCCGCTTCAAATAGGGCTTCACGTACTGTGCAGGGAGCAGCCGCACATCATGGCCTCGTGCAGCCAGCTCTCTCGCCCAATAGTGCGAGGAACTGCATGCCTCGATCCCGACCAGACATCGCGGCAGCTTCTCGAAGAACCCCAGCACTCGCCCACGGGTCAGCTTCCTTCGAATGACAACCTGGCCCACGGCATCTACGCCGTGGACTTGAAACACGGACTTCGCGATATCCAGACCAATCGTCGTACCCTTGTCCATCTCAGCTCTCCTCCAGCTCTGGCCCAGCGACTATAGCCGCAAGGCGGAGGAGAGCCGTCATCCGCTATGCCGAGCGGCACGGCACGAGGCAACCTGGCTCGTGCAGCTGATGGCCCGACGAACGACGAAGGCTGCAGCGGTCGCGCTCCAACAAGACCGCCCGGATGGTCTGGGCACTGATGACCAGCGGTGCGCGCTACAAGGAGCCGATCATCGCGTAGAACGACACAAGGCGCGCGATCGCCGACGAGGTTGGAAAGGGCGGATAGGAGCTAATGCACAAAGCCGGTTGAAACCGCCGGATCAGGAAAACCCACTGGGGCCGTGCACCTCGAGTGCGAGCTTTCGATCGGGACCTGAGCCGCCCGAATGGCATTATGGCCAGCGGCACATGAAAGGCCGCACATACAGGTCGGATACATGGCCGCACCAACCAGCAACTGCGAACGCTCAAATAGCCCTTGCCAACGGAGAGCCGTCCATACACGGCCCCTTAGCCCGAAAACAGCTCCTTATATCCCGTCGTCACGAGCCAGTGCACCCGGTCGAGATGGCTGCGGACTGACTTCCGGGCGCGAGCCGGCTCCTTCGCTGGATCGATGCCCAGTATGGCCTGCGCCATCTCTTCTTCGCTGGCATCATCGGCACATGCGTCCAGGAGCCTCAAATAGATCGTGAAGTGCTGGTTGTCATAAGCGGTCAGGCTGTCCGACCAGGGGACTTGGTCAGACAGTTCCGATATTTGAGCCTCATCAGTTTGGGTTGGTCGATTCATTGTCTGCTGCGATCCTCGCGTCCTCGCATGGTGGAGCGAAAGCAGCATATCCCAAACTGGGATAATCCGAAACCGGGATTAGTCGCTGAGCCGGTCCTTTCCCGACCGGTTCGCTTACATGCCCAAATCTCTTCGATCGCCCCGCCACCAGCGATTTCTGGATCAGCTGATTTCGCTACGCAAGGCCAGCGGCCTGACCCAGACGCAGGTTGCCGAGAAGCTTGGTCGTCCGCAGTCCTTCGTCGCCAAATACGAAGGTGGAGAGCGGCGCCTCGATGTCGTTGAGTTTCTCGACGTGACGGCTGCGCTTGGCGTGGATCCATGCGAGATTCTGTCCAAGCTCCGGTCATAGTTGGGCGCCCGCGCGCCTGACGGCGCCCGCCGGGTGCTCGTGAACCGAGTCCGCTTTTTCTTCGACAGGCTCAGGCGGTCTCGGCCATTCGGCTTCGCTCCCTGGCGCGGAGCAGCCTGCCGGCTGCTGATGGCCGCCGGCCATGGGCCGGCGCGGTCTGTCCGTTGGCCTTTCCCGGTGGCGCGGGGTGGGCGGCACTCCCTTCTAGGCCCGCCGCGGCGGCCCGCAACCCTTCGCTTTCGCTCCGGGTCCTCCACCTCCGTTCCGGTCCTGCGGATGCAGACCGCCTTTGACGTCGGGCCTTTCCGGTCGCGTCTCGCCGCCCACCCCGCTTCCGGGGAAAGGCGCGCGAGATTTGTGAGGGGAGGACCAGACGATGCGTGCAACCGGAAAACGTTCTGCCCGTGGAACACATGGCGCAAAGAAAGGCGGCCGCCCGGGCGCGAGCCTTTATCAGGAGATCACCGACCGCATCTTGCCGAACTGGAGCGCGGCACCGTGCCGTGGGTAAAGCCGTGGGGCCGGGCCAAGGCAGGCCTTGGCCTGCCGAGGAATCCGGCCACCGGGCGCTTCTATTCCGGCATCAACATCCTGATCCTGTGGGGCGCGGTCATCGAGCGCGGCTTCCCCAGCCAGAACTGGCTGACCTTCCGGCAGGCGCTTTCCCTCGGCGGTAATGTCAGGAAGGGCGAACGCGGCACGACCATCGTGCATACCGACCGCTTTGTTCCGAAAGAGGAGAAAGAGCGTGCCAGAGCGGATGGCGACGAACCGCAGGCCGTGCCGTATTTGAAGCGCTTCACCGTCTTCAATGTCGCGCAGTGCGACGGCCTGCCGGAGCACCTCTATGCCGCCGCCGAGCTGTTGCCCGAGCGCGAAATCATCCCGCAGGCCGAGGCGCTCATGCGCTCAAGCGGCGCGGATTTCCGGATTGGGGGCGATCGCGCTTTCTACATGCCATCCGGCGACTACATGCAGGTGCCGCCGCAGCCTGCCTTCTTCGCGCAGATCGACTATTACCGCACCTGCTTTCACGAGCTTGGCCACTGGACCGGACACCCGACGCGGCTTGTACGTGACCTCTCCGGTTCGTTCGGCTCCAAGACCTATGCCCGCGAGGAACTGGTCGCCGAAATCGCCGCCGCCTTTGTCTGTTCCACTCTCGGCATCGAGCCGACCGTGCGCCATGCCGATTACATCGGCTCATGGCTGAAGGTGCTGCGCGAGGACAATCGCGCCATCTTCCGCGCTGCCAGCCACGCCTCGAAAGCCGCCGATTTCGTCCTTGGCTTTCAGGCCGATGCCGAAGGCGCGGACCGCGAGGAGATCGCGGCATGAGCAAATGCGATCCCCGCATGCTGCAGACCGAAACCACGCCGGAAGGCGAGCAGACGCTCATTCCCGGCGTTCGCCCGATCACCACGCGCGACCGCCTTGCCCTACTGGCTGACACGCCGATGCGCCCGCGCGCGGCGCAGAAGCCGCTCGATATCGGTCTCTTCGATGAGGCCGCGCGCAACAAGCTCGACCTGTTCTGACGAGGAGAATGGCCGTGATCCTGATCACCGACGAACTCCGTTCCCGGCTTCTCGCCAACGGCGCTGCCGATGCCGAAACCGACCATGTTCCCGTTGTGGAACTGTTCAATCCGGCAGGCGCCGCAACCTGGCTTCTGACCGAACTTGATGCGGACGGCGACGCGTTGTTCGGCCTTTGCGACCTCGGCTTCGGCTTTCCCGAACTGGGCAGCGTCAGCCTTGCCGAGCTTCAAATCGTCAAGGGGCCGCTTGGCCTCGGCATCGAGCGCGATCTGCATTTCGAGGCGCGGTTTCCGCTGTCGGTCTATGCCGAGGCCGCGCGCATCGCCGGCCATATAACCGAGGCCGAGCGGCTTTTGCGGCAGGTCGCCGCCGCTCTCTCGCTCCCCCTTTCCGAGCTTCCGCCCGACACGGCGGGACGACCGCGCCGCTAGGCGCAAACCGTTCCCGCCGCTCGGCCTGCGGCCTAGCGGCGGGGACTATTTTTCACACCAGCCCAAAGGAGAAAACCATGCAGCTTGCCCATGTTTCCATCGACCAGTTGAGCGTCTCGGCCATCAACATGCGCCATTCCAGACGCGCGCCGGACATCTCCGACATCCTGCCCTCGGTCCGCGCGCGTGGCGTGCTGGTGCCGCTTCTGGTGCGGCCCAACGGCACGCCGGAAACCTTCGAAATCGTCGCGGGGCGGCGGCGCTATTTCGCGGCAAAGACCGTGGCCGACGAGCGCGGAGAGGCCGAGCCCTTGCCCTGCGCCATCATGGAGAAGGGCGACGATGCCGACGCGCTGGAGGCCTCGCTAATCGAGAACATCGCCCGCCTCGATCCCGATGAAGTGTCGCAATGGGAAATCTTCACCCGGCTGATCAAGGAGGGCCGCGGCGTTGGCGATATCGCCGCCACCTTCGGCCTCACCGAGCATCAGGTGAAGCGCATTCTGGCGCTTGGCGATCTTCTGCCGAAGCTACGCGAGGCCTATCGCCGCGAGGAGATCGACACCGAGACGTGCGCCATCTCACCATGGCGTCGAAGGCGCAGCAGAAGGACTGGCTGGTGCTGTTTTCCGATCCCGATCAACATGCCCCGCGCGGCTGGCAACTGAAGCAATGGCTGTTCGGCGGCCAGTCGATCTCCACCAAGGTGGCGCTGTTTCCCATCGAGGACTATCCTGGCCTGACCGTCTCCGACCTGTTCGGCGAGGAGTGTTATTTCGCCGACGCTGACCTGTTCTGGCAAAAGCAGAACGAGGCGATCGCCGCCAGAAAGAAGGGCGGCAAGGTCGTCATCACCGTCTCGCATCGCGGCGAGGTCGACTGCCACGAGGGCTGGCTGTCGCGCAAGGAAGCCCGCCGCGCCCGCTCGCATGGCGAGGCCGGCGAGGGCGCAGAGGACGCCGAAACGCCCGCCAAGCCGTCCCGCCCCGAACTCAGCGGCCCGATGCAGAATTATGTCGATCTGCATCGCCATGCCGCCGTTCGTGTAGCCATGCTCAACCATCCGGGCGCAGCGCTCCGCCTGATGGTGGCGCATGCCATTGCCGGCTCCAGCCTCTGGCAAGTTCGGGTCGAGCCACAGCGCGCCGCGAACGAAACGGTTGCCGCGAGCGTTGCCGCAAGCCGCGCCGAAGCCGCCTTCGCCGGGAAACGGTGTGAGGTTCTGACGCTGCTCGGATCGCCGGACGAAGACGGTGCGGTCGCCGGCGGTAATAGTGATGAGTTCGCTCTGGCCAGCATCTTCGCCCGGCTGCTTTCGCTTTCCGATGACGATGTTCTGCGCGTTCTGGCTTTCGTCATGGCCGAGACGCTTGCCGCCGGCAGCGCCCTGATCGAGGCGCTCGGCAATCATCTGAATGTCAACGTCGGCGCTTACTGGCAGCCGGACGAGTCCTTCTTCGACCTGCTGCGCGACAGGGAAGTCGCCAATGCGATGCTTGCCGATGTCGGCGGCAAGCTCGTCGCGGATGGCGACGTTGCGGAGAAGGTGAAGACGCAAAAGACAATCATCCGCGACTTCCTGTGCGGCGACAACGGCAGGCAAAAGGTCGATGGCTGGCTGCCGCGCTGGATGAAATTCCCGGTCGAAAGCTACACGGATCGCGGCGGCTTCCGCACCGCCGACCAATGGTCGAAGGTCCGGCCTCTGTTCGTGTCCGAGTGATCCCGGCAGGCGGGCGGCGACGTTCTGGACGCCGCCGCTCGCCCAACTTTCAGCCAGCAATGACTGCCCGGCCAGGTCTCTCGCGGGCGCCGCGCCGCTCCGTTTTTCAGCTTCACCTGACAAGTTCGCCATGCGCCCGGTCGTGAATTCTGGCGCATGCTGTCCCGGCACGATGTCGATGTCGGCACGGCATTAAAGCGTCTCGCGATCCTGCCATCGCCTTGACCTTCTGTCGGCTGCACCGACCGCGTCGCCAGGCCGTCTCTTTGGCGCACTCCAAGGACCATTCCCCTGCCGCTGGCTTGATGACCTATGGGCGGATCCAGCCCGCCCGAAACCCTCGGCCGCCAGCTTTTTTCCCCGCCGCCTGCGGCGGCTTCCTCGCGCCGCTTCGCTTCAAAAAAGCCGCCCCGCTCGGGTCCTCCGCTGCCGCTGCGGCCCTGACGGGTTCGGGCAGGCCGGACGCGCCCATCACGGTCCGCCATCGCAGGGGAATGGTCCCCGGCGAGCACCAAAAGGAGACTTCCAAATGACCGCGATCGGCTACGTCACCAGGCAGGAAAACGGCGGCTACAAGGGCCAGCTCAAGACGCTCAGCGTCCGCGCCGACATCGACATCGTGCCCAACCAGGCCAAGAGCGCCGACACCCATCCCGACTTCCGGGTGCTGACCCAAGGGGTCGAGGTCGGCGCCGGCTGGATCAGGATCGGCGAGGCTTCCGGCAAGGACTATGTGAGCCTGTCGATTGCCGCACCGGAGTTCGGCCCGCGCAAGCTCTACGCCAATCTCGGCCGCGCCGCCGGCCAGGATGACGACGACACCTATGCCATCATCTGGAACCCGGTCGACTGACCGGCAAAGCCCAAGAGCCTCCGCGCCGTGAGCTGGCGCGGGGGCTCGCCCGCCCCAGGGCGGCGAAAACTCCCATCCGACTCTTCGCCCGTCCCGCAAGCGCTCTCGCTCGCCGATCATCGCAGCCGTCATCAGTCGGCGAAACGAGGATCATCATGGACGATGAAAACGAACGCGCCGCCCGCGCCAAGAAGGGCAGCCCGTTTCTCAACACCGCGCAGGCCGGCTTCTATATCGGGCTCTCCCAGCGCACGCTGGAGAAGATGCGGCTGACCGGCAACGGCCCCAAATTCCGCAAGCACGGCCGCTATGTCCGCTACCACATCGACGAGCTCGACGAGTGGTCGAAAGGCCACTCGCAGCAATCCAAGCCAGGGGATAATGCGAGCGGTTCCGACGCTGCCGGCGAGCGAGGCCGCCCATGAGCCGGCGGCCGTCCATCCAGCTGATCGGCAGCCGTCTGCGGCGCATGCGCGCGCGCAAGACGCTCGCCGCCGCAATCATCGGCCTCGGCGTCACGGCGCTCGCCGAACCGTCTCCCCGACTGGTGTGGAATGCCTCGGCCAGCGCGCCTGTCGGTCTTTACCGCGTGGCTGCGGCAGCGCCAGCGCGCGGCGATCTGGTGCTCGTCCGCGCCCTCAGCCGGTCGCCAGTCTCGCCGCCGAGCGCGGCTATCTGCCCCGCGGCCTGCCGCTGGTGAAGCACCTTGCGGCGCTTCCCAGCGAGCATGTCTGCGCTTTCAGCGACGCCATCATCATCGATGGCGAGATCGTCGCCCGCCGGCTCGCGACCGACACCCAAAAGCGTCCGCTGCCATGGTGGAGCGGCTGCCGGAAGCTTGGCCGTGACGAGGTTTTCCTGCTTGGCGGCGAGCAAAATCGCTCCTTCGACAGCCGCTATTTCGGGCCGGTTCCCGCTCAAAATATTGTCGGGAGGCTCGTGCCGCTATGGACCGAGTAACCCTCCTGATGCTCGGCATGACCGCCCTCGCGCCATGCGCCTGTTCCGCCTCGACCGGCGCTCAGCCGGTCGTCATCTCCCATAGTCCGCAGCTGCAACGATGGCAGGCCTTCGTCGCGGAGGCAAGCCGGCGCTTCGGCATTCCACAGGCCTGGATCTATGCCGTCATCGATGCCGAGAGCGACGGCAAGACCATGCTCGACGGCCGTCCGATCACCTCGCGCGCCGGCGCGCTTGGGCTGATGCAGGTGATGCCCGGCACCTATGATGAGATGCGCGTCGAGCACGGGCTGGGTGCCGATCCGCCCGATCCGCGTGACAGCATCCTGGCCGGCACCGCCTATCTGCGCGCCATGTATGACCGCTTCGTGATCTTGACCGGCGCATTCTCGCTGCGCTTCGAAAAAATAACAGGCTCTCGTTCTCCGAACTTGCCGACCTCGTGAGTTCCTCTGCCGCGTCATGCATGCGCCGCGTCAATAAGTTGCGCGCCGACGGGGTTATCACTGCTGACATTTCGCTGGTTGACCCCAAAGCGCTCGGGAAGTCGCTGACTGTCGTTGTTGCGGTGGAACTGGATCGCGAGCGTCTCGACCTCGTCGACGACTTCAAGCGGAGTATGCGGGCGGCAAAAGAAGTTACGCTGTGCTATATGATCACAGGCGATGCCGATTTCGTTCTTATTGTTGCAGTGGAGGACGTCGAAGCGTTTGACGTCTTCGTCAAGACCAAAGTCTACACCAACCCGAACGTCCGGGAATTCAGCATGATTGCGCTGGACCGTGTGAAGTTCGAACCTCGGCTTCGTTCTCGCGCCCTCGACGGGTCGCTTGCTGGAGCATCCCACCGCGAGATCGCTGAAGCACTGATCGGCGAAGGGCGCGTCCGGCCCACTGGAAGGGTCCTGGCGATGAATGCGCGATCGCATCCGCCGCGCCGTCACTCGCGCTGATGAATGGCGGGTACCGAGACTTCCTCGTCTAAATGGCGTGGCAATCCGCGCCGTATTCAGCCGCCGAACAGGTGCTTGCTGCCGGTCGTCACCATCCAGTTTGCGCGCTCGATTTGGCTGCGGACAGCCCGCGGGCGAGGTTCTAAGACCGGGTCAATGCCGAGAATGAGATTGGCCATGTCCCCCACGCTGGCATTGTCGGCGCAGGCGTCGAGGATGCGCAAATAAACGGTTCGATGTTGCCTGTCGTAGCTCGTGATGCTGTCTGACCAGGGAACTTCGTCAGCAATGTCTGGCTTCATAGCTCTTTTTGTTCTCGATAGGCTGGCGGCGGTTGGTTCTCGACCCGGCTGAGCCCTCGGCAACAAGCAACTATAAATAATAGGGTCATTCCTAGAACGATAATTCCTTTTCAGCGCCTATCTCGCTCGTGGATCTCAAAGAGGTCACGGCGATCAACATGCGTCGCTTGCGCCATGAGCAGGGTCTGACGCAGGAAGAGTTGGCTGCACGCGTCGGTATGCGCTATGTGGGCTCGATCGAACGCGCCCGCGTCTCCGCAAGCGTCAGTGTGCTCGGACGACTGGCGCAGGCATTCAGCGTTGATCCGTGCGAGCCTCATACAGCCGCCGCGCAAGGTTCCGCCTTCGCGATCAGCTCTTCAGGAATCCAGCCAGATTCTAGTCTAAGAGGACCCCCGTATTGTAGCGCGCCGGGTGCTCTGAACGATCCCCGCTTTTCTTCGGCAGCTCTGGCGGTCTCGGCCATCCGGCTTCGCTCACTGGCGCGGGGCAGCCTGTCGGCTGCTGAACGGCGGGACCTTCGTCCTTCGTGCGCTCGACGGGTCACGCTGGCATCCCACCGTCGCTGAGGCGCTCTTCGGCGACTGACGCCATCCTCGCGATCACATGCGCGACTGCGTCCGCGGCGTCGTCTCTGTTGGGAGCTCGACTGCGTGGTAATCCGGGCTGGGCGTCAACCGGCGAACAGTTCATTGCGATCCGCGGTCGATATAGCTCCGAACAGCCTCACGGCGGACCGGTTTAAGGATCGGGTCGACACCGAGAAATGAGATCGGCCATTCCTCTACGCTGACATTGTCGGCCAGCCATCCACGATCCGCAGGCAAGTGGTGAATGCTCTCGTCTTTGCATATCACCGCTCAGCTATCCTTCGTGAAGGTCTCCTCCACGCGTTCGAGACGAGTGACTCGGCGACAGTCAGTCCCGATATCATACCGGCGGGCAGCTACTCTCCCACCTCCTCGGCAAGGCGACCCTCATCACAGCCAGGGACAAAAACGCAGGAAAGCTGCAGCGAATCCTCGCACATTGCAGGCTTCAGCAGGAAGCGCCTCCTAATATGTAGCGTCAGCACGGGGCCTGCTGGTCGCTGGTGACAAGGACGCGGCGCCTGATCCTTCGGCTGCAGTAGTGGGCTGAGGCACCAGCTAAAACCTGCTCTTCCTGCCGGGAAGCCCGGCATGAGTGGATCGAGCGATACGCAAAATGGGACCTCCCGAGGGCGGGCTTTCACCTTAGTCATGAAGGAGGTGCAACGCACTTGATTTAACGCGACGCGGCAACAGTGAAGCCTGTATTCGCCAAAAAATGCGGAGCATCAAAGTTGCAATCACATCTACAGTTCGCTTAAATGTACAATATGTGCCGTTTGTACAAGTAAAGCTGAGAACATCGTTGCATAAAAGCAACGTCTAAATTACATATGGCTGTAGGGCAAACTTTGCATTTGCAAAAATGAGCATCATAATGCGAAGGATGCACTGCAATGTGCGTCTGTTTCGATCGTGTGGACAGGGCCCGTCGTTCATCGGCGTTCCCCTTTTTGTTGAGAGGCGCAAGTTGAAGCCGCGAGACTGCCGCTAGGTCGCGAGCATGCGAAAACGCAACACATCGCCGTCCTCCAAGCTTCAGGTCTTCAGCGCTCTTTCGGCGGCTTGATGAGGGAATGCTATTGGGAAAGCCACATATGTCTGGGTCGAGTGATCTTGCGGATGAAAAGCGCCAGAGCGAGCTTTCAAGCTTTGTCCTGAGGGAGGTGCAGCGCATTCTCGCCCAATGTGATGAGGCGAGGCAGGGTGACAGGGCCGCTGTTGCGCCTTCGGGTTCTGCTTCCGCCGATTTGACTGCCGTGGCCGCTGAATTACTTGGCAGGCTTGAGGCCGAAGCAGCGCGACGGCTGAACGCTCAGGCGTGTGAGATCGCTTCGCGGCCCCGGCCAGCCGATCATCCGCTCGGGCATTCGGTACTGAAAGATTATCCGAGAGAAGGCGCGCGCATTGCAGAGTGGGCCGGTCCAGTTGCTGGCTCGACGCATCTCGAGAGACGTTTTGGGATACCGCGGTCAACGCTGCATTGGTGGCAGCAGCACAATGATGTGGTTGCCTTTCGAAGAGGCTCCCGCAAGCATGTATTTCCCTTGGCTCAGTTCATCGACGGCAGGCCCATGCCCGGAATCCGGCAGGTGCTCTCCTCGATCTCCGATCCCAGATTGGCTTGGCTGTGGCTGATCAGTCCCTCGCCTCTTCTCAAGGGCCGCGTTCCTCTCGAATTGCTCAGGGAAGGTACGAACACAGAAGTCGTTGCATCGGCCGCTCAGGCTATTTCTCTGATTGGAGCTGTCTGACGTTGGTCAGGCGCCGGTGGTTGTTCGTGCACATTTGATGCGTACCCAAATAGTCAATGTACCAATTGTGCGGTTTGTATAAATGTATAGTTGTTCAATTTGTGCAAATAATACTGAGAATTTCGTGATAAAAATACAACTGATACTGCAAGATTTGGTCGGAAGCGGAGTTTGAACTTGCACTATTCGGTCCGGTGAATAGCGTTCGAGCCGGGAAGGATGCTTCGTGATGCGCATCTTTTTCGATCGTGGGGACAAGGGAGCGGTTCGTCCATCGACGCCTCGCCCTTTTCAAATCATTCAAGGAGATCAAAATGAACATCAAGAGCCTTCTTCTTGGCTCCGCTGCGGCACTGGTCGCAGTTTCCGGTGCGCGCGCCGCCGACGCCGTCGTCGTTGCCGAGCCGGAACCCGCTGAATACGTCCGCATCTGTGACGTCTACGGCGCTGGCTACTTCTACATCCCCGGCACCGAAACCTGCCTGCGCATCGGCGGCTATGTCCGCTACGACATCGGCGTCGGCGACATCGGCGCATTCACCGGTGCGGGGACCGTCGACGTCGAGGACGGCGACGATCAGGATACCTACTGGAAGCGTGCTCGCTTCGCGCTGAAGACCTGGACCGGCCAGGAAACCGAGCTCGGCACCTTGAAGACGTACACCGAGACCCGCTTCAATTTCCGCAACGTCCAGGGCGATACATCTCCGGTCCTCAACGAAGCCTACAGCAGAGGCGTCTCGCTGAACTTCGCCTGGATCCAGCTCGGTGGGCTGCGCGTCGGTAAGGACGAATCGGCCTTCGATACGTTCATCGGCTACGCCGGCAACGTCATGAACGATACGCT
>NZ_JBSPKX010000178.1:0-471 GCF_053848045.1 Mesorhizobium sp. BHbdii | reverse complement strand
CAATCACGAGGACATCGTGTTCGCGTCGACAGCCTACAGCAAGCTTCAGTTCGGGCCCTACAAAGGCAATCCGAGCCGCGACGGTAATCGCATTGCGGTGCGTGCAACGCGCAATTACGGCAAAGCGGTGGTCTTTGGCTACGATCTCAAGCTGCGGCAGAAATTCCCAGATATCGATCTTGCCCAGCTTCCAGGAACCACCGGTTCCTGCTCGATCTCCCCGCTTGGGATCAACATCGTGTGCTCACAGCTATTGCCGGACGGCAATGAACCGAGCTTCATCTCTTCCATCGACGGCGTCTTGCGCCAGAAGTGGATGGAGCACCACCGGCCTGGCCACGGCGACATGACGGTCGATGTCGACGGTAGCGAAATCTACGTCGGGATCAGCAAATCGGATCCCGACAAATATCAGGTGATCAAGCGCCGATTGGCCGACGGCAAGGTCACCTCGCTGATGAAATATGGCGA
>NZ_JBSPKX010000177.1:0-473 GCF_053848045.1 Mesorhizobium sp. BHbdii | reverse complement strand
GCCATGGCGAATAGTACACTGAAGGTCAGTATCGCGCGTGGATGACCGAGGCTGGATTCCGGGATATCTCCAGGTCGCGCCTGACGGACGGCACCGCCTTGTTTCGTGGGCGCCTCACGGGCTGATGAATGGTTCGTTGCGGGCGCAAGGGGCGTCATTGGCAGGTAGTGGACGCAGCCCGCCGGCGCCGTTGCATTGGCGCCGCCTCGGGTCGAAAATGCCTCCATGGAAGCAGTCCGATTTCCCAAGCTCACGACACAGAGGCTGGGGCTGCGGGCGCCAAGCGAACAAGATATCCCGGCATGGTTTGCGCGCGCGACGGATATCGAATCCGCCTCCCTTGCCGGAGATCCCGTTCCCGACGACATAGGAGCGGGCGAGCGATGGCTCGCCCGCTCGCGTCAGCGGTTCGCCGACGGCAAAGCGATCCAGTGGTCCATGGACCAGGCGGGAGTGTCGAACGCGATCGGGAC
>NZ_JBSPKX010000176.1:0-473 GCF_053848045.1 Mesorhizobium sp. BHbdii | reverse complement strand
CCAAATAGCTATATTCGAACATGGCACGGTGTCCTGACGCTCAGTCCCGATCACAGTACAGCTTTGAAAAGATTGGCGACAGCGTATGAAAAAGGCGGACATCACGAGGCCTCGCTGGAATTATGGGCCCGTTTGGTGCGCCTGACGCCTGAAAATCCGTCCGTGGTGCGTCGCGTGTTGCGGTTGGCGCTTTTGACTAGCCAGGAACTGGACGCCCTTGTGCTTTTGGCACGCGTGGGCGCCTCGGTGCCCGATGATAAGATCGGCGAAGCAACCCGGCGTGCTGTGTTCTATCAGCTCAGGGACTTCCTGCGCGCGCACAACTATCTTTTGGCGGCTCATCGGTTCTCCGTCCTCAAGAAATCCTCGTTGGACTTGTCCAAATACGATGACATTCAGGAACGGGTCTACCGTGGTGCCATCCGCGATTACAAACGCTTGATGAAGGAGGGAAACGTAAAGGAAGCTACCCA
>NZ_JBSPKX010000175.1:0-475 GCF_053848045.1 Mesorhizobium sp. BHbdii | reverse complement strand
GAGGCGGTGTAGGAGGCGACGCGGATGCCGCCCTGGAAACTCAGCACCGAGGCGATGTTGACGATCTTGCCCCGGCGACCTTCGGCAAGGGCGCGCCTGGCGAAGGACTGACAGAGCAGAAACACCGTTTTCAAATTGACGTCCATGACGTCGTCCCAGTCGGTCTCGGTCAGATCGGCGGCATCGGCGCGCCGGATGATGCCGGCATTGTTGACCAGCCCGTCGAGCGGCCCGCTTTCGTCCCAGACCCGATCGAGCATCGGCCTGGCGGCCGCCGTGTCGGCAAGGTCGGCGCCCACCGCCTCGAACCTGGCACCGATGGCCGCGACCTTGCTCGCCGTATCGTCCATCGACGAGCGGCCGACGCCAACCACCGTACCGCCGGCGCGCGCGAGCGAGAGGACAATGCCTTGGCCGATGCCGGTGTTGGCGCCGGTGACCAGAATGCGCTTGCCGGCCAGGCTGAAAGCGGAGA
>NZ_JBSPKX010000174.1:0-476 GCF_053848045.1 Mesorhizobium sp. BHbdii | reverse complement strand
GGCCTCTGGCTGATCGGCACCATGGCCGGTCTCAGCTCCGTCGGCGCCTCGCTGTCGGCGACATCGAGCGGCCTGCCGCAGACGCTGGCCATGCCGGGCTCCCTGGCGATGGCCGATCCGGTGAAACAGCATTTCCTCAGATCTTCGGCGCCGTTCGTGCTGGCCAATGCCCATGGCGGCGCGCAGGCCTTGCACGATCATGCCGTGCAATGCGGCGCCACTTGCTTCAAGCTGGCCCGTGTGAGCCCGCTGGGCGAGAAATCCGCGCGCCTCGCGGCCCATGCAAAGCCGGAACAGCCAATCTTGAAGTCGAAGGCGCAGGAGCGTTTCGAACGCATGGAAGCGTCGCTGTCGCCGACCAAGCTCACCGCCGCCTTTGCCGGCGCCGGCAAGCCCGTCGCCATGGCCGACGCCCGCCCGGTGATTTCCAAGGCCGCGCCGCAGATTACCGAGGCGTCGCTGGTTCCGTCAGTCCA
>NZ_JBSPKX010000173.1:0-478 GCF_053848045.1 Mesorhizobium sp. BHbdii | reverse complement strand
CAGGGGGAAATGCGGTCCGCGACCGCGCAAATGAGGCTTGCGAATGGTAGTCTCCCGTTTCTTGTCTTTTGTCATGGAGCGTTGGCGCACAGCGAGATGAACCTGGATTGAACTGTGTTGCCGGAGGGGGTTTCCGGGCGGCGGGTTTCCCTGGCATCGAGCCGCTCGAACGATGGCCCCCATCGCCCTTCGCGGCCTGCCAGCGGATAGCCTCGCCGCCCGAAAGCGGAATTGTCCAAATCCAGCCTCTATCCCAGCGACACGCGATCAAGCAGCAGACCGGCGGCGATCGGCGGCAGGCCGCTGACATTCTTGCGCACCGGCACGAGCAGGTCCGGGAAGTAGCTGAAAATGACCGGCGTTTCGTCGAGCAGCAGTTTCTGGATGTCGGAGGCCGCCGCGCGCTGCGCGCCGATGTCGAGCGCCTTGAGATAGGAAGTGACCATGCCGTCATAGGCAGGGTTTTTGAAATGCGCCG
>NZ_JBSPKX010000172.1:0-478 GCF_053848045.1 Mesorhizobium sp. BHbdii | reverse complement strand
CGACGGCCCATACCGGACGCGCCGGCTGATCAAGCAATTCCTGCTCAAGCGGCAGTCCTTCTCGCCTTCGTCGTGGCCGGCCTTGCTCGGCGCGCTGCGCCAGATTTTGCAGACGCGTGGACTGAACCCGGGCAACGCCTTCGAAGACTGGGTTCGCGGCGTTCTGGCTGAGCGCGGCCTGCGAACCGTCGACGACCTGTTTGCCCGGTTGAAGACGATCTCGATACAGTTGAACGCGGCCATAGATGCCGTCAAGAAGCTCGGAAAACAGCCCCTGTCATCGCTGGAACCTGTCGAAGACGAAGGGAGACACCTGCTTCAGGTGATGGCGGCCTGCACACCGATCGGCGTGAAATTCCAGTTTCCCGAAGATGTCAGATATCTCTCAGGCGAGACCAGCTCGAACTCGCCGGCGGCACTTGTGCGGGCGTCGATGTCGATCCCGTTCTTCTTCGGGCCAGCCACTTTCGGCGTCAAC
>NZ_JBSPKX010000171.1:0-478 GCF_053848045.1 Mesorhizobium sp. BHbdii | reverse complement strand
CCGGGATCAAGCGGCCGCAAAGCACCTTGGCTCCCCGGCCCACGGCGTCCTTGACCAGGCGGTCGATCTTGTCGACCGCCTTTCTGGTGATCATCGGCCCGCACTCGGTGTCCGCACTCATGCCTGGTCCGACCTTGAGCGCTGCCATGCGCCTGCGAAGGCCGTCGGCGAACGCGTCATGGATGCCCGACTGGACATAGATGCGGTTGGCGGCTGTACAGGCCTCGCCGGCATTGCGCATCTTTGCGATCATGGCGCCGTCGAGCGCGGCATTGAGGTCGGCATCGTCGAAAACGACGAAGGGTGCATTGCCGCCGAGTTCCATCGAGCAGGAGACCACTTGCTTGGCGGCTTCGCCAAGCAAGGTTCGTCCGACGCCCGTCGAACCGGTGAAAGAAAGCTTCCTGACGCGCGGATCGGCCAGCATGGCCGATGTCAGCGGACCGGGACTGGTCGTGGTGAGCACGTTGACGACGCC
>NZ_JBSPKX010000170.1:0-478 GCF_053848045.1 Mesorhizobium sp. BHbdii | reverse complement strand
CCGGTGAGGAAATGAAAAACGGTTCGCGAGCATGCGCTGCGAATCGACAGATAAGGAGCCGGCCAATGCCACAGCGCCGCGATCTTACCATAGATGAGGCCGTCCGGGATCCGATGATCCGGCTGGTCATGAAGGCAGATGGGGTCGACCCCCGCGCCTTCGAGAAGATGCTTCGCTCGCTTGCCGATGGTCAGCGCCGCGACGTGCCGTTGCTGCGTTCGCGGGATGCCTCCCGTGACGGGCACGGCCAGTTGTCGAGACTTGCCAGCGCCTTCGGGCGGGCAAGAGCAGCCGGCGAGGCATGTGTGTCATGGTGAACTTCTTCATCCACCGTCCGATCTTCGCCTCAGCGATCGCCATCATCATGGTGCTAGCCGGGACGATTTGTTATTTCCTGCTGCCGGTCTCGCAGTTTCCCGATATCACGCCGCCCCAGGTCGTGGTCAGCGCTCATTACCCGGGCGCCAGCGCGCAAGTC
>NZ_JBSPKX010000169.1:0-479 GCF_053848045.1 Mesorhizobium sp. BHbdii | reverse complement strand
CGACCTCAACGTTGGCCAGCAGAAATTCAACCGGGCGCACGCCGGACCAGGCGAGGCAGTCCTCGACCTCCTTCACCTGTTCGGCGACGTGGATGTGGATCGGCCCATTCGGCGCCAAAGCAGCAACTTGGGTCATTTCCTCCGGTGTGGCGGCGCGCAGACTGTGCGGCGCGACGCCGACGACAGCCTGATTCAACGCGCGAACCGATTCGCCAGACTTCTCAACAAGCCGGGAGAACCGATTCACATCGTTGATGAATCGCCTTTGGCCTTCGTTCGGAGCCGCTCCGCCGAAGGAGGAGTGCGCATAAAACACCGGCAAAAGGGTCAGGCCAATACCCGTTTCGCCGGCAGCGGCGGCGATGCGTTCGGCCATCTCGGCGAGATTAGCATAGGGGTTTCCATCGCGGTCGTGGTGCAGATAGTGGAATTCGCCGACGCGGGAGAAACCGGCCTCCAGCATCTCGACATAGAGCTGT
>NZ_JBSPKX010000016.1:0-28732 GCF_053848045.1 Mesorhizobium sp. BHbdii | reverse complement strand
TTGAGCGGCCTGGTGTCGAAGGCGACGCCCTGCGCATGCATGTCGTGGGCGTAGATTTCGCCGAGCGTGTCGTTCGAGACCTTGCCGAAGAAAGCGGCGCGACCGCCGAAGGAGGCGACGCCGGCCGCCGTGTTGCCGGCGCTGCCGCCGGAAGCCTCGATCGTCGGGCCCATGCGGCTGTAGAGCAGTTCGGCGCGCCTCGTGTCGATGAGGTTCATCGCGCCCTTGATGATGCCGTTGGTTTCGAGGAATTCCTCTTCGCACTGGGCGATGATGTCGACGATGGCATTGCCGATACAAAGCACGTCATAATGCGGCATCAATATCTCCGTCAAAACCCGCGGATCTCATGGGTCGGGCGCGCGCTTACAACTGTTGGAGTGGATCCCGAATACAGATCGACCCAGAGTCTGCTTCACGCAGCGAGACCTGCCTCCCGTCGCAAAAGGTCGGCTCTGTCTGTCCTCTCCCAGGTGAACTCAGGCTCTTCACGGCCGAAGTGCCCATAGGTCGCGGTCTTGCGGTATATCGGGCGTAAAAGATCAAGCATCTTGATAATGCCCTTTGGTCTGAGATCGAATAGCTCAAGTATGAGGCGCTCTATCCTTTCTTCCTCGATCGTCGCGGTGCCGAAGGTATTGACGAAAACCGAAACCGGTGTGGCCACGCCGATCGCGTAGGCAATCTGCACCTCGCAAACTTCGGCAAGTCCGGCAGCCACGACATTCTTGGCGACGTACCGGGCCGCATAGGCAGCAGAACGGTCAACCTTGGAGGGGTCCTTGCCCGAAAAGGCACCACCGCCGTGGCGCCCCATCCCACCGTAGGAGTCGACGATGATCTTGCGTCCAGTAAGGCCGCAGTCGCCCCGCGGCCCGCCCACCACGAACCGTCCCGTCGGGTTGACCAGGAATCTGATCCCTGTCGTGTCCAGGTCGGTCGGCAAGACAGGTTTTATGATCTCCTCAACAACTCCTTCCCGGACTGCTTCCTGTGACACCTCCTCGTCATGTTGCGTAGAGAGGACAATGGTATCCAGCGCCACAGGGCGCAATCCTTCATAGCGCACGGAGACTTGCGATTTCACGTCGGGACGTAGCCAGCTGAGCTGTCCTGCTTTGCGGACCTCTGCCTGCCTTTTCGTCAACTGGTGAGCGAGTTGGATCGGCAAGGGCATCAGTGTATCGGTCTCGCTGCAAGCGTATCCGAACATGAGGCCCTGATCCCCCGCTCCCTGATCGAGATCAATCCCTCGGCCTTGGTCCACACCTTGGCTGATGTCAGATGACTGTTCGTTGATAGCCAGAACGACCGCGCAACGCCGACCATCAAACCCGACAGCATCGTCATCATATCCGATGTCGAGAATGGTATCGCGGGCAACTTGGCTGTAGTCGATCTGGGCATCGCTGGTGATCTCGCCGGCCAGCACGACCATCCCTGTCTTCACCAAGGCTTCACAGTTTTTCACCAAGGCCTCACAGGCGACCCGCCCCTTAGGGTCCTTACAAAGAATGGCATCGAGGATGGCATCGGAGATGTTGTCGGCCATTTTATCTGGGTGTCCGGCCCCGACGGATTCGGAGGAAAAGACAAACTGTCTAGCCATGGAATAGCCTCGCTTCAGGTATTGGAGTTGGGTGGGTCGTTTGGATTGGGTCGGCTTACCGGTCGGTGATGCCAGGAACCTCGAAGACACCGCAGAAGACCGCAACATCTCTTCACACCTTCGCATGTATATGTGGCTCATCGGGCTGGCGGCAGACCAGGTCGATGAAGCCGGCAATCTGATCCATCTCCTTTTCACTCATGCCCATGGGCGTCACTGCTGGTGTTCGTAAGCGGATCCCGCTTGTGACCGCCGGCTTGCGTGGATCGCCCGGCACCATGTTAAAGTTGGTAATGATGCCTGCCTCCGTCAGGCGCTCGGCATAGACTTTGCCGACGGCGATTTGTGCCGGAGGTGAGTTTCACCATGTGATTGTCGGTACCGCCGGTGACCATCTGGTATCCACGGTCGAGAAGCGCTTGGGCGAGAGCCTTGGCATTCTTGACGATCTGCCGGCTCAAGTCGGCCTCGGATTGTTACGTCATGTTGAAAGGGGCGGGCAGTGCTCCCGGTTGGATGCTGCCTGCTAGTCTCAGTGAATCCTCCCTTTGAGCCCGCACTCGGCAATCCTTTGGCAGTGTCCACTGCTAACGTCGCGAGTCATGTCGCGAACCTAATGAGAGTTATGGTGGAATAGTGTGAAAAATTGTATTTTGCAGGTGTCATTTTTGTATAGCTGATGAAGTATTGTCGTGAGTAGGAGCGTTTCTTTAGCCAGAATTTAACAAAGTATTGTCGAAATCTGCCTTGAGATCATAGTGAAACTGCTGCAGAACTGCATCGTCTGATGGTATTGCGGGTTTTGGACGCATCAATAGTTCTCTTGGAAAGGGTGAAGCATGTCTGCTGTCAAGGCTGGAGGGCGAGCTGCGTGCGCCATTCACCGCAATGTGGACCGAATAGGGTTCATTGGCACCGGCAGCATGGGGCGACCGCTGATCGCCAAGCTCTTGGAAGCCGGCCATCCGGTAAACGTCTTCGACATTGAACTCGGGGTCGCGAAAGAGGTGATCAACAAGGGAGCCCGGTGGCATGACGCACCGCGCGACGCGGCCCGCGATTGCGACATTGTCATCACGTGCCTGCCCCTGCCGCGCGACGTCTTCGACAACATGACGGGCGAGCAGGGCGCCTTGGCCGGAATGTCGCCGGAAAGCGTGTGGATCGACATGTCCACGACCGACTACCACAACACACTTGAGATCAGCGGTCGAGCGGCTGCAATCGGTGTGCATGCGCTAGAGGCTCCCGTGAGCAATTTATCCCACATGGGGGTCGATTTCGCCAACGTCAGCTTCTTCGTCGGTGGACCTTCGGAGGCCTACCTGCGTTGCGAGGCTGCGTTGCAGACCATGGGAGCCGTCTCCTTTCATGTCGGGGATATTGGTCAAGGCCAAGCAGTCAAACTGCTGACCAACCTTCTTTTTTACACCGCAGCCGTTGCGAGCGGCGACGCGCTCTGCCGAAGTGTGCGCGCTGGTATTCCTGCGCAGCAGGCGTGGCGAGATTTTGTCTGTTCCACGGCGAACTCCGTCGCAATCGAGCAGTTCGCCCCATTCCTCCTGGATGGCAGCTACGACCGCTCCTGCACGCTAGAGATTGCGGTGAAAGACATGGCATTGACCATCCAGCTAGCCGACGAACTTGGCGTCGAATTGCCGCTCGGGCGAGCCGTCGAAAAGCGCTATAGCCAAGCAGGACGCCAATTGAGGCGATACGACGGTCACCTGCGAGTCATTGAGCTAGCACAGGCTGCCCTCGGCGTTCGGTTGCAAGTGCCAGGCTATCGCGCGCCCTCCAAGTACGGCGCCGACCCGGCGTATCCACCAGATCAACAATTCATTACCGATCGCGTCGGACGGATCAAACCGAAGCGCGAGCATGTGTTTCCGCGCGATGACGCCCCGCTGGGCGACGTCCACATACGCTTGCTTCAGTCTATGGTCGCCGAGCTCACCCACGTGAACCGATTGATCCTCGGCGAGGCGTTTGATCTCGGACAAGGCATGGGCTTGAGCCATGCCCTGCTGTGCGACGTCGTCCGCTGGAGCGTGGGGGCCTCCGCGTGGTCGGACAGCCATGATCCGCAAAAAACGTCAGCGAACAGCTCAGCCGCGGCCATTGCGCCGTCAATGGCGGCCGTTCCGCATCTCATTTGCCCATACATGGAGGAACTATCATGAACACCCTCGGTCCAAAAAGCATGCTGGAGGAAGCCGCAAGAAAACGCATCAAGGATTCCCACACGCTCGACGGGGACCCAAGTCGCTTGGCCAAGTTCTATCGCGGATGGGCCAGCGCCTACGAAGTGGACGTTGGCCGCGACGGGTACTGTGGGCCGATGATCGTCGCGGAGCTGGCGGGTGTCGTGCAGACCGCTTATCTAGCCAGCGAGCGAGCAGCCATCGCAGTCCTGGACGCTGGTATCGGAACAGGGCTCGTCGGCGTGCAACTAGCACGCGTCGGCTTCCGGTTGCTCGACGGGTTCGATCTCTCCGAGGAGATGGCCGAAAAAGCCCGACAAACCGGTGTCTACCGGCACATTCAGGGCCATGTCGATCTTAATGGACCCCTCTCCGACTATCCCAGCGCGAGCTATGACATCACCGTCTGCTGCGGCGTCTTCACGCTCGGGCATGTCCGACCGGATGGGCTGCGCGAGCTCGCTCGAGTCACCCGGCCGAACGGATTCGTCATCGCAAGCACCCGCAAGAGCTATGCGGAGGCCACATCCTTTGAAGACGAGGTGCAGCGCCTGCAGGATCAGGGCGCCCTTGTGCCGACGCAGTGTCTGAAAGACGGCAGATACCTCGACGAGGAGGACGCCCACTACTGGGTCTTCCAAATTCCCACCAGTGCAACGTGCTAAGGAGCAGCAGCTATGACCACGCTACCACAAATTTCGCTAGCTAAATTGGCAGCCGGCACCACGCGGCACGAAGAGGGGGAGCGCCTTCGTACAGCCTGCGAAGAGTACGGGTTTTTCTACCTTGTCGAGCACGGCATCCCGAAAAACGAGATTGCGGAAGCCATCCGGACTTCTCGGCAGTTCTTCGCCTTGCCGCAGTCGATAAAGGATCGCTATGGTCACACATTCCAAGACGTGTACCCAACCACTTCCCGTGGATACAGTCCTTTGAACGGCGAAACGCTGCATCCCGATGAAGGGCCCGATCCAAAAGAAGTTTTCGACCTCGGAATCGAGAACGAAAGCGACCGGCGTCCGTTTGCTGGACGGACGAACTTTCCGGATGATGCCGTGGCTCCTGGCTTCGCGGCAAGCCTGCTCGCGCTGCAGGCCTCTGTCCTGAACGGGGTTGTACCGAAAATTGGGAACGCGCTTGCCGATCTGATCGATATGACGCCGGGCTGGTTCCAACGCCATTTTAACCCACCGACGGTCCTGCAACGCGTGATCTGGTATCCATCTAGCGGCGGCGCGGCCGCCAAGCACACGGACAATGGCTTGTTCACGCTCCTGCTCCAGGAGGAACTTCCCGCGCCCTCGTTGGAGGTGTGGTTTCACGGGCGCTGGGTGCCGGCTCCGAGCCTGCCCAATAGTCTCGTAGTTAATCTGGGCGATATGCTTCAGGCCTTGAGCGGCGACCGCTTCAAGAGCACGCCCCACCGGGTTGCGCACAGGGGGCCAACTAGCCGCATTTCGTTGCCCTTTTTTGTGTATCCTGACATCGATGCCCCGGTGATTTTAAAACAAGGTCAGCACGCCTTAAGCGTCAAAGAAGTGATGCTGCGCAACTTCGAGTCAATCTGGGAAACCGGCAACGGTGCCGGACGCGCGAGAGAGTTGCAATAAGCGGCTTCCCGAAGAACGAAGAATAGGAGGGACACCTCGGACAGGAGGGGCTCGAAATGCAGGCCCTTCTTGTCGCGCGGCCGCCTTTCCAGGTTCTCCTGAGTGCTGTCAGGCGAGCTGCGATGGCGCCGACGCGGTCGGTAAATGTCTAGACAGACAGCTCTCCCCAAATGTTTTCTCTGCCAGAATAGCTACGCCCTTAAAATTTGAGCATCTACAGAACCGGATGTGCGTGCCCACGGACGGGCACGACTCGGCAAGAGCTTGAAATGATCTTTGAAGCATTTCGAAAAATGTGATGACGAGACGTAGCCGCACGCAACGGCCACTTCGATAACTGGCATGTCCGTCATTTCTAGGAGTTGTCGTGCTCTTTGTAGCCGAAGGCCACAATAGTACTGCATCGGAGTGATCTTCATGTGTCTTGCGAAAAGACGTTCAACTTGGCGTTTCGATAGTGAAACTCTCTTGGCTATTTCGTGGAGCGACAGCGGCTCCTCAATATTCTTCTGCATGATTTTAATGGCGCGAAGCAGCTTCTCGACGGTGCCAGGGTGGCGAATCCCAAGCGGTACCGACTGACAATGGCTGCCACTTCGAAATCTTTCGGCGGTCAGCTGACCGCATATTCGGCTTGCCAAGTCGCCTCCGCGTCGAAGCTCAACCATTTCAGCTGCGAGGTCGAACGCTGCGAACTCACCGGCGCAGGTTGTCACAGATCCTTCATGGACGAATAGGCAATCTTCCGCCATTAGCTCCGGGAATTTTTCTGCCAAGGCGTCGAGCTTTGACCAGTGAACAGTACAACGCATTCCGCTGCGCAAAATTCCTGCATCGGCTAACAACCATGTTGCTGTTCCGATCGCATAAATAGGCGATTTACGGCAATTTTTCACTCGCAAAAGAGATGAGATTTGTGTCGAGCTTTGCCTCTCGATGCGCTCGCCCCCGATCACAACAAGAACCGAGTGACTGTCGTCGTGTTTGAGGGTGTTAATGTCCATATCAACAGCTATGGGTACTCCGCTCGTACATTTGACCGGCCTTCCGTCTGTCCCAACAAAACGCCAAGAAAATAGCTCGTGGCCAGAAGCTTTGTTTGCGTGGTAAAGGACCTCAATAAATGATGAGAGGCTAAGAAGAGAAAACCCAGGAAGAACAAGAATACTGAGGGACAGGGTTGAATTAGCTGATCCATCTTCGCCAGGAGAGCCGCTATTAATGTTATATCCGGCGACTGCGTAGGCCGGATTCGCGGCCCAGATGTTGCGGATTGGTTGTTTGCTCATTGCAAAGACTCACAGGTAATTGTGCTTGTATAACGTCTCATCAACGCGCACCTTTGCTAGGCAAGCCGGGATGTTCGGATCGCTGCTATCTTGCACTGGCACCCACCATCACAACATTTCCCGAAGCGGCGGGTACGTTCCTCAAGCGGTCTTCAGCTGCGACAGGAGAACAAGTGTACGCTAATAATAGATGATATGGTACGATTGTACCCTTGTCAACCCGGTGGGCGTTCGAGGCGATCGCCGTTGGCGGCCTGAGGTCCAATTGGCGCGAGGCAGTGCGTCCAAGCTTCCCGTCTATCGACGATCCAAGTGACATTAGCGGACAGCTTTATAGCGTCGCCTCCACGGATCCTGTCCCTGGGGCTGGTGTACCTGACGACTTGGTCGCCGTGCTGTCCGGCATTGGCCGGGTTGATCAGCGCGCCACGGCTGCCAAGCTGATCAAAGGATCATCGCTCATCTGCGACATCCTTTTCAGTGTCATGTATCTTGGCGCTGGGCGGCCCATTCGTCGTTCTGTTCGAGCAGTAGGGCGCCGAGGAGGGGGGTGATGGCATCCTCGTTGGGAAAAATGCGAACGACCTCGGTGCGCCGCTTAATCTTCCGTTGAGGCGCGCGATCGGGTTGGTGCTGTGAAGCTTGGCGCGATGCTCCTTCGGGAAGGTCATGTAGGCCAGCACATCCGGCTCGCCTCGTCCAAGCGACGGCGCGCCATTAACTGCTTGCTGCTTCTGGCGTCTCCTGGGCGACGTTGCGCATGAAGTGGACGCCGGCACCTCTGCCATGTCGCGCTGAGCCACCTTGGGGGCGACGGCCTTGAGGCCCTCATGGACGTCGGAGAGCTTGATGCTGCGCAAGCCCTAGCGCGGCGGCAGGAACTCCGTCCAGATCGGCTCGGCCGCCGAGGTGCCTATCTCCGTGCCCAGCACCTCGCGTCCTCCATCCGTGTTGACGCCGACGGCGACAATGACGGCGACCGAGACGTTACGCCCGCCGCGACCCGCCTTTCAGATATGTGTCATCGATCCACAGGTATGGCACGCCTTCGATCAGCCGCTCAAGAAAGCCTTCACCTTGCCGTCGATCATCTCACACAGCCGCGAGACCTGGCTCTTGGAGATGCCGCTCATGCCCATGGCTTTGACCAGGTCGTCGACCGAGCGGGTCGAGATGCCTGGATACTTCCTGGCTCGACGGTGCCGGCCCTCGTCTCCCGATCCGCTCGCGTAGCGTTGAGCTGGCCGCAACGGGTTCTTCTCGCCATAGGCGGCCCCGGTGGCCGCTCCCACTTCGATCTCCATCAGACGCTCGGCGCAAGCCGATCATCTCACGCAAGACTCGCCGTCGGGTGTCTTCTCCACGAGCACGCGCAGGTTCATCATGTCGTCGGTCATCGGTAGTCCTTCCGGTCAAAGGCTGGTGTCGCAACCAGGACCCTACGGAAAGCGCCGATGACCACCGCCAAGCTGCTCGCTCGCTTCAGCGCTATCGAGGGTGCGCTCGCGAGCAGATTTTTGCTGCCGTCGAGTTGCACCACATGCGAGGACACGACCCCTCCACGGTGGTGAAGTGGCTTCGTTAAGTCCGTCTCAGCATGAGACAGGCCCGCCTCCGGACGGTCGCCGCGTCAACTCCATGGTTCGACGCCGCACTCGCATAACTTCGTCCGGCAAAAATATCTGTCGGTAGCCGAGCGCGTGAAAGTAGCAGTGTCTGGAGTGTAAACCCCCGAAGGTTGTGTCCAACTTCCGGGGGTCAGTTCAAGTCGCCCGCCGTTGATCGAGACGGATGTGGCCGCTCAAACGAGATGCTTTCGTTTGGAAGACGGTCAGGAGCGCATCAAAGGCCGGCTTGGCTTATGCAGAGCGCGCTGACAATGCAGCGTAAGCCTTGGCGGTATCGGCCTTCTCAGAACCAACGAAGAGCCTAGTCCGCCTTGAAGTGTTCATTGCCGTCGATGTGTTGGGCCGCTTTTACAAGCTTGAAGCGCGGGTGAGAACAGCTGCGGCATGGCGGGAATACCTTCCCAAAGACACATGTGACTTCGTGTTGTTGGGTATGGTTTTTGTCGTGCATGACTTCATAGATACCCGAGTGCGGAACCTTGTCGCCCGGTTTGAAAATATCACCAATCTTACCACGATTCTCTCCAGTTCTAAGCACCAGTATTGCTACCGGGGATAATCATGTGTGTAAAGTGCAGGATCAGATGAGGTCCTGGGATTTCCGAACGTAGCAACAGGTTCGCCAAGACTATCCCAATCTGGCTGAACGCCGAGACCCGGGCTGTCAGAGGCAAATAGCTTTCCATTCTTTGTGGCAGGAGGTGGAACCCCTGTGCTCTCGTTGTTGTAGTTATGCAAGTCTGTTGTGTTGATGAGAAAGTCTTCTGGCGTCGAGGCAGCAAAGTGTGATACCACCGCTGTGGTGATCTCGCCCCCCCAGCTATCTTCGGCGACAATCGGAATCCTATTGTCGATCAGGAGATCTCGCATTCGTCGCGCCTTGGATAGTCCGCCTTGCTTAGCAACCTTGAGGCACACGATTTCCGCAGCCCGGTCCGCTATTACTCGCTGGACCATATCCATACCCGTGATGCATTCGTCCAGCTTGATGGGTAGATCAACTTTTCGCCTTACCTGGAGACATTCTTCATATGTTTGACAAGGCTGCTCCATGATGTAGTCGAGATCGCGGGTAGCCCGACCGACCTGGAGGGCTTCGTCGACTCGCCAACCCTGGTTGGCATCTGCGAAGGCCTTTTCACCGGGCAACAGATTCGGTACGGTTGATCGGATGCGTTCGATGTCTTCGACCCAGTTTGCGCCTACTTTGATTTGAAACTGTCGATATCCGCTGTCCCTCAGAATATCCATCTCAGCGACCATTTCTTGCGGCGATTTCTGAGGAGCCACCTTGTATAGGGGCGCGCCGTCAGTATGCTTTCCGCCAAGGAGCATCCATACTGGTTGTCCAACCGCCTTTCCAAGAATATCCCAGCACGCTGCATCAAAAGGCGCCTTTGCGTAGCCGTGGCCACGGATAGTGTTATCCATGATGCGTTCGATCACCGAAACCTGTCTTGGGTCTTGGCCTAACAATGCTGGCGCGAGCAAGCGCGCTGCCGCTTCCGTCCCTTCACCGTGGGCTTCCATATAATTTTCGCCGCAAGGGCAAAACTCGCCAGCGCCAATAATCCCTGCGTCAGTCCCGATTACAACAACGGTGGATCGGGCGATTGAGATGGCATTGCCGCGACCCCAACGGTAAGTTCCCCCAACATAGCTGAGATCTTTTCGATAAATTCCGACTGATGTGATTTTCATCTTTGGGTCTCCCGATGATTTGGTATCCAACTCTCTGCGTCCTCTACGGTTGGACCTGCGAGAATGGCGATTGCTTCAGCTTCGATGTGGGCGACGTTGATTAAAGCGCCAAGTCGATGACGGCCACGGGCTGGCCAAGCGCTCCGGCATCCGGGTTTACGCCTATCCCTGCGCCCTCCGGCGCCGCGATGCGGCCGTTGCGGCGCAGCGGTGCGCTAGAGTCGAGGCGAGGGGCGACGTATCCCGACAGATCGCAAGTGTTCAAGAGTCGACTGGCAGGAGTTGAGGCCGCGAGATGCAGTAGGGCTCCAGTCGTTATGTCTGATCCCCAAACATCCTCAATGCACATCTTAGGCCCGAGGTGCAGGCACAAATCACGAAGCCTGCGAAGTGCGCTGAGACCGCCGGACTTGGAGAGCTTCAGGGCAACTGCGTCCATGCATCCAAGGTGGTAAGCGTGAAGAAGCGACGCAGTGTCGTAGGCATTCTCGTCGATCTTCATCAGCAGGCCCGTCGCGGCCCGAACCGCGGCACATTCTTCAAGCGTGGAGCATGGCTGCTCCAGCATGATGTCGAATGACGCTACGGACTTCCCCACCCGCGTCGCGTCCAGCCGGGACGCTCCACAATTCCAGTCTCCGTAAATCAAGGGTCCTTCTCCAACAGCCTCTCGAACGAGGCGAAGTCGAGCAACGTCGGTTTCCCAGTTATTGTCACTGCCAAGTTTGACCTGAAACTGAGCTATTCCTTCGCCCTGTGCCTCTTGCGCAATTCGGGCCATCTCCTGAGGCTCGATGCATGTGATTGAATGGTACAACGGCATGTCGGCCGCTTGGCGCCCTCCCAGCAGCGCATAGAGAGGCAGCTGGGCGGCTCTTCCAGTAATGTCCCACAGAGCCAGGTCGAGGGCGGATTTTGCGTAAGGGTGCCCCTGTAGCCATGCGTCTACACGGCTCATAAGGGCCTCAGGACCCACGGGGCCAGAACCGATGAGGATCGGCGCAATATATTCGAGTGCGGGGCGAACACCCTCGCAATAGGCTGGGAGATAATGCGGAATGGGGCAAACCTCGCCCCAACCTGCGATACCTTGATCAGTATCAACACGCAAAACCACTGACGTGACGGTTTCACAGCTCTTTCCGCCGGACATGTGGTATGGCGTATGGCTTGCCAGTGATACCTCCCAAAGCGTCATTCGCGTGATCTTCATTTCTACCTCGCTGATGGCACGAACCCTGGAGCCAGGGTCATCACGACCCGCCACGGTCGAGTGACTGAAGGAAAGTCGCGCCCGTCCTGAGGCGCGACCCTGAGCCGCTGCGATCGCTTTGCGCAAAGCTGGCCTCGGTTCCCTCCAGCCAACTGCCACCAAGAGCGTCAGAAATTAAGCACCAAACCAGGCTCGCTCCGCCAAGCGGGAACCACCCATTGTGCGGACAAGGTCCGGTACAACTCCCTCAACCTTGGTGCTATATCCGTCCAGCGATGCAGGAAACGCAAAGATACAGTTGCCGCCTTCTTCGCTGCAAATGGCTTGCATTTCATGGTACATTTGAGTGCGCTTTTGGGCATCGCCTTCGATCCTTGCGCTTTGGAGCAATTGACTGAAGCGATCGTCACACCAGCGTGTCTCGTTCCAGGGTGCCTTGCATTGGAACGCGAGAGAAAACATCATGCCAGGTGTCGGTCGTACGCCCCAATAGGTCATGAAATAGGGGCGCTTCATCCATATGTTCGACCAATAACCATCATCAGGCTCGCGCTTCACCGATAGGTTGATCCCAGCGGCATTTGCTTGTTCACGCATCAGAACGGCAGAGTCGACCGCACCGGAGAAGGCTGCGTCGGCAGCTGAGAGCTCAATGTCAAGCTGAGTTAGACCAGCCTGCTTCAAATGCCACTTGGCTTTGTCGGGGTCATAGTGGTGCTGCTTTAGCTCCTTGTTGAAGAAGGGGTCATTGCTTGCAATGGGCTGATCATTGCCAACTTCGGCAAAGCCCGAAAACACGCTCGCCACCAACGCATCGCGATCCACAGCGAATTTTATCGCCTGGCGAATGTTGTTGTCCGAGTACGGTTTGTTCGTCACGTCCATACCGCTTGCAACATACGTGCCGCCCACAGTTTCTATGATTTTCAGATTGGCGTTTCTTTTGACGAGTTGGACAATCTTGGGCTCTATGCGATCAGCAGCATCGACCGACCCGGTCGTAAGGGCATTAGCGCGTGCAGCAGCATCGTTTATGAAGGTAAACACAACGGCGTCGAACCATGCCCTGTCGGCTTTCCAATAGTTAGGATTTCGATGAGCTGAAAGCGACACTCCAGGCTGGAATTTGTCGAGGATGTAGGGCCCGGTCCCGACAAACGTAGTCCAGTCGTTGAAACCTTCCGGTACAATCTGCAAATGAAAGTCAGCAAGGATGACGGGGATGTCTCTGTCACCTTGCCCATGCTCGACTATAACGTCGTGATCGCCGTCGGCTCGGATGTCCGTTATCCCTTCTAATAGGCCTTTGGCTGCCGATTTAGAATCCGCGGCCGTATGCCGCTTCAGCGAATAGACCACGTCGGCTGCGGTGAGTTTTTTGCCGTTGGTAAATTCGACGTCTTTCCGCAGTTTGAACGTCCATTTTTTAGCATCCTTGCTCGCGTCCCAACTTTCGGCGAGTTCTGGAATAGGGCTTTTATCCGGTGTCAATTCGACGAGGTTGTTTCCGAACAGCCAGCCGGTTGCATAGTGAGAGTCGGAGAGGTAGGTCATCGGATCAAGGCTATCGCCCGTTCCCCCTTGGGAGTATCCGACACGGAGCGTTCCCCCGCGCTTCGGCGCCGCCGCCGCAGCCCCGGCGTTGCGGACGCCCGGAATGCCTGCGGTGGCCGCCATCAGGCCCGCACCTGCGATGAGCAGGCTGCGCCGCGTGAGATCCCAAGATTTCGAAGAACCATCCTTCATAGGTACTCTCCCATTTTGCCCCGTACGTTGCCAGGCCGCTTTCTGAGGCTCCCGAAAGCTGCCCTCGTCATAGGCTGCCATGCCGAATTTCTTAGCTCGATCCGGCTGTGGACTTTCCTGATTGATGAGGGTACGATTGTTTTATTGGAGTGTCCATACAAAAACGATTGTGTCACGACTCTGGTCAGAAAGGCCCCTCATGGGCAGCATTTCGGTGTTGATCATCAAGCGCTTAGCGCTCGGCCTGTTCGTTCTTTGGATTGTGTCACTGATCATCTTTCTGGGCGTTTCGCTCCTTCCTGGGGACGTCGCCAGCGAGATGCTGGGCCAATCGGCGCTGCCTGAGACGGTCGCGGCATTCAGGCGTGAATTGGGACTCGATTTGCCCCTCCACATTCGATATCTGCGATGGCTAGGCGGCCTTCTGGCCGGCGACCTAGGGCATTCGCTTGCCAATGGGCGCCCCATCACAGAGTTGATATCGGAACGGCTGGGCAACACTCTGTTTCTCGCCGGTGTGGCAGCCTGTCTTGCAGTGCCTGTCTCGGTGTTGCTGGGACTACTCACGGCGCTCTACAGGGGGAGCCTGTTTGATCGCGTTGCGAATGTCGTGACGTTGACCTGGATCTCGTTCCCCGAGTTCTTCGTCGCCTATATCCTGATCATGTTTCTGTCAGTTCACCTTGGCTGGTTCCCAAGTCTGTCGGCCGTGCGGGAGGGCGATAGCTTGATACACGCCGTGTATTTGGTGACGCTCCCGGCTGTTACCCTCACGCTTGTGGTCGCCGCGCATATGCTGCGTATGACGCGAGCGGCTGTGATCAGCGTGCTGGGTAGCCCTTACATCGAAATGGCTAAGCTCAAGGGAGTTGCTCGGCGACGGATCATATTCTGGCACGCGTTGCCGAACGCGCTCGCTCCCATCATCAATGTCGTCGTGATCGATATGGCCTATCTGATCGTGGGGGTCGTCGTCGTCGAGGTCGTCTTCGTCTATCCCGGTCTCGGGCAGCTTATGATCGATTCCGTGCAGCGGCGTGACGTGCCTGTGGTTCAAGCTTGCAGCCTGATCTTTGCGGCTACGTACGTGCTTTTGAACATGATCGCCGATGTGCTGTCGATCGCTACGAACCCGAGGCTTTTGTATCGAAAATGACCGACAAGGTAACACCCCGTTTTTTGCCCGGCCTCGAGCGCGGTGCCGGACATTCGCTTAGGCGAAGCCCCCTAGCATTCAGTGCCGCCGTCCTGAAGCAAATTGCTGACGCCTCCTGGAGCGCTCGACTAGGTCTCGCGATTGTCGTACTCTATGTGCTCATCGCCTTGTTCGCTCCGGTAATAGCTCCGTACGGCGAGAGCCAAGTGGTCGGCGCTCAGTTTGATCCCTGGAGCACACACAATCTGCTCGGAACCGACGGGCTTGGCCGTGATATGCTCACACGCCTGATCTACGGCGCTCGGAACACGGTCGGCATAGCATTTGTTACGACGGTCCTGGCGTTCCTGCTGGGCGGCAGCGTTGGCATTTTCGCGGCTGCTATCGGCGGTTGGATTGACCAGGCGCTAGCACGCCTTGTCGATGTCCTGATGGCCATCCCACAACTGATCTTCGCGTTGTTATTGCTTACTCTCTTAGGCACGTCCGTGCTTTCCTTAATCAGCATCATTGCGGTTCTTGATGCTACGCGGGTTTTTCGGCTGGCAAGGGCCGCCGCAATGAACGTTGTGGTCATGGATTTCGTCGAAATCGCAAATCTACGGGGGGAGGGCTATGGTTGGATCCTTCGCCGCGAAATCCTGCCGAATATCCTGCCGCCACTGATGGCCGAATTTGGACTTCGCTTCTGCTTCGTCTTCCTGCTGATCAGTTCGTTGTCGTTTTTGGGAATCGGTTTGCAACCCCCAACAGCAGACTGGGGTTCGATGGTCAGGGACAACGCCATCCTTATTACCTACGGCGATATAACGCCGCTCTTGCCGGCTGCCGCGATCGCCATTCTGACCGTAGGCGTGAATTTTCTCGTAGACTGGTTTTTGCACAAGGCGAACGGGATCCACGATGGACAATGAAAGTGGCCGGGGAGCCGGAGACGAACTCCTCCTCGATGTTCAAGGGCTACGCATAGAGGGGCGGGGCGATGCGGGTCGCATCGAGATCGTGAAAGGAATAGACCTCTCCCTGAAGCGCGGAGAAGTACTTGGGCTCATAGGGGAGTCCGGGGCCGGGAAGTCGACAATCGGCCTGGCTGCACTCGGATACGCCCGGGCAGGGTGCAAGATCATCTCCGGACAGATAAGTTTCAGCGGAAAGGATCTGCGCAGACTTACCGAGGAAGAACTAAGACGGCTACGCGGCGATCGCATCGCATATGTAGCGCAGTCGGCTGCCGCAGCCTTTAACCCCGCACATCGCATCATCGACCAGCATGTCGAAGTAGCAGCCGAGCACGGCATTGGGGACCTCAAAGCTGTCCGTGCGGAAGCAATGGTTCTGTACGAGAAGCTCCGGCTGCTTGAAAACATTGGCGACCGCTTTCCGCACCAGGTTTCTGGAGGGCAGCTTCAGCGCGCCATGGTAGCGATGGCATTGGCTTGCAAGCCGGACTTAATCGTTTTCGATGAGCCGACGACGGCGTTGGACGTGACAACGCAAATTGAGGTCCTTGCCGCTATCAAGGACGTCGTTCGCGATTTTCGCACCGCTGCTATTTACATAACGCATGATCTTGCCGTGGTGTCGCAACTGGCCGACAGGATCATGGTGCTACGGTACGGCGAGTTGGTCGAAGAGGGCGACACCACTCAAATTCTGACGCGCCCTACGATGGAATATACCCGACAGTTGCTTGCCAGAGGTTTTCCTAAACCAGAGAAGGCCAGCAGTTCTCACGAAATCCTGACCGTCAGCAACATCAGTGCTTCCTATGGCTCGGTCGAGGTTCTCGATGACGTCAGCCTGTCGGTTGGCGAGGGCACGACCGTTGCAATCGTGGGAGAGTCGGGTTCGGGAAAATCCACTCTGGCGCGTGTGGTTACAGGATTGCTGCCTTGTAGCAGCGGGACGCTGTTGTTCAACGGACGGCATCTCAACCCAACACTTCGCGGCCGCGACGACGAAATACGCCGACGGATCCAGCTAATTCACCAAACTCCGGACACTTCATTGAATCCACGTCAGCGAGTAAGCGAAATCATTGGGCGTCCGCTGAGCTTCTATGGTGGGCTCGATAGCCGCAATTGTCTCACCCGTACAGCCGAGCTCCTCGACCAGATCGAGCTCGATGAAACCTACCTCGATCGGTTTCCCGGTGAGCTTTCTGGCGGCCAAAAGCAGCGCGTGTGTATTGCCAGAGCGTTGGCGGCAGAGCCGCACCTCATCATCTGCGATGAGGTGACCTCTGCCCTCGACCAATCTGTAGCCAAGGGCATCCTGACGCTGCTGACGCGGCTACAGAAGGAGCTGCGGGTGTCCTATCTGTTTATCACTCACGATCTTGCAACCGTCGAGGCGATCGCAGACGAGGTCGTGGTCATGCGGAAAGGACGGATCGTAGAGCAAGGTCCCAAGGAGCGGATCTTCAGACCTCCACATCATCCATACGTCGAATTGTTACTCACCTCAGTTCCTCAGATGAACCTCGGCTGGCTTGATTCCATTCGGCAAGCTCGAAAGCTTTCCGTCGAGACGCCAGGCTTGGGAAAGGAGGCTGTGTAAGCGCGGGTTAAAGGCCTGCCATTTGGTTCAGCGCAAGCTTGAGGTGTGGCAGGCTTCTGTGTGTCCGCTCACATAGTGACAACAATGTTCCCAACGTGGCGCTTTTCCATGAAGGCCTGTTGGGCCTTGGCGAGATCTGGCAGCGCGTATTCGGCAGCAAGAAGAGGTCTCAGCAAGCCCCGCTCGATGAGATCTACCAGTCGCCTTGCCGTCCCTGGCGGCACTATTGTGGCGCCGGTCAGTTGCAGATCCTTATAAATCAGCGTCCGCAGGTCAAAATCGACAACAGGTCCTGAAATTGCACCGGATGACGAATAGCGGCCCCCCTGACGTAATGCAGTCACGAGGTGAGAAAACGTTCTGCCTCCAACCACGTCGAGCGCGACGTCGACCATGCCTTCAGCCGCATTTTGAATTGCTTCCGCCAATTCGGGGGTTTCCCGATCAAGAACGATGTCAGCCCCAAGATCCCTCAACAAGTCGATCTTGGCCTGCGAAGCAATCGCTATGATCCGCGCTCCGCGCAGGCGGCATAGCTGTATGGCTGCGGAACCCACGCCGCCTGAAGCGCCGGCAATCACGACCGTTTCACCTGGCTTCACCCCGGTACGCGCAACCAAATTCTCGGCCGTGGTATAGGCACAAGGGAATGTCGCGATTTGAGCGTCGGACAATTCGCAAGTTATGCGTAGCGCATTTTGTGCCCGGACCGTCGTATATTCGGCAAACCCTCCATTGCATTCAGATCCGAAGTAGATTGCCCGCGACAGGTTCATCCAATCTCCGGTGTCGAGAAGCCAAGGATCGACCATGACCCTTTCGCCAATGCGAGCGGCGTTCACGCCATCACCGACGCCGACGATTTTACCCGCCACATCGGCGCCTTGAATAAGCGGAAACCTGATCGCCGAACTTCCCCAACTTCCGATCTCGGCTTGGGCTTGGGTAAAGCCGGCACTGCCCGTTAGGGGCGTGATGCCGTCGGTTACCTGTTTCGAGTACCAGGCGGTGCGAGTATTGATGTCGGTGTTGTTGAGCCCGCATGCTCCCACCTCAATCAAAACTTCGCCGGCCCCGGGGGTTGGAACCGGCCAGTCTTCCCGGTATTCGAGTTTGTCCAGACCACCGTGACCGGTCAGGATCACAGCACGCATAGATGCCTTGGGGCTCACAAGCTGCTCCTCATACCTATGCGAACACGGACACGGGATCGCCGAGTATTCCGCCGTCCGGCGTGACCCCGAGACCGGGTTCGGAAGGAGGGGTTGCAAAACCGTCAATATTTCTGGCCCCCTGTCCGGGAACCGGGTCGACAGCGAGGTGATGGTGGCAGAGCCAACTCGCCAATCGATTTGCTTTTGGAGTCGACGAAGCCAAATGTATGGCAGCCGTGTCCGCCAGCGCAGACCCGCCGAGATCCTCTAAATGCATTTGCCATCCCACGGAAACGCCAAAGTCCCTGATTTGCTTGGCCTTCGTCAAGCCGCCGACTCTATTTGGCTTCACCTTGACGCCTTCACAGGCGCCGAGCTTCCAGGCATCGAGATGGTCTTGGAACGTGTGGAGGCACTCGTCCAGCATGATGGGCTGTTTTACTCTCTGGGCCACCTGCGCACATTGCGAAAGCGTCTCGCATGGTTGCTCCACCCAGCCGCGCAACGAGACGTTGTTCAGGACCTGCACCGCCACGGATGGCAGCCAGGCGCGATTCACGTCGTAAGTAACGGTTTCATCGGGCCGCAAAGCCGCTTCGATCGCTTCGATCCGCGACATGTCGACGACAGGATCACTCCCGCCGACCTTTGCGGAATGTGTTCTATAGCCTTGTGTGTAAGCCTCGCGAATAAGGGCGATCATTTCCTCATTCGACCCGGTCGAAATCGATGAATTCACTGGGACCGGATCCGCCTTGTCAGCTCCCATCAAACGCCAAAGCGGCAAGCCACTGGCTTTGCCAAGAATGTCCCAGCACGCGATATCCACTGCCGATTTGACATAGAGATGTCCCGGAAGCGCGACGTCCATAGTTTGATTGATTGAATTGAGAGCGCAGGGATCTTGTCCCAACAAGGAGGGTGCCAGCGTCGCGATACCGGCCCGGATGCCGGGGCCGTGCGCGGGCAGATACGTATTTCCCCAGGGACAGCCTTCGCCCCACCCGAACAATCCTTCGTCCGTCTCGATCTTCACGAAGGTGCTGTCGAGGCCTTCAAACTTGAGCCGCCCACCGGAAAGCCAGTAGGGTTTGGTCAGTGGAAGATCGACCTGAAACAGTGAAATGCGAACGATTTTCATAGGATCCCACGTTCCTCAAAGACTTTTTTGGCAGCGCGAAAACATTCCAGCGCCTGGGGTACACCGCAGTAGATCCCGACGGAATGGATTGCGGCTCGGATCTCTTCCTTGGAGGCTCCATTGTTCAGGGCTCCGCGGCAATGGACCTCCCATTCGTGCATTTTGCCGAGGGCGCCCAACATCGCTAAATTCATCAGGGACCGCGTCTTGGGATCAATGGCATCGTCTCCCCAGCCAAACCCCCAGCACCACGCTGTCATCGCCTCCTGAAAAGGCCGCGTGAAATCGTCGGCCGCGGCGAGGTTCTTCTCGACGTATTCGGCGCCCAAAGTCGCCTTTCGCCTGGCCAGACCGACATCGAACAAATCCTGTTTCAAGCGACAACCTCCTGCGATTTCAATGCGATTGCGATGTTCTTGGTTTGTAAATAATTCCAGAGCGCCTCACGTCCCTTTTCGCGGCCGTAGCCAGACTTTCCGTACCCGCCGAACGGGGTTTCGACGCCGCCCGCATACCATTCGTTGACGAAAATCTGACCCGCGCGCAGACGCGCAGCGGCTTTCATGGCCCGGTCGATGTCCTTGGTGAAAATGCCCGCGACCAAGCCGTAGTCGGTTCCGTTGGCGATACTGAGGGCATCCTGCTCGGTTCTGAACCTCAAGATGGACAGCACCGGCCCGAAGACCTCTTCTCGCGCAATCGACATCTCTGGCGTTAGGCGGTCGAACACAGTTGGCTCGAGGAAATAGCCGGCTCGATTGAGCTTGCGACCGCCAGTGACAGCCCGGGCTCCTTGCTGTTCCGCTTCGCGGCACATGGCTTCGGCGCGGTCGCGCTGCCGCTCCGATATCATCGCCCCCATATTGGGGCCGAAATCCGCTCTTTCCTCGCCCGGTCCTGTCGAAATGGAGCGCGCCATGTCCGCCACGCGCTCGACGACTTCATCGTGGATATCTTCGTGGACGATCAGGCGCGACATCGCGGAGCAAACCTGACCCGCATTGAAGAAAATGCCCCAGCGCACTGACGAGACCAAGCTATCCAAATCGGCATCGGACCAGGCGATTGCTGCCGATTTTCCTCCCAGCTCCAGCACGCACGGCACGACGTTCTTGGCAGCTGCGGAAGCGATACTCACGCCAGTTGGCACGGAGCCGGTAAAGACAATCTGATTGACATCAGGATGCGCGGCAAGCGCGGCACCGGCATCTCGACCAAGTCCGCAGATCACACTGACGGCGCCTTTGGGCAATCCTGCATGTTCGGCGGCTTCTGCAATAAAGGTAGTTGTCAGCGGATCGAGCTCAGGCGTCTTTACCACGCATGCATTGCCGGCGGTCAAAGCGGCCGACAGCGAGCGGGCGGTCATTTCAAGCGGATAGTTCCACGGAATGACATGCGCCGACACGCCATAAGGCTCATATGTCGTGAAATCATAGTACCGCTCGCCGAGGGGTATCGAGCGACCCTCGATCGTCTCCGCCTGGTTTCCGTAATACTCAAAATATCGAGCAGCACCTTCAACTTCGAGCTGCGCCTCCCAAAGCGGCTTGCCAGCCTCGCGGCAGAGCACGTAGGCTATGCGCTCGATGTTGGCGAGAAGATAGCCACCCATTGCCCTGACCATTCGGCCACGGCTTACCGGGCGCATAGCTGTAAGTGCACGGGAGTCGTGGCAGGCCCGAGCCGCTTCGACCGCGCGGCTAACGTCGCCTTGATCCGCAAGCGCCTGCTCAGCAAGCGGGCGGCCCGTTGCTGGGTCGTCGACCGTCAGCCTGCCCGCGCCACCGTCTACCCAAGCCCCATTGATATAGTTCTGCCAATAGCTCTTGATCTCAGACATCGACGGCATCACGCATCCATTGTTGCAGGACGCGTACCGAATGCTCGGAGTTCACGCCGCATTTGGGGTCAATCACCAGCGGTCCCGGATGATAGCCGCGATTTCGCAGCCCGCGCTGGACCGCTTCGACGATGTGGATATCTTCTTCGACCGTTGTCGCTCGGTCCTGTATGGCAAGTTTTGCGATGACTTCAGAATCTGAGCCATCGACAGTATACCAGCCTCGCCAGACGACTACTTCATCTACACTCTTGATGCGCCAGTGGTAGGTATTGAGAACGTTTCCGGGATAGACCTGGAATGAAAACGTCGGCCATAAAAACCACGATGAGTATTCTCCGGCTCTCCGATTGGAATGAAGGTCGATCGGGTAGCTCATTTTTTCGAGATTCTGGCATTCTGTTGTGTGTCTTAAACAATATCCCTGTGGCTGGATGTCGTATGTCTCTGGTTTGATAACGCCGGTCGCGAAGGTTTTGTGGTTTAGGGAGCAATGATAGCATTCGGAGTAATTCTCAATTGAAACTTTCCAGTTGCACTTCTCTGGAATCTCAACCCATTCAACAGGCTTGAGCTTTTCAATGTGCGGAACAAACTCGCGAAGCTCTTCTCGCACTCGCGGGAACCAGTCGTCCATCGGCTTGGCGTCGGGATCGAGATTGACGAAAATGAAACCGCAAAAAAGCTCGGTTCGGACCGAGCTGAGGCAAATCGCACTCCGGTCAAATCCGGGCACCGCGTTGACATTTGGCCCGCCGCGCAGGTTGCCAGTAAGTTCATATGTCCAGGCATGATAGGGGCAAACCAGGAGCTTGGCGTTCCCGCTGCCTTTCACCAACTCATGTGCACGATGCTGGCATACATTGTAAAATGCGCGGATCTCTCCTTCCCTGTCGCGAACACAGAACAAGCTCTGGCCAGCGATCTCGAAGGTGAAATAGTCGCCTGGTTTTTCGAGAAGCGATGAATGCCCGGCGAAATGCCATGTCTTGGCAAGGAGCTCTTCCTCTTCCTTGGCGAATATCGCCGGATCGGTGTAGTAGCGCGCTTCCAATGAACGCAGGGGAGCAGGAGGCGGCACGCTTGGCGCGTTCATTTTGTGTCTTCCTTCCAATAGATACCGAATTCGTGACGGCGTTGATGGAACCGCTCAATGTTGCTGATCACGTCAGGCTGTGCTTCGGCGACGACAAAAGCCATGATCGTTTCGAACAACGCGGTGAGCGCGACCGTCGAGGGGAAGAACTGCGGCGTTTCGGTAGGCACCACAAAACGTCGGTCGGCTCTGACAAGAATTGGCGAGGCTGGGCTGTCGGAGATGCCAATCACCTCGATGCCCTGCGCACGCGCAAGCTCAACCCCCTCCACAACCTCGCGTCTGTAGGGCTTGAATGTCATCGCGATCAGAAGATCGCCCTTTTCCATACGAGCCAGATCATCGACAGGAAGCGAACCGTTCCTGGGAATAGCGACGATGCTGCTGCCAGCCATGCTTGCGAGATAGGCGAAGTTGCTGGCGATAGCGTTGGCAAAACCAACGCCAAGAACGTAGGTGACGCGAGCCTTGACGATCGCATCGGCGACCTCTTTCAATGCCGTGGCGCTCGTTTCAGAAAACAATCCCTCGATGTTTTCGATCGACGCGGACGCCATCTCCGCATAGAGGCTGGACAGCTTGCCTCCCTTTGAGAGCGACTGCAGCCAACGCGCGCGATCAGGGAAATCTTCGCGCCCGCGGATGACCTGTTCGCGAAAGGGCTTGCGGAAATCCTCGTAGCCGTCGAAGCCCAATGCACGCGCCATTCGGACAAGCGTATTCGGCTTTACCTCTGCGCCCTGCGCCATCGTCCTGATCGAGGTGATGCTGACCAGGTTGGCATTCTCAAGAACGTGAGCAGCCGCCTTCTGCAACTCCGGCGTGAACGTCGCGAGTCGGCTCGTGAGTTCATTCAGGACCTCGGGGGCTGAGTTCATTGATGGTACATTCATTTGCTTCCTCATTGACAAGAGTACAATCGTTCGATAGCCCTGTCAAAGGCTGTTTATCGGAGACGAGAAAATGACTGTATCCCACGCTCGAGTGGTCATCATAGGGGGCGGCATCATGGGCTGCGGCCTCGCGTATCACCTCGCGCATGAGGGCTGGACTGATATCGTGCTGCTCGAAAAATCCGAACTAACCTCCGGGTCGACGTGGCATGCGGCTGGCCAGATTACCCATTCGACTTCCAGTTTTTCCCTCGGGAAATGTGTCGGCTACAACATCGATCTCTATTCCAAAGTGCTCGAGAAGGAGACTGGCCAGTCCGTGACGTGGCACGGTTGCGGGTCATTCAGGCTGGCTTACACCGATGACGAACTGGATTGGCTTCGCCAGACTTTGAGCGTGGGCAAAGCGCTCGGCTTCCCCATGGAGCTGGCCGGGCCGGAACAGATAAGAAAACTTCATCCCTTCTATAATCTCCAGGGCGTCAAGGCGGCGCTCTATACGCCCGATGACGGCCACGTTGATCCGGCTGGCGCTACGACTGCTCTCGCGCAAGGCGCGCGGCAGCTTGGTGCCAAGATTATCCGCCAGTGCCGGGCAACGGACGTGAAGCCTGGCCTGAACGGCGAGTGGCGTGTGTTCACCGAACAGGGCGAGATCGTCTGCGAGCACGTTGTGAACGCCGGTGGAACCTATGCTCGACAGGTAGGCGAATGGGTCGGCCTGGACGTACCGACCACCTCGATGACGCACCACTATCTGATTACCGACACCGTTCCAGAATTCCTTACGCTGGAAAAGGAGCTGCCGGTGGTGCGAGATGACCGCCTGGTCTCCGGGTACATCCGTATGGAGCAGAAGTCCGGCCTCATCGGTATTTACGAAAAGGCTAATCCGAACGCAGTCTGGACCGATGGCTGCCCCTGGGACGCGGAGCATGAGCTATTCGAACCAGACTACGATCGCATCATGCCGTGGCTCGAGAATGCCATGGGACGCATGCCGGTCCTATCTCAACTTGGCATCAAACGAGCCGTCCACGGGGCGATCTCGCACCCGCCGGACGGCAATCCGCTGATTGGCCCTGCACCGGGACTTAAGAACTTCTGGCTGAACTGTGGCTGCCAGATCGGCATTGGGTGGGGGCCGGGTTTGACGCGGGAGCTGGCACGGTGGATGGTGGATGGCGCTGCCGACATCAACATGCGCGATTATGATCCGCGTCGCTTCGGCAAGTTCGCGAACCAGGACTATCAGGTGACCAAGGCGAAAGAGGATTACCTGCTTCGCCACGAAATACCGTTCCCGCACCTAAACAGACACGCAGGTCGGCCAGTCAAGCCGAGCGCCCTTTATGACCGCCTCAAGGACAAGGGCGCGGTGTTTGAGGAAGTGTATGGCTGGGAGCGGCCACGCTGGTTCGCGAAAGCCGATCTCGAGCAGCGTGATTGCTATTCCTTCCGTCGACCCGCCTGGTTCTCGGCCGTGCAGCAAGAGGTTAATGCGGTTCGTGAGCACGCCGGCATCATGGACATTTCCGCTTTCTCCAAGGTCCAGGTTTCAGGACCTGGGGCAGCGGCTTTCATCGATCGGCTTATTCCAAATCGACTTCCGTCGAAGCCGGGGCGCATTGCACTGACGCACTTGCTGCATGACAGCGGGCGCATCGAACTGGAAACGACGGTGGTCCGTTTCACTGCCGATCGTTTCTATTTCACTTGCGCGGCCTTCTTCGAGCAACGTTTGCTGGACTATCTGACTTTTGCCAAAACCCCAGACGACGCCGTGGTCATCACCAATCTGTCGGATACTTGGGGCGCTTTGGCGCTCAACGGTCCGTGCTCGCGCGAAATCCTAGGTCCGAATACTGATGCGCCTCTAACGAACGCTGCGTTTCCATGGCTTACGGCCCAGGAGATTATCGTGGCCGGCGAGAAGGTTTGGGCGTTCCGGATGTCCTATGCCGGCGAGCTCGGCTGGGAATTCCATGGACCAAGGGAAGGCCTGCCGGCAATTTATGATGCCTTGCACGAGGCCGGTGATCCGCTAGGCCTGATCGACTACGGGTCGTTCGCGATGAATGTCATGCGTCTTGAGAAGATGTTCAAAGGCGCCGGCGAACTCACCAACGAAGTCATACTGCCCGAAGCAGACGTCATGCGCTTCGTCAAACTGGATAAGCCGGACTTCAAGGGCAGGAAAGCGACCCAGGGTGCATCGGAGAAGCCCCCTAAATGGATTTGCGCCTACCTCCAGATCGACGCCGATGGCGTTGCCGATGGGAACGGAGGCGAAGCGATTTTACAGGATGGCCGTCAAGTTGGCTCGGTCACGTCGATTGCCTACTCGCCTTCGGTAGGCAAGATCCTCGCCTTTGCATATGTGGCTCCGGAGGTTGCCGGCCCGGGAACGAAACTCGAAGTCACGATTATGGGTGAGCTCCGGAAAGCGGAGATTTTGACGAAGCCAGCATTCGATCCGGAGAACATTCGCCCACGAACCGACGCGGAAAACGCCGGCGCAAGCAAGAAGGTTGCGGCAAATGCTTAACACCTCCGCAGAGAAGTTGAGGCCCGCCCAGAAGGAGTGGGCCGACCGGGCACAGGCCGTGCTGCCTGGCGGCGGATTTGGAAACTTCGATCCGTCGATCGTCATACGCGAGGGTCACGGGGCTCACGTGTGGGACGAGAACGGCAAGGAGTACGTCGACTACCTCATTGGCTCGGGGCCAATGATACTTGGCCATGACAATCCAGAAGTCGTGGAAGCAATCCGTGAGCAGGCGGGTAGGGGGCTCACCTTCTTCGCCAGCAACAAGCACGGGATCGAACTTGCCGAGACCATCTGCGAAGCTGTTCCCTGCGCGGAAAAGCTTCGTTTCGTCTCAACCGGAGGCGAAGCGGATATGTATGCAATGCGCCTCGCTCGGGCGCACACGGGGCGCGATAAAATCCTGAAATTCGAAGGCGGGTATCACGGCATGTCTTCGGAGGCGCTTATCAGCGTGTTTCCAGACAGGCTCGAAAACTATCCCAATGGCATTCCAGATTCCGCTGGGATCTCCGAGAAAGTGCGTGACGGCGTTTTCGTTGCTCCGTTCAACGACGCCGAATTTGTCCGACAGTTCCTTGCCGAGCATGGCTCCAAAATCGCAGGCATCATTGTTGAGCCGCTCCAGCGACTGATCCCGCCGGTGCCTGGGTTCCTTGAGACGCTGCGTGAGGAAAGCTCCAAGTGGGGCATCGTCCTTATATTCGACGAAGTCGTCACGGGATTTCGGTTGGCGTACGGCGGAGCGCAGGAGCGCTACGGAGTGGTGCCGGACCTATGCGCGTTGGGGAAGATCATTGGAGGAGGTTTGCCGCTCGCTGCCATTGCAGGCAAGTCCGACATCATGGCGCATTTCGACAAAGGCGCCGTTGGTAAGGACGGCTTCACCCTCCAAATCGGAACTCTGAGCGGTAACCCGCTCGCCGCGGTCGCCGGCCTAAAGACACTTGAGATTCTGAAGCGCCCAGAGAGCTACGCGCGCCTGCGTGGGAATGGCGAAGCCGTGATGGGGATGCTCAGGGATGCACTAAGCGGAACCGGCATTGCCTATCAAATCGTCGGCGATCCGGTCCTTTTTGACGTCGTGTTCACGGGGCAGACAGTTCGATCCTATCAAGACGTGGCAAAAGGCGATGCTGCAGTGGCAGGCAAGTTCAATGCGACCCTGCGTGAGCGCGGCATCTTCAAATCACCGGGCAAGATCTATTCTTCGCTTGCCCTCACGGACAGTGATCTTTCGTGGACGAAGGAAGCGATAACTCACGCTGCCAAGCATCTGCTGGCCAACTGAAGTCAAGCGCCTTCGAGGAACCGATGCAGGACGATGTCGTCATAGTTGGCGGCGGCCAGGCCGCGTTGTCGTGCGCAGTGCGTCTTCACGAGGCGGGGTATTCAGGTGTCGTCACAATTGTAGGCGACGAGCCTTGGCTGCCATACCAGCGCCCGCCGCTCTCAAAGGCATACTTGCTCGGCCAGACCACGGCCGATCGGCTGCAATTTCGCCCGAAAGAGTTTTACGAGAAAGCGGGCATTGAGTTGCGAGTTGGGCATCGTGTCATAAAGATCTGTCCCGACGAGCGTCGCGTCAGACTGGAGAGCGGTGACAACCTTCCTTATGGCAAGCTCGTTTTGGCCACTGGTTCGCGTGCCCGCACCTTGCCGGAGACCATGACACGTGGCCTCGACGGCATCTTCACGCTGAGAAGCCTCAAGGATGCCGATAATCTTCGCGAATCCTTGCCCGCGGCGAAGCGCATCGTGGTTATTGGCGGTGGTTACGTTGGGTTGGAGGTAGCATCGATCGCTGCCGGTAAAGGACATGCAGTCACAATCGTCGAAATGGCGGGCCGCATTCTCAATCGTGTCGCGGGCGTTCCGACCGCTCATGCGATCAGCGAACTGCACCGCGGCCATGATGTGAAACTCGTTACCAACGCAACGTTGCAGGGCTTCTTGGATCATGGTGGGCGAGTGGCCGGAGTCTCGTTGAGCGATGGGACCGAGATAGAGGCAGATATGGCCCTCGTTGCTATCGGAGGGGTCGCGAATGCGGATCTCGCGGCCGATGCTGGGCTCGTTGTTGCGAATGGCATCGTGGTCGACGATTTTTGCCAGACGTCCGCTCCGGACATCTATGCAGCTGGCGACTGCGCGGTCTTTCCCTTCGCCGGCCGCTCGATCCGACTGGAATCTGTGCAGAATGCCGTCGAGCAAGGCGTTGCAGTTGCAAACGCTATACTGGGTAAGCCGGTCGAATACGACCCTGTCCCCTGGTTCTGGAGTGACCAGTACGACATCAAACTGCAGACTGCAGGGCTCCCGCTCGACTATGACGAAATTGTCTCGCTTGGCAGCAGGAAGGGGAACGGTTCTGCCTTCTGGTATTTCCGCAGCGGCTTTGCCGTGGCCGTCGACACCATGAACGACGCAAAGACCCACATGGCGGCCAGACGGCTTTTCGGAGCACGCGTGAAACTACAGCGCGAAGTGCTCGTCGCACCAGATTTCGACCTTGTGCAGTACGCTAGAACCGCCACCGCGGCGAGATCTTGACTCAATTAGGAAAGACGCAATGAAGATCCTTGTGCCCGTGAAGCGGGTTGTGGATGCGAATGTGAAGGTTCGTGTGAAAGCTGACGGTTCGGCGGTGGAACTCGCCAACTTCAAGATGGCGATGAACCCGTTCGACGAGATCGCGGTCGAAGAGGCGATCCGGCTGAAGGAGGCCGGCAAGGCGGAAGAGATCATCGTTGTCTCGATCGGGCCGCAGCAGGCGCAAGAGACCTTGCGCACCGCCCTCGCGATGGGCGCCGACCGCGCCATCCTGGTCAAGACCGACGAGCAGACGGAGCCGCTGGGTGTCGCCAAGGTGCTGAAGGGCGTGGTCGAGGCGGAAAAGCCCGGTCTCGTCATTCTCGGCAAGCAGGCGATCGACGACGATTCAAACCAGACTGGCCAGATGCTGGCCGCACTTCTCGGCTGGGCGCAAGGCACTTTCGCTTCCAAGGTCGTTATCGATGGCGACAACGCCAAGGTGACGCGCGAGGTTGACGGCGGCCTGCAGACGGTGGAGCTGAAGATGCCGGCGATTGTCACCGCGGATCTTCGCCTCAACCAGCCGCGCTATGCCTCGCTGCCCAACATCATGAAAGCCAAGAAGAAGCCGCTCGACGAGAAGAGCCCGGCCGACTACGGCGCCGACGTCAAGCCGCGGCTGAAGGTGATCAAGACCGAGGAGCCGGGCGGCCGCAAGGCGGGCGTCAAGGTCAAGAGCGTCGCCGAATTGATCGACAAGCTCAAGAACGAAGCCGGCGTGCTGTAAGGCTGCGAAGGGACAAAAAA
>NZ_JBSPKX010000168.1:0-479 GCF_053848045.1 Mesorhizobium sp. BHbdii | reverse complement strand
GCACGGAAGAATCGTCTTCCTTGATGCGGCCCTTCATCTCCTTGAAAAGCCGCTTCCGCAGGTCTGAAGTGTCAGCCATCAGCTTCGACTGGTAGGCATTCTCGGCGTCGAGTTCGGCGCGGATGCCCGCATCGAGCAGGGAGGGGTCCCGAAACATCTCCTGCCAGTTGTCGGCCCGCAGCCAGGCATATTCGTCGGTTCGCGTGATGCCGTGATGCGTGTCGTAAACCGGCCGCTTCGGCGGTGTCGGCGGGCTGACGATCGGAAATCGGGAAGTCTTGGTCATTGCGTCTCGCTTGGGAAAAATTTTGAATGATGAATGATCACGCCGGTCAGGGTGGGTTCAAGGGCCGTAATCTGGAGGTGGTGTCGGCTCCATGAGGTGGGCCGGGAGGAAAGATGATGACTATTCGATCTCGGCTCGCTGCGACTTTCGCCGTTGCTTCGTTGACTCTGGTCTTTGCCGGCCAGTCTCATGC
>NZ_JBSPKX010000167.1:0-480 GCF_053848045.1 Mesorhizobium sp. BHbdii | reverse complement strand
GATGCGTGCGGCTGGAGGATCTCGGCGTGGCGAGCCTGGATGGCGCGCCGATGGAGACCGACGGCAGGACGATCTGGCGACGCTTTGCCGAGCACTACTACCTGTTTCGCGGCACCCCGACCCGGCTGTGGTTCGACCATGTGCTGGCGCATCTGTTCGGCATTGAAGCGCCGCTGGATGCAACGACGGCCGACAGCCATTACGACACGATCGCGACCGTGCTGCAGTGGGAGAATTTCCGCCCGCGCGCCTTGTTCGAGCGCTTCAACATCGAGGTCATCGCCACGACCGAAGGCGCGCTCGACGATCTCAACTGGCACAAGATGATCCGCGACAGCGGCTGGGAGGGCCGTGTCGTCACCGCCTATCGGCCGGACGCGGTCGTCGATCCCGATTTCGAAGGTTTTTCGGCCAATCTCGACCGGCTTGGTGAGATCACCGGCTGCGACACCGGCAGCTGGGCCGGTTATCTCGACGCGC
>NZ_JBSPKX010000166.1:0-481 GCF_053848045.1 Mesorhizobium sp. BHbdii | reverse complement strand
CGCCTGGCTGTTGGGCTGCTCGAGTCGCTCCTAGGTGCGCAGCGCCATCTGCGCTGGGAACCCGAAGTGGTCAGCGATGCGGCACGTCGTCTATTGCCGGAGCTGGTAACCACGAAGTACCGTAGAGCCAAGGTCGATATGACCGGACTACGCGATCGGTTGTTCGCGGCGTGTCCGCAACCGCCGATGTCGGTCGAGCGAGCGTTGAGCGCGCATTTGTTGTTTCGAGTCGACCAGGCGGAGTCGGCCTTCGGCATCATCGCCAGGGGACGCTCGGGAACAGACGCCCCTGTCGATACGCTGCGGACGATCCAGCTGGAAGCTGACACGATCGCCGCAATCGTTCGCTTTCGCCGCGATGGCGACAAGGCGCTGAAGGCGAAGGGCCTCCCACCCAAGCCGCTTGATGTGGACGCGCTCGCGATGGCGCGAGGAACGAAAGTGTTGATCGATCTCAATGCCCGCCTGCTGCCTGGCTGGA
>NZ_JBSPKX010000165.1:0-481 GCF_053848045.1 Mesorhizobium sp. BHbdii | reverse complement strand
TGGACGGCGGTGAACGGCGAATACACGGTCGGCCCCGCCGGCACGCTGTCGGTGCCTTTCGTCGGCGAGTTGCCGGCGGCCGGCAAGACCACGGCGGAAGTCGCAGCGGCAATCGGCGAGGCGCTGCAGCACAAGCTCGCTCTGTCGGACAAGCCCGAGGCCTCGGTCGAGATGGCGCAATTCCGGCCCTTCTATATTTCGGGCGAAGTGCAGAACCCCGGCCAGTTTCCCTTTGTCCCCGATCTTACGGTGTTGAAAGCGATCAGCGTCGCCGGCGGCATCAGGCGCAGCGCCGACTACGGCCCCCAGCTCGGCAAGGACCTGGTCACCGCCAAGGGCAATTTCGATATCTCCGACGACCAGCGCGTCCGGCTGCTCGTCAGGCGCGCCCGCATCGATGCCGATCTGGCCGGCAAGGCAAGCTTCGAAGCGCCGAAAGAGGTCGAAGGCGATCCGCGGCTGCCGACCATCGTCGCCGACG
>NZ_JBSPKX010000164.1:0-481 GCF_053848045.1 Mesorhizobium sp. BHbdii | reverse complement strand
GATGTGGTCCCTTGTTGAGGACGGCGTTCTGTGGCGCCCCCCTCTGGCCTGCCGGCCATCTCCCCCACAAGGGGGGAGATCGGCAGCTCCGCCGACGGCACACTTCTAGCAATGCTCGAGATTGGCGAAAACCGAGCCAACAGCCAATCTCCCCCCTCGTGGGGGAGATGTCCGGTAGGACAGAGGGGGGCGCCGTAGAGTGCCACCATCAACCGGCCACCCCCATCTTCAACTCCGTCGCCTCGATCCCCAGCGGCAAATGCGTCGCCGCGACAATCATCCCGCCAGCCACGCAATGCTCCATCATCAGCCCCGCGAACCGCGCCTCCGACGCCTTGTCCAAACCCGCCGTCGGCTCGTCGAGCAGCCACAGCGGCCGGTGGCTGACCAAGAGCTTGGCGATCGCCGCCCGACGCCTTTGCCCAGTCGAGAGATAGCCGAACGGCAGATGGCCGATGCCGCTGAGCCCGACCGTGTCCAG
>NZ_JBSPKX010000163.1:0-481 GCF_053848045.1 Mesorhizobium sp. BHbdii | reverse complement strand
CAGCAGCGCGCGGCCTTCGAGCAGGTCCTCGGCCATGCTCAAGGTGGCGAGCCAGGCCTGCACCTGCTCCTCGCCGACTTCGAGGCCGGTCAGCGGGTTCTCGCCCTTCTGCTGCGGCCCGGGCAGCCATTCGCGGTCATTGTCGGTCTCGGCGCGGATCGCCTTCCAGTCTTCGCGCGACAGCCGGATCATTTCGAGCAATTCCTGGCGTGCCGCCTTGCGGCGCTCCGGCTCGACCACCGGCCAGTTGATCATGTGCACCATCGAGATGAAGTCGGCGATGCGCCATTCCGACGAGAACATGTTGCTGCCCATCTCGGTCGGCGGCGGCACGAGAATATCCTGCAATGGCAGCTTGGCGCGCGGGAACAGCATGTGGAAGGAGCCGTCGAAAGTACCTCTGAAATCATGCGCCAGCCAGAAATCGGCCTGCGCCATCAGGAACTCGGCATAGCCCTGCAGCCAATAGCCGTCGGCGCGG
>NZ_JBSPKX010000162.1:0-483 GCF_053848045.1 Mesorhizobium sp. BHbdii | reverse complement strand
GTGGGAGTCCAACACCCGCGGCGCCACCATCATCGGCGCCGTCGGTGCGGGCGGCATCGGCCTGAAGCTATGGGAAGCGATGCGCACCAACTCCAACTGGGCCAACGTCTTCTACATGGTGCTGTTGATCCTGCTGGTCGTCTTCATCTTCGACAACATCTCGAACTTCCTGCGCCGCCGACTGAGCCGGACGATTCACGACTACAACAGGATCCAGGCCGAGCAGGGGTAGCAAGCGCAAAGCCAGCAGCCATCCCCTCCTCCTTCGTCATCCACGGGCGAAGCAAGGAGCGAAGCGAAACGGCGCAGACCCGAGGATGACGAACGGAGGAGCCTAAGCCGCCTTCTTCCAACCATTCCTGATATGCTTATACCCCTCGCGATACACCGCTTCCGGGGTTTCGGAAAAATCGCGCCACACCTTTGTCGCCGCCGCCAGATCCTTCAGCGACCGCCCGAACGCCTCTATCGTCAGCCAGTCGT
>NZ_JBSPKX010000161.1:0-483 GCF_053848045.1 Mesorhizobium sp. BHbdii | reverse complement strand
CTAAAAAGAAGACTTATCGAAAACATATAGACAATCAGGTACAATATCGCGGTTGTTATCCCTTGATGAAATGGCGACACCATGGGTAGGTTTAACATTACTCTATTGTGTGCAATTTGACCACTAACCCGGAAGATCGTCATCCGGCAAGCTACCCAAGTGCCAGAGCCGAGCAGTGCAAATGTAGGGACTTCCATATTAAGAATGTAGTGGGTGCCAATCAACAGATATACAGAACTGATAATAGCAAGCATAATCATTGGCTGAATGAGCAGCCATATGATTGAAAATGGACCATCAGCGTTTATCGTGTGAAAATTATGAATAAAAAGCGCCCATATTATTGTTATGGACTTGATGGCGTGACCGTTTTTTTTATATCCAATTGTGTCTATATGCGTAGCCATTTCCAGGTATCTCAGAGTTTCTTCCTGCCCCTGAACCAAAGCGGCGTATTCTGCATCTTTTTTTGCGACAACCGCC
>NZ_JBSPKX010000160.1:0-484 GCF_053848045.1 Mesorhizobium sp. BHbdii | reverse complement strand
CACGGCGCTTCCCGACCATGGCTCGAACGCGCGCTGGTTCGAGGTCGAGGCCTGGGAAGAGGCCTTGCGGCTGACCACGGCTTCGCGCTGGAAATCCGGCACCAAGGTCAATCTCGAGCGGGCGCTGAAGATCGGTGACGAACTCGGCGGCCACATCGTGTCGGGTCATGTCGACGGCACCGCGGAGATCGTCGAGCGCAAGGACGAGGGCGACGCGGTGCGCTTCACGCTGGAGGCGCCGCGCCATCTGGCCAAATTCATCGCGCCAAAGGGCTCCGTCGCACTCGACGGCACCTCGCTCACTGTCAACAAGGTGGAGGGCGCCCGCTTCGACGTGTTGTTGATCCACCACTCGCTGACTGTCCCCACCTGGGGCGAGCGCCGGGCCGGCGACCGGGTCAATTTCGAGATCGACACCATGGCCCGCTACGCCGCGCGCCTTGCGGAGGCGGCGAAAGAGGGGCTTTGAGCGCTAAGGTCTGAG
>NZ_JBSPKX010000159.1:0-484 GCF_053848045.1 Mesorhizobium sp. BHbdii | reverse complement strand
CCGCGACCAGTTCTCCGACGAGAAAGCGTAGACCGTCAGGAAGGAGATGCCGAGATCGGGCGCCGCGCGCACGGTCTTGCGCAACGCCTCGACGCCGGCGCGATGACCGGCAAGCCTCGGCATGCCGCGCGCCTTGGCCCAGCGTCCATTTCCATCCATGATGATCGCGACATGCGCGGGCGTTGTCATGATCTCGCTTTCGGGTCAGCCAGCGGCCAACCCTAAACCTGCATGATTTCAGCTTCCTTGTCGGAAAGCAGATGATCGATGGTGCTGATCGTTTCGTCGGTAAGCTTCTGGACCTGGTCCGAACGCTTGCGCTGATCGTCCTCGCTGATCACGCCATCCTTCTCGGCCTTCTTCAGGAAGTCCATGCCGTCGCGGCGCACATGGCGCGCGGCGACACGGGCGTTCTCGGCGTAGCCGTGCGAGATCTTGACCAGTTCCTTGCGGCGCTGTTCGTTGAGCTCCGGCAGCGGAATCC
>NZ_JBSPKX010000015.1:0-31065 GCF_053848045.1 Mesorhizobium sp. BHbdii | reverse complement strand
CGAACAGGCCGACAAGGAAGGCTGGCCCGCCGCCCGCTTCCTCTCCGCGCTCGCCGAACACGAACTGGCCGAGCGCGATCGCCGACGTGTCGAGCGTCATCTTGCCGAAGGTCGCCTGCTGCCGGGAAAGACCCTCGACACCTTCGAGTTCGAGGCCGTGCCGATGATCTCCAAAGCCCAGATCATGGCCATCGTCGCTGGCGACAGCTGGCTGGAGAAGGGTGCCAATCTGCTGCTGTTCCGGCGGCGGCAAGAGCCATCTCGCCTCGGCCATCGGCCTGGCCCTCATCGAGAATGGCTGGCGGGTGCTCTTCACCAGGACCACCGACCTCGTCCAGAAGCTGCAGACCGCCCGCCGCAACCTGGAGCTCGAGAGCGCCCTGGCCAAGCTCGACAAGTTCGATCTCCTCATTCTCGACGATCTCGCCTACGTCACCAAGGATCAGGCCGAGACCAGCGTGCTGTTCGAGCTCATCAGCGCCCGCTACGAGCGGCGCTCTATGCTGATCACCGCCAACCAGCCGTTCGGCGAATGGGAAAAGGTCTTCCCAGATCCCGCCATGACCCTTGCCGCCGTCGACCGCCTCGTCCACCACGCAACCATCTTCGAATTGAATGTCGAGAGCTACAGGCGGCGCCAAGCCATCGAGCGAAAGCGAGGCCCGGGACGACCGGCTTCATACGCCACACCGGCCAATATCGCCGCGGATTGACGCGCCGCGACAAGCAAACCAAAAAAGCGCTTGCGCGCGTCAATCAACCCCGCGATCATTCCAACATCGCGGCACCAGATTCTCATCCAGATTGTCGCCCTTCTCATCAAAATTGTCCCGCTACAGCTGTCCGTCATCATGCTCTCCTTGCGCCGTGATCGGCACCTCGCGACAACCTTGCAGGGGGCGTATGCCGACTCAGATCTGGATCGCCCTTTCGAGATACCGGCAGAAGGCGTTGGCAAGCTGCATCTGCCGGGACGTCCGGCACTGCGCTTCGAAGACGGACGGCGATGCGACCAGCACGCAGATGCATTTGGCGCGCGAGGTGGCCACGTTGAGCCGGTTCAGGCTGTAAAGAAACTCCATGCCTCGCGGCGCGTCGGCATAGCTCGTGCTGCAGCCTTGGTGGCCCGGGACCGTCGCCGGTCCTGCGAAGCCAACTGCTGGGATGGCGCATCACATGTCCTCTTTGGGGTGACTTGCTTCGGGCAAAACGGCCGCGAACTCCCCTCCCCTTTCGGCCAATATTGCGTTGCGGCTCTGCGCGGCGAAAAGCTGCTCGACGATCAAGCCGAACGCGGCATCCGAACCTGGACGTCGCCGGTCGAAATCGCACGGCTTCTCCTGATGCGGCGAGTGATCTGGCCCCTTCCGCGCGAACATGAGCTTTGGCGCTATAGGGTGCTCGGCGCCATCATCCCCGATCTCGACCATGTCGTAGCTGCCGAACAGGAGAACCTGCCGACCCCTGCAAAGCCTATCCTGCCGCTTCACCTACGGCCGGCTCTGCTCGCAGGCGTTGCGATCGTCGAGTGTGCCGGTCCGGAAATGCTCCGGATGCTGCGTGGCCACATGATGGGTGACAACAAGGTCCGGTTCACTGACGCGCCGAGAACATGATCGCTCGGGCCGGCAAGTTGCGAGCTTCTGGGCAAATGCAGTTAATTTGAGAATCTGGCTGCGAGGATTCTCACGGTTAAGTGCCCAATCTGGACAAAACCGCCGCATTCTTGCGTTTAAGTGCCAAGCGACACCCGGTCAGGGAGCGCCGCGCTTCAGCCGGTTCTCGCGGAAGAAGATGAACAGGCCGGCCGCGACGATGATTGCCGCGCCGGCGAGCATGGCGGGGCGTGGCACGTCGTCGAACACCAGCCAGCCGAAGATGATCGCCCAGATCAGGATCGTGTACTGGAACGGCGACACCGTCGCCGCGTCTGCTAGTTTCATGGCGCGGTTGACGCAGACATGCGCGACCATGGCGACGACGCCCAGCGCGCCGAGCAGCGCGAGGTCGAAGGCCGAAGGCTGCACCCAGCCGAACGGCGCGGTGACGACGCCGAGCAGGCCGGCGCCGACGATCTGCCAGAACACCAGCACTGTGTCCGGCGTGCCGCGCAGCGCCCGGCCCGACAACATCATGAAGGCGAAGCAGAACGAACCGAAGATCGAGATCAGCGCCGGCGCGGTAAGCGTCGCGGCGGATGGTTCCAGCGCGACGATCACGCCGAGGAAACCGACGAAGATGGCCGTCCAGCGCCGCCAGCCGACATGCTCGCCGAGCAGCAAGGGCGACAGCGCCGCGACATAGATCGGCGCGGCCAGCCAGTAGGTCATCACGTCAGCCAGCGGCAGATAGATGACGGCGAAGTAGAAGGCATAGACCTCGACCGAGGAGAGCAGGACGCGCAGAGCCTGCATGCCTGGCCGCTCGATCGCGACGAGGGGCCGGACGCCCATGCGCCAAAGCAACGGAGCCAGTACGATGAACGCGGCAACGCTTCGGATCAGCAGCACCTGGCCGACCGTATAGGTCGCGACCAGCCATTTGCCCATGGTGTCGTTGAGCGCGAACATCAGGACGCCGATCAGCATGACGGCGATGCCGAGGCGGGCATTCGGCGTATGCAGGACGGCAAAGGCGGGCGAGGCTGCGGTCATGCAACGACTCCCCAAGGCGCCTGACGTCGGGTGATCTGTTGGCAGAACATAGGTACCTCCTTTGCGAACCGAACGCCGCACATCGAGCCTAGCGCGGAAAGGAGCCTAGCGCGGAAAGCGCCGCGCCGTCGTGGCACACCGTTTCCTCTCGCCGCGCCGGCGGGGAATTTCCTTCTCCGCGCGAGAGACTCTCAAGGAGGCGGCAGGCCCTTTGCGTAACGATGACAAGGCGGGATCAGGCATCGGCCGGCAGCCAGCGGCCATCATCACCCCTAGCCAGAAGCGGCGTCGACAGTGCGCCGCGCACTCTGGCGGGAAAGGAGGCATCAATGTCCGCCAGGGCCGCGCGCCAGCGCTCGGTCTGCGTCATGGCAACGACGATGCCAGCGGGCTCGATGCCCGCCTTGGCCAGAAGCCGCAACACGGCAGTCATGGAACGGCCCGAACTCACCACGCCATCGACCACGATCGCGCGCCGGCTTTCGAGAACCCGAAGCATGCGCGGGTCGAGGAAGAGCATCTTGGCGTGTCCGGGGCTGGTGATCGACGACAGCGGCTCGGAGAGTTCGTCGCGATACCAGAATTTTCGCGATGTCCCGAGCGGAACCATGCGTGAATGGCCGAGCCGGCGCGCGACGCCCGCCGCCAGCGGCCGCCCGAGCGTCGGCACCCCGATCACGATGTCCGGCGCGACCTCCCCGCGCCAGCACGGCCATCGTGTCGGCAAGCGCATCCTCGACGACAAAGCTCGTCCGGTTGACGATCAGCGACGCAACGCCCGAACCGCCATCGCCGGGAAGCGCCCGGATCGGCAATGCGATCTGGCGGCCATCGGGAAGCGCCGCCGGGAAGAGTTCACGAAAGCCGGCTTCGTTTCGGGCCTCGAACGTACCCGCCGCTTCGATGCGCTGCCAGAAGTCGTGGGGTTCGAGCTGCATCGGGCGGATTCCTTCTTCGACGAACACCAACCGCCAAAGCTCGACTTCCTGATGCCTGACGCCCACCACCTACGTCCTCCTCCCGGACGAAACGGCCAGCCTGACATTTACGAATCTTGGCTCTGCGATGCCTTTGATCTTTGGCTCGATCAATATCCTCATCTTCCCGTGCGCACCTTCGAGGCGCTCCCCGATGCCGTCGCTGGCCTGCCGTCCACAACCGACGCTTTCGGTCTCGGTGATGTCAGCTTGAACAGCAGCGAGACTGACGGCAGTTATCACGATCTCGACGTTCTCAAGACTACCCGAGAGGGCTTGACCCAAATCGGCGGTACGGTGCGAGACACACCTATCGCAATGATTGCTGCGTCCGAACAGATCGAGGCTCATCGGCGACTGCTTAGCAAAGCCGGTCTGAGCGCTACGTGTCAGAACTGTCTGATCGTCGACATCTGCGGCGGTGGGTTCATTGCCCCATCGCTACGGCACCAACGGCTTTGATAATCCTACCGTCTATTGTGGCGAGATGACTGCACTCGTGAATCATGTTCGGGCGCGGCTCGATGGGCTGCTCACTCCCGGTCAGGGACGAAATGGCGAGTTGCCCGATGGCTCGATATCGAGCGCTTTGAACGAGCCGAACTCGGCCATGCCGAGATGGCCCAACTGTACGCGGATGCCCGGAATACGCTCACTCAAGAATTCGTTGCGGCGGTCGCCACCCTACCGGCGAGCGACGCACGAACGCTTGGTAAAGCGTTATCTTGGCTAAATCCAGAACATCTCGCCGAGCTCTGCCTGCAACCAGGAGCGGTTGCCCGGCAAAAAACGCTAACTGCTGCGGCTTCCGGCCGCGTAATCCATACGGTCGACGGCCAACCCGTTGTCGCCGAATCCTCGTATCTCTCGGACCTTCTTGAACGCTCCTCTAACGATCTGGAACGACTGGCCATCGGCGGCGCTGATCCTTGGCTCCGCATACCTTTCGGGGAGGCAATCTACTTTAAGGATGAAGACCTTGCCGCCGAAGCGCGGCCGGTGGTCAAGGAGGCCCTGGCCATCGTCGAGGGTTGGCGCCCCGCGCTGGCTGCGGAGATTCGTATGGCCTGCCGCGCCGTTCAGTTTGTGCGCGACCCTGTAGCTCATCCGGAAAAGATAATCTCGTTCAGCGACAATTCTGTGCCGGGCGCGCTTTACGTGTCGGTTTGGCAGGGAGATCGGTTGATCGATCCATATGATTTGGCGGACTCTCTAGTCCACGAGCATCGTCACCAAAAGCTCTACCTGTTGGAGCGCCTGTCTCCGACGGTCGAGCCCACTGATCTGACTGTGGTCTCGCCATGGCGCTGTGACTTTCCATTAAACCTCAAGAATCGGCTTGCAATGATATCAAGGCGTTACGCGGGCACATAATTCGATAATTGGCAGTTAATCATAATAATCGCTGCTTGACCTTGGCATTTAATGTGAGAATGATCGATCTCATATTTTTGCGCCGAGAGCCGCGATGTCCGAGCCGTTTGCCGAAGAAATCGATGACATTGATTGGGATGAGGCTTGCCGTAAGGCGGATGCGATCCGTGCGTTCCTGCGTCGAGTGTCCGGTCCCACAACGACAGGCCAGATACGAGAACTTGCCGACGAACTTCGGCTAAGCCAAGCATCGGCGTATCGCCTACTCAAGCTATTTCGAACGGGCGGGACCGTTCTATCCCTCGTCGGACGCAAGGCCGGCCGCCCCGTCGGCCACAGGGTTCTCGACGAAGCGCGCGACGCGATCATCAGGGCCGAGATCAAGCGCTTCTACCTGAAGAAGAACCGCCCATCCGTATCGGCCCTGGTGCGTGAGGTGAACGCAAGCTGTCGCGCGGCAGGCTTGGCGCCACCTCATCGGCGAACAATCGTTGCACGTATTGAAGACGTCGATCTTGCCAAGCGCGCCAAGGCGCGCGGGGAGCCGAAGATTGAGAAAGCGACTATTGCCGTTCCGGTGCGTGCGGCCAGGTCATTGGCGCATCGCAATGAAGGGAGCTCCGCATCCGCTTTCGAACGGCGCTCCCGGCCGGCACAAACCTGGCAGCCGCTTCCGGTCCGAGAAGCGCGTCCCGCCCGAAGATTTCCGTAAGCGTGTCGGTCGGCAGCTCGCCGCGCTTACCGATGAAGACGAGCTCGCTCTTCGATGTTCAACGCGGCGAAGTCGTTGACGAGTACTGCGAGCTTCTGCGGGGTCTCGCGCAGGATGTTGTTCAAAAGCGTCGTCTTCCCGGCGCCCAGAAAGCCGGATACGATCGTAACCGGCAATTGTTGCTCCTGTGCGAAATCCAACATCGCGGCGTATCCTCGGAGCCTGGGGCAACGGTTACGTCGTCGGTCGCCCACCACACTGTTCCTCGATGAAGTTTTTCACCAGAGTGATTGTCCTTGACGTGCGATCGAAACGGCTGGCGCCGGGTTGTGACCAAAGCAAGTGAGCAACGGCACTGTCCCCAATCGCGAACCGGTTGAGATGACACGATGTCAAGGAGCGCGCCAAACAATTTCGAGGGCCGGCATCCGCTGCATCAACCAAGCAGACGATCGCCATCGATACTCCCGAAAGCGCGCCGGGAGAGTGCCGGATGGTGTTCCCACCAGGCGTTGGCGCACGCAGATCGAAGAGATGTTCAGAGAGCCAAAGAGAGACCGCTGTTCCACCGTCCTGCCTCCAAATCACTACCGAGCAAGTAAATCAGAAATCCGAGAGCGCGCGAGGTTGTTGCGGGTATGCGGGACTCCAGTTCAAAGCCTTCAAAGGCATCGACATGCGCAGCACGAAAACCGATCCAAACTTCGCCGCAATGATCTACGTCTGCGCCGCCGTCATCAATTTATGATGATTCTCAACAGGGCCTAGTAGCCTTGGCCGACTGTCTGAGACTGTCTTCTTCGTCACTCTCTCAACGCGCTACACCTGATCCGTCACTCAAGCATCGCCAGCAGTCCTGACATTAGCCTGCCGCGCTCGACTAGGCTGTCGACCTCAATGTGCTCATCGAGCGTATGTGCATTGGCACCGCGCACGCCTAGACCGTCGAGTGTAGGGATCCCAAGCGCACCGGTGAAATTACCATCGGAGCCGCCGCCGGCACTGACGTGCGGAAGTTCGGCACCGAGAGATCTGGCGATGGTCCGTGCTTTCTCGTAGAGCGCCATGGAGCTGGCGTCTGGCTCCCACACCGGCCGCGTGACACCGCGCGTTACCCTGAAAGCCACATCGTTAGTTGTGCCTGACAGAGCAAGCAACCTCTCAACGCCACGATCTAGATCGGTTTGGCTCTTGGCCATGCTGAGCGCTTCGGCCATGCAGGTAGTGGCGACGCAATTGACCCATTGACCGCCATGCACGACGCCGACCGAAAAGGTGCAGTCGTCCGTCGTCATCGCTTCGATCGCAAGAATTTGCCGTGCCATTTCCCGGATTGCGGAACGCCCTGAAGAAAGCGCGGCGCCAGCGTGGCTTGGCCGCCCTGCCGCTTCGAGATTGAAGCGCGCGATCGCATAGCGACCTGTGACTACCCCATTGTCCGGCCGACCAGGTTCCGGCACCAGCACATACTTGTTGCGCCTTGCCTCCGCCTCGATGATGTCCCGGGTCGAGGGCGTGCCGACTTCTTCGTCAGGCGTGAACAACACGGTGACAGGCAACGTTGTGGTGAAGGAGGCGCGGGCCAGTTGCCTAATCGCTTCGAGTGAAAGATAGTTGCCGCCCTTCATGTCGTAGATGCCGGGGCCGTAGCACTTGTTGCCCTCGCGGCGGCATTTCAGTTTCTCGATGGTACCGATCGGGTGCACGGTATCCATGTGCCCGGCGATCAGAATGCCCGGCGTGCCCTGTTTGGGATGCGGAAAGCGCGCGCGGACGACGCGTCCGAAACCGTCGCGGCCAGCGATCTGCTCGATCGTCGCACCTATGACTGCCATCTCACGCGCCGCAAGATCGAGCATGCGGTTCACCGCGCCTGCGTCCCACGTCGGGCTTTCGCATTCCACCCACGTGCGCAGCCCTTGCAGCATGGCCTCAGATTGGAAAGGAAGATTGGCTGGATTCATAGGATTTTCCCCCACATGACGATGTGTATCGCATCACGAACGATCTCGGAACGACTCCGGGCAAAAAGCCCTCTTCCTTGAGCCAAGCAAGCCTTTGACTTCATTGAACCCTCAAAACATATTTGCCGGATCAGCGACATCCTGCCAATTCAACTAAGCTGGGCATCTTCGGTGCGGAACTTAGGTCAATTTAATTGTCTGGTTCGAGTTCTCTTTCCCCGTCTGAGGCTGTTCTGCAGCCGAGATGGTTCGATGTTTGCCAATGGTCTCGCCCGTCAATTCAATGCGATAGGCATTGTGAGCGAGGCGGTCCAGGACGACGTCGGCGGTGGTGCGATTGCGGATGATTTTGAGTTCTGGGCCCAGTCATTGAGGATGACGGATCGGGTTTCGCCAGCGCCTTCAGCATCTTGGCGCATCGGCCGGCGCCTCGTGCCAGGGCAAGCGAAGACCCGGGCGCTCGATGGTAGACGGGAGAGAAGTCGTCCAGGTGAAATGGTTGTCGTTTCCGGTCCGCAGGTGGGCGAGCAGGTGTTTCCACTCCGCGCGGATATCAATTACTGACCCGCCCGATTGTTAGAGATCGGATCGGTCGCGGCCCTAGGCCGGAACTTCCGCAGGCGCGCCATGAGTTCAGCAGGCACCTCGATATGTGTGGCGGTTTGGTGAGCTCGGCTGGCCTTGTCTCCCGGAATTCGGATCGGTGTCGCGGGATCGACGGGCGGACCGGCCAGAATCTCCTCGAAGAGCGCCTGGGCGTCACGCTTCACATCCGCGGCCGGCCGGGCCGCGTCGCTCCTCATCAGGATGCCCAAGAAGCCATCTCCGCCCGGTGCGGCGGATCGCCCTGCCTTGGCGCCAAGAAGGGGGCCGCACAGGAGTTCGATCGCCAGCCCTAGAGCATAACCCTTGTGTCCCGCGAACGGCAGCATGCTGCCGTCCTGGAGATCATCGGGATTCGTCGACGCCTCGCCCGTCCGAGTCTGCACAACGCCCTTCGGCAGCGGTCGTCCGGCATCGGCGGCAGCCCGGATGGCGCCGTAGGACCAAGCCGAGGTCGCGAGATCGGCGCAGAAGGTGGTCGGGTGCCCAGGTACCGTTATCGATATGGGGTTAGTTCCTAGGACGGCCCGGGTCGATCCGTGTGGCGCAACCGCGGCCTCGGAACTGCACATGAGGATCGAGACTACCCCACGCTCCGCAAGCGCCCCCCCAAGGACGGCCAAGGAGCCCGTGGTCCCCACATAGCCAACTACCCCAAAAACAACTGCTGGGGTGTCTGCGAGCCGCGCGGCGGCGGTGAGCGCGGCCTCGTGCACGGCGGGGATACCCAAACGTCCTTCCGCGTTGAAGAGCACGAACCCCGGAGCCTCCGCCCTTACGGCGTTCTTCGACCGTTGGTTCAGCCGACTGGCAAGATCCGCGATCCCCGCTATCCGCCGCAGTCCGTGTCCCGGATAACCGCGGGCCTCGGCGGCGACCAGATGCTCTGCGCATATAAGCGCGTCGGACTCGGGCAGTCCGATTGCTCCAAGGAGTTCCGCCACAAAACCAACGGCGTCCTCAATGCTCAAACGCTCTCTCTTCATCTCCATTCCCCGGTTAGACGCAGCGCGACCATAGGCGCATTCTGAGAGTTATTTTCGGCGTTCACGGTCGCCCCAGCGCCCCGATCCTGCGTGCCTCGCACATGAGAGACACAATTTCCGGAGCTATTCCCAGTGCGCTCACACCGACGCGGAGTTGGCTCCTCGCCCCGAGCCGCGTGTGGGATTCTTGAGTGCCTATGCTGCGACGCCAGTTGCGGAAGAGGCGGGCGGAGCTTGTTTCGCGTTGTCTTCCACCTGTAGATTCGCTCGCCCCTATGACGCAGCCATAGTCACCTGTCGTATGTTTGCCGCGCACGTTGCAAAGGCAAAAAGATCGCCATTCTATTTTGAGACAGAAGTCGTGGTTAGGTGTTTTTCGAGCACAGATCCGTCGGCAGCTCATCCCATGCGTTCAGAAGCGTAGCTTCCCGGGCTTGGCGGGAAGATGACGGTGCGATTCTCGTTGATGAAGGTGCGGTGGTGGATATGCGCATGGACAGCTCGCGCCAGGACCTGGCTTTCAACATCACGGCCGAGTGAAACATAGTCTTCCGCCGACTGGGCATGCGTGACGCGCACCGTATCCTGCTCAATGATTGGACCTTCGTCGAGATCGGCGGTGACATAGTGTGCCGTCGCGCCGATCAGCTTTACACCCCGCTCGTGAGCCTGCTTGTAAGGATTGGCACCCTTAAAGGAAGGCAGGAAGGAATGGTGGATATTAATGATCTTCCCCGACATCTTTGCGCAAAGCTGATTAGAGAGCACTTGCATATAGCGTGCGAGTACGACCAATTCCGTGCTGGTTGATTCTATGATCTCCATCAACTGAACTTCCGCCTGTGACTTGTTTTCCTTGGTCACCTTGATATGGTAGAAGGGAATGTCGCTATTGACTACCAGCCGTTGGTAGTCGAAATGATTTGACACTACGCCGACTATATTGATCGGCAAGGCGCCAATCTTCCAGCGATAGAGAAGATCGTTCAGGCAGTGGCCGAAGCGGGAGACCATCAGTAGAACTTTCATGCGCTCTGCCGTGTCGAAGATTTCCCAATCCATCTCGAACATGTGGGCGACGGACCTGAATCCTTCGACAAGTGCGCGCCGAGGCACGCCTTCCTCGGAGAGGAAGCTGACGCGCATGAAAAACTTCCCCGTGTCAAGGTCGTCAAACTGCGCGCTATCAAGAATGTTGCAACCTTTTCCGGCGAGAAACCCAGAAATCGCCGCAACAATACCACGCGTCGTTTTGCAGGATACCGTCAGGATCATTTGATTCACGGCGCGCTTCCTCCGGGACGGGGTTATATTCAGCGTTAGAGCGCCTGCTGCAAAGCATCGCCAAGCGTGGATACGATTTTCCCGATCTGCTCGCGCTCGATGATCAGCGGTGGCGAAAGGGCAATGATGTCGCCCGTTACCCGGATCAAGAGTCCCTTTTGGAAGCAGTCAACAAAGACGTCATAGGCACGCGCTCCAGGGGCGCCCTGCCGCGGCGAAAGCTCCAATGCGCCAACAAGTCCGATATTGCGGATGTCGATGACGTTCGGCAGTCCCCTCAGCGAGTGCATTGCATCACGCCACGCATCGGCCAAGTCGCTGGCGCGAGTCAGCAGCCCCTCTTCCTCGTAGATGGACATTGTCGCAATGCCAGCAGCACAAGCGATCGGATGTCCCGAATAGGTGTAGCCGTGGAAAAATTCGATCTGATTCTCCGGACCGGTCATCAGGGCGTCGTGCACCCTGCGCGATGCAAACACAGCCCCCATTGGGATCGTGCCGTTCGTAATGCCCTTCGCCGTAGTCATCAGGTCGGGAACAATTTTGAAATAGTCGGCCGCAAAGGGTGTTCCCAGACGCCCGAAACCGGTGATCACCTCATCGAAGATCAAAAGGATGCCGTATTTGTCCGCGATCGCGCCCAGGCGCTCCAGATACCCCTTTGGTGGCAGGATCACGCCGGCTGAACCGGCCATAGGCTCGACAATGACCGCGGCAATGGTTTCCGCTCCGTGAAGGTCAACAAGACGTTCCAGATCTTCGGCCAAGTCGGCCCCATGTACCGGCAACCCGGCGGTGAAGGCATTGCGCTGGATATCGAGCGTGTGGCGCATATGGTCAGCGGGGATCTGCGGGAAGACACGCCTGTTGTTGATGAGCCCGCCCACTGAAATGCCGCCGAATCCAACGCCGTGATAGCCTTTCTCGCGACCAATGATGCGCGTGCGCGTGCCCTGCCCGATGGCTCGCTGATAGGCAATGGCGATCTTCAATGCCGTATCGACGGACTCGGAGCCGGATCCAGTGAAGAAGATTCGATCGAGCTTCGCCGACCCGCAACCCGGCGCATGATCTGCAAGCTTAGCGGCAAAATCGAACGCGATCGGATGACCCATCTGGAAGCTTGGCGCGTAGTCCATGGTCGAGAGCTGGCGCTCAACCGCTTGCGCGATTCTCTTTCGGCCATGGCCCGCGTTGCAGCACCAAAGGCCAGACGTGCCGTCAAGCACCTTATTGCCATTCTCATCAGTGTAATACATGCCTTTAGCGGAGACGAGCAGTCTGGGCGCCGCCTTGAACTGACGGTTCGCCGTGAAAGGCATCCAGAAATTTTCCAGTGGCACATTATTTGGCATGTCGATAGCCCTTACCGCAGGTTGGCGATTGCTTATGAATTCACTGCAGGAATCATCAGGATTTCGGCCGCGCGCCGCTCGGATCGTAAAGCGGCCTAAGCGATGCTTCAGCCTCAAACCGTCGTCCCGCGATCTCAATTTCGTAACGAGATGCTAGGACATCCGCGACGCTTTCGCCTGTGCATGGGACGTAACCAAGCCCCACGGCGCCACCGAGAAAATGGCCGTAACTGCCCGAAGTCACGATGCCGACGATCTTTCCATCACGCACCAGCGCTTCATTGTGGAACAGCAGCGGTTCCGGATCAGTCAGCCGAAACTGCAGCAGCCTGCGGTCAAGCCCAGCCTCCTGCTTCCGAAGCACCGCTGCGCGACCGATGAACTCGCCCTTTTCAGGTTTGACCGCGAAGCCAAGACCTGCTTCGAGCACATGATCTTCATCAGTGATATCGTGGCCGAAATGGCGAAACGCCTTTTCTATGCGGCAGCTATCGAGGGTATGTAAACCGCACAACTTCAGGCCGAACTCATCGCCGGCTTCTTCCAACGTCTCGAATACGTGCGCCGCCTGATCCGTGGACACATAGAGTTCCCATCCGAGCTCCCCTACGTAAGTAACCCGATGAGCCCGGGCGAGACCCATGCCGACCTCGATCTCGCGGGCCGTGCCGAACGGGTGCGCTTCGTTGGAGAAATCATTGGGGCTTATCGTGCGTATGACTTCACGCGATTGTGGACCCATGAGGCACAGCACGCTCTCCGCCGCAGTGACGTCGGTTATGACGATTGACTCGTCGCCAAGGTTTTTGCGCAGCCAGGCGAGGTCGCGTTGCAGCGTCGCACCGGGCACGACAAGGAAGAATGCGGATTCCGATAGACGTGTAACGGTAAGGTCGCTTTCGATCCCGCCCTTGGTGTTCAACATCTGGGTATAGACGATGCGGCCGATGGGCACGTCCATCTGATTGGCGCAAAGCCGCTGCAGGAAGGAAAGCGCGTCACGTCCCTCGACGCGAATTTTTCCAAATGACGTCATATCGAACAGGCCGGCACCAGTGCGAATTGCCATATGCTCGTCGCGCTGGTTTTCGAACCAATTCTGCCGCTGCCAGCTGTAGCGGTATTCGCGCTCCTGGCCCTTCCTCGCAAACCAGTTGGCGCGCTCCCAACCGGCTATCTCGCCGAACACGGCCCCGCGGGCCTTCAGATGTTCGTGCAGAGGAGAACGCCGCACCCCGCGGGACGTCACCATCTGTCGATACGGAAAGTGGTCTGCGTACAAAAGACCGAGTGTCTCCGAAACCCTTTCCCTTAAGTAGCGCGTATTCTTCTGGAAAGGCTGAGCGCGCCGAATATCAACTTCCCACAAATCGAACGGCGGCTCGCCGTCATTGATCCATTGGGCAAGAGCCATGCCCGCGCCGCCCGAAGAAACGATTCCGATTGAGTTGTAACCGGCTGCAATCCAGTAACCTTTCAGTTCCGGTGCCTCACCGAGATAATAGCGATCATCGGGCGTAAAGCTTTCGGGGCCGTTGAAAAATGTGTGGATGCCAGCGGTTTCCAGCATCGGCATACGGTTGATTGCCATTTCGAGGATGGGCTGGAAATGGTCCAGGTCGTCGGGCAACTGATCGAAGCAGAAGTCGGCAGGAATTCTCTCCCCTAATGGCGGCCAGGGTTTGGCCTTCAACTCGAAGGCACCGATCAGCATCTTGCCCGCATCTTCTTTGTAATAAGCCTGTTCGTCCGGCACGCGCAGGACTGGCACGCGGCGAAGATTTTCGATCGCCTCTGTCACAATGTAAAAATGTTCGCAGGAGTGCAGCGGTAAGGTCACCCCTGACTGGGCGGCCAGATCACGCCCCCACATGCCAGAGCAATTGACCACAATGTCGGTCTGAATGGTTCCGGTTGTATCCCCTTGCGCCCAGCCAACCCCCGTCACTTGGCCGTTGCGCGTCTGAACGCCGGTGACCTTTACTCCCTCGAAGATGCCGACGCCCTTCTGGCGTGCCCCCTTCCCCAGTGCCATGGCAATATTGGCTGGATCGCATTGTCCGTCATGGGGCAGATAGACCGCGCCCTTAACGTCCGACGTGTTCAAGTACGGATAGAGCTGCTCGACTTCATCTGGCGAGACTTCCCTGACCTCTATATCAAAAGCACGCGCCAGAGTCGCTTGTCGATAAATTTCCTCTTTTCGCTCTTCGGAAAGAGCCACCGTTATCGATCCGTTCTGGCGCATACCGGTTGCAACACCCGTTTCCGCCTCAAGCCTGACGTAAAGGTCTGCGGAATATTTTGCCAGCCTCGTCATGTTTTGGGACGCACGCAGCTGGCCGACCAGACCGGCTGCATGCCATGTGGTGCCCGAAGTAAGCTGTTTTCGTTCCAGAAGGACAATGTCTGTCCAACCAAGTTTCGCAAGGTGATACGCGACTGAGCAACCGGAGATGCCGCCACCGACGATCACTACGCGAGCTCCTTTAGGAGGAAGGTTCATCAGAATGGGCTTTCATCCGACTATGAGGCTACCGTATCGAGTGCCGACCTCGCTCGTGCCCTACAGGGCGTTTTCGAACATCGGTAGGATCTCGAAAAGATCACCGACGATACCGTAGTCGGCGACCTGGAAGATGGGAGCCTCTTCGTCCTTGTTGATTGCGACGATGACCTTGGAATCCTTCATGCCGGCGAGGTGCTGGATGGCGCCGGAAATGCCTGCCGCGATGTAAAGGTCGGGAGCGACCACCTTGCCGGTCTGGCCGACTTGCCAGTCGTTGGGTGCGTAGCCTGCATCGACCGCCGCACGGGAAGCGCCGACGGCTGCACCGAGCTTGTCGGCGACCGGCAGGATGACCTCCTGGAACTTCTCCGAGGAGCCGAGTGCGCGGCCGCCTGAGATGATGATCTTGGCGGACGTGAGCTCCGGACGGTCGCCGAGCGAAAGCTGCGCATCGACAAAATTCGACAGCTCCGGGTCGGCTGCCGCCGAGATGGTCTCGACGACAGCCGCATTGCCTTGGGAGGCTGACGGAAAGGAGGCCGTGCGCACCGTGATCACCTTCTTCGCATCGCTCGACTGCACCGTCTGGATGGCGTTGCCGGCATAGATTGGCCGCTTGAAGGTATCGCGGGAGACGACCTCGACGACGTCCGAGATCTGCATGACGTCGAGAAGGGCGGCGACGCGTGGCATGACGTTCTTGCCGTTTGCCGTCGCCGGCGCGACGAAGGAACCATAACTGCCGGCCAAGGACAGGATCGTCTGCGCCATCGGCTCGGCCAGGCGGTGCTCGAGACTATCTGCTTCCGCCAGAAGCACCTTGCGGACGCCGCCAAGCTTTGCCGCCTGATCGGCGATCAGCCTGCAGCCCTTGCCGGCAACGAGGACGTCGATGTCGCCGCCCAGCTTCTCGGCAGCGGAAAGCGCCTTGGCGGTCTGGTCGGATAGGGCGGCGTTGTCGTGTTCGGCGATCAAGAGAATGGCCATTTGCTTGTTCCTATGTCACCAGGCGACCGTTTGTGGTCAAACGGTAACGTCCGAGAGCGGGGGCAGAGTGTAGGTCTGCAGGCGGGCACCGGGAGCGTGGAACGAGGCCGTTTGCGGCTCGGGCCGATCGCAAATCCTAAAGCACGCCAGCTTCATTCCTAAGCTTGTCAACGAGCTCGGCAACGGTCTTGACCTTGACGCCCGCCTTGCGGCCGCCGGGCTCCTCGGTCTTCAGCACCTTCAGCCGCGGCGCGACATCGGCGCCGTAGTCGGCGGCCGTCTTCTCGTCGAGCGGCTTCTTCTTAGCCTTCATGATGTTGGGCAGCGAGGCGTAGCGCGGCTGGTTCAAGCGCAGGTCCGTCGTCACGATCGCCGGCAGCTTCAATTCCACCGTCTGCAGCCCGCCGTCGACCTCACGCGTGACCCTCAACCTCTCGCCGTCCACCTCAACCTTGGAGGCAAACGTGCCCTGGCTCCAGCCGAGCAGCGCCGACAGCATCTGCCCGGTCTGATTGGCGTCGTCGTCGATAGCCTGCTTACCGAGAATGACGAGACCGGGCTGTTCGGCCTCGACGACGCCTTTGAGGATCTTGGCGACAGCGAGTGTTTCGACGATCTCCTCGGCCTTGACCAGGATGCCGCGGTCAGCACCCATCGCTAGTGCCGTCCTGATGGTCTCCTGGGCTTGGCTTGGTCCGATCGAGACGGCGATCACCTCGTCCGCCTTGCCGGCCTCTTTGAGCCGCAGCGCCTCTTCCACCGCGATCTCATCAAACGGGTTCATCGACATCTTCACGTTCGCAAGATCGATGCCCGTGCCGTCCGGCTTCACCCGGATTTTCACGTTGTAATCGACCACGCGCTTTACTGGTACAAGCACCTTCATCATCTAAATCCCAGCGCCAGTCTGAGAATTTCCGGCCGAGTCAAATGCCGGCAACCATAAGGGTGGCGCATTGTTCGAATTTCTCAGTCAACCGGCGTCCCCGAACCCATTTGTCGGCCGTCAGCACGCGAGGTCGCGCCGGACGTGATCGCCACATCGCATGAAAAATCGCGTTTTGCAATCATGAAAATATTGCTTTCGAATTTCACGAGGGAAAATAGCGGATTGCGCAGTTTGCCCTGACCTGCTTCAAACGCCCACTGCTGAAAATGCAAGCGTCGAATTTGGGTACGCTGCGGTTATGGCCCGCGCCGGTACTCAGCCGAGCTCAGGGACGAGGTGGCTCTCAAGACGGCGACGCATGGAAGTCGGGATTTCGATGGCGCGGCGGGTCTCGAGATCCAGAGCTACATTGACTTCGTCCGTCACTCGGACAAGCTCGCCCGTCCCGACGTTGAACAGCCTCGCCGAGAATGGCGGACCTTGCGCTGCAGGTTGATCTCTCCGCCTATCGAGTAGAGCCGATCGCCGGCCCGTAAGGGCGCAGCCTGCACGGTACGCATTTCAAGCGAGGCCCAGCCGACACGACGCCCGTCACTCAAGGGCGGCACTTCTCTCGGGCCCGGGCGTCCCGACAGCTCCTCGCGAGGGGAGCGCCAAACGCCGAACGTCAACGCCCCGAAGCCGACAAGAAATCCATGCTCGTTGCAGAGGTCAGCGTCGAGACTCCACTCTAGCGCGGGCTTCGTCAGGTCTCCAGCGCTATCGGCCAACCGGCGGGTGATCTGCTCGAGCGTCAGGTCGAGCCGCACGGGGAAGAGATCGATCGTGCGTGGCCGGCCGTGGTCCGGCAAATCCACGCGCAGCGCGCTTGCCCGTCTCGTAACCTCAGAATGCAGTCCGATGCGGCCACCGTCTTCAGGTCCGACCACGGCAGTCGTGATGATGAAACAAGTCGCCACCTCGGCCTTGATCGTGTTCTGGATTTCGTAGTAGGCGCGGACTTGGTCCTGTTCGACCGTGAGGACGCCGCCGGCGACAGAGAGTTCGGCACCCTGGAACTGCTCGCGATGGTAACGGGCGTAAACGTCGACCTCGACGGAACGTCCTTCCTCGCTCAGACCGAGGTTCTCCATGAGGCTTTGGTTCGCGAGTAGCGCGCGCTGCGTATAGCGGCGAATGTTCATGTGTCCGAGGGCGTCGATCTCATCGCTCGCGACCCTGCTGTTCCCAAAAATGACCATGGACCCTCGAAATTGAACGCGGTTCCTGGCGCGCGGCCCCACCGCCCGGTTGTGAGGCTCCCTGTTAAAGAACCCCGTCATGCTTAGCCGCTGCCGCACGACCTCAATGAGAGCGCGACGACCAGCCCGTGTCCTCTGCCTCCTTCGTAGGCGCCCCCGCGCAGCGGGTTCCATCTCCGGCTGGCAAATTGCACATTCAGTTCACATCTGACGCGATGTCGCATAACGCGAATCCCGCAACAACGCGGTTTCCAAGTGTGACTGAAAGCCAAAGCCGGGGTAAACGCAAGCTGGGACCTTGTCTCTTCGAAGCCGGAGCTAACACCGAGCGAACAAGCCGCGAGAATTTGCTTCACCGGCGCAAGACGGCGATCAGGGCCTGGAACTTCGCGCCCTGCACCGCGACATGCCGCTTCAAGGCCATCGAGGCTGCTTCGGCGTCGTCGGATGAGATGGCGTCGACTATGAGACAATGCTCGGCGAACGATTGGCCGATCCTGCCCCGCAGACGCAACTGCATTCTGCGAAACGGCTTCAGCCGGCGATGTAGCGCCGTCGCCTGCTGGTCGAGGAAGCTGTTCGCCGAGGCGCGGTAGATGATCCGATGGAAGCGTTCGTTCGCGCGGTAATAGTCGTCCGGGCTGTTGCGGGCGGCCGCATCCTCGCAGGCGGCATTGGCGGCCCTGAGTTCAGCCAGCGCCGCGTCGGAAATGCGCTCGCTCGCCAGCCGGCCGCACATGCCCTCCAGTTCGGCCATGACGTCAAACATCTCCATCAACTCGACCGGGCTGGGCTCGCGGACAAACACGCCGCGATGGGGATGCAGTTCGGCGAGGCCAGACGAAACGAGCTTCTGCAAAGCCTCCCGGATCGGCGTGCGCGAAACGGCGAACTCCTCGGCAAGGCTGACCTGATCCAGACGCTCGCCATCGGCAATAGTACCATCGAAGATTCGTTCCTCGAGAATCTCCGCGATCTGGTCTGCGCGCATCTGTCCCATAGGATATGGGGTTAGCCCTTTGCCGAGTTGAGCGCAATACCGGCATTATTGGATTCAATACTATTGTCATTGGATCCATGACGCTCTAGGCTATGCGTGAAAACGCGCCGCCGAAGTCCGGCGCCCGAAACGAAATCCGGACAATCCATGACCCTGCTCGCAGACCTTCTAAACACCGTCTTTGATCGTCGCGTGCGTTTTTCATCGGCGCCGCGCCGCGATAGCCGCCTGATTGAAACGCTCACCGGCGAACTTGCGGCTGGCAACGGGGATACGGCGGGCGTGGATACCGCGCGGGAAATCCTGGCGCGTTACGACGCGATGGACGACGACGCCAAATTGGCGTTCTTCCGGCATCTCGCCGTGGACATGAACATCGATCCGAACGCAGTGCGGATAGCGCTGCGGGATTACGAGGCGTCGCCGTCGGGCGCCTCCTACAAGGCCTTCACATCAGCCGCCGAGCCGCCGCGCCAGGAACTCATCCGACGCCTCAACCAGGTCAACGGCGCGACCGGAGCCTTGGTCAGGATGCGGGCGGATCTGCTGAGGCTCGGGCGTGGTGAACCGGCTGTCGAAGCGCTGGATCTCGACTTCCGACATCTGTTCAAGTCCTGGTTCAATCGGGGCTTTCTGGTGCTTCGGCCGATCAGCTGGGAGAGCCCGGCGAACATCTTGGAGAAGATCATCGCCTACGAGGCGGTCCACGCGATCTCGCACTGGGACGATCTGCGCCTACGGCTGGAGCCGGAGGACCGCCGGTGCTTCGCCTTCTTCCATCCTGCCATGCCGGACGAACCACTGATTTTCGTCGAGGTCGCACTCGCACGCGACGTGCCGGATTCGATCCAGGCACTGTTGAGCGGCACGCGCGAACCGTTGCTGATCGAGGAGGCGAACACGGCAGTGTTCTATTCAATCTCCAACTGCCAGCCGGGGTTGAACGGGATCTCTTTCGGCAACTCTCTAATCAAGCAGGTCGCGTCGGACTTGATGGCCGAGCTGCCCAACCTGAAGACGGTGATCACCCTGTCGCCGATACCGGGGCTGGTCCCGTGGCTCGAATCCTCCGGGCTAGCCTTCGATACCTCCGATGCGGACGCAATGCGCCGCCGTGCGGTCGATTATCTGCTGACCGCCAAACGGACCAATGGCGAGCCGCTCGACCCGGTCGAACGGTTTCACCTGTCGAACGGCGCGATCCTGCATGCAGTGCATGGCGCGGCCGACACTTCGCCGAAGGGCTTGCGAGAATCCGGCGGCACAATGGTCAATTATCTTTATGATATGCGCGACCCCGGAAAGATCGAACGTCTCCAGCAGGCCTATGCGGACACGCACGAGGTCCAGGCCTCCGCGGCCGTGAAATCCCCTGGCGGCCGCGGTCCCAGGCAGTTGAAGAACAAGGATCAGGGGCATGCCAAACCCGCTCTATGACACTCTCTTCGCGAAGAACCGGACCAACAAGCGGGCGTTCCTGCGCCTGGAATCCGGGGCGGAGATCACCTATCCGGCGTTTCTGGAGCAATCGGCGCAGTTCGCCCACGCTCTGAGTCAACGCGGTCTCCGGCCGGGCGACCGGGTCGCTGCGCAGATCGACAAGTCGTCCGAGGCGCTCGCCCTTTATGCGGCCTGCGTGCAGGCGGGCATTGTGTTTCTGCCGCTGAATACCGCTTATACGCCCGACGAACTGGCCTATTTCGTCGAGGATAGCACCGCGGGATTGCTCGTCTGTGCCCGCCGCTCCGTCGACCAACTGTCTCCGATCGCGTCGCGGTTGGACGTTGCCATCGACACGCTGGACAGCGACGGTACGGGCTCGCTGACGGTGCTGGCCGCGTCGCAGCCGACGGCGTTCGAACCTGCGGAACGGGCAGGGGCCGACCTCGCCGCCCTTCTCTACACATCGGGCACGACCGGGCGCTCTAAGGGCGCGATGCTGACGCATGACAACCTGATCTCGAACGCCCTGACCCTGAAGGACTATTGGCGGTTCACGCAGGACGACGTCCTGCTTCATGTGCTGCCAATCTTCCACACGCACGGGCTGTTCGTGGCGACGAACGTGATGCTCGCCGCCGGGGGCACGATCGACTTGCTGCCGCGCTTCGAACTCGACCGCGTCATCGAGCGTCTGCCGCATGCAACCGCGATGATGGGCGTTCCGACCTTCTACACGAGGCTGCTCGACGATCCGCGTTTCGATCGAGACTTGGCCGCGCATATGCGGGTCTTCATTTCCGGGAGCGCGCCGCTTCTGGCGGAGACCCACCGCCGCTTCGAGGCGACGACCGGCCACCGTATCCTCGAGCGCTACGGGATGACGGAAACCAACATGAACACCTCGAACCCCTATGACAGAGAGCGGCGCGCCGGCACGGTCGGCTTCCCGCTTCCGGGCGTCGAATTGAAGATCACCGATCCGGAAACCGGCGCGACGTTGCCACAGGGCGAAATCGGGCAGATTGAGGTGCGCGGGCCGAACGTTTTCAAGGGATATTGGCAAATGCCTGAAAAGACCCGCGACGAAATGCGCGAGGACGGCTTCTTCATCACTGGCGATCTCGGGACCATCGACGCCGACGGCTATGTCTCCATCGTCGGCCGCAACAAGGATCTAATCATCTCCGGCGGCTACAACATCTATCCGAAGGAGATCGAGCTTGTGCTCGATGGCCAGGACGGCGTGCAGGAAAGCGCGGTCATCGGCGTTCCGCATCCCGACTTCGGCGAGACGGTGATCGCCCTGCTTGTCGCCGAGCCCGGCGCGACACCCGATCTCGAAGCGATCGAGACCGACGTGCGGCGCTCGCTTGCCCGGTTCAAGCATCCGCGCAAGCTCATCCTCGTCGACGAACTGCCGCGCAATACGATGGGCAAGGTGCAGAAGAACAGCCTGCGGGAGACCTACAAGTCGGCCCTGTCCTGACCGGAAACACGGGCCACAGGCCCTGGGCGCGGTGTCCGCGCGCTCGACTGACGATTTCATTAGCTGCGCTGCCTCGGCAAGTTCTAATAGCGAGTTCCGCCGGGCCCGCCCTGCCCTCGGGCAAGGCGAGATAAACCCGCCAAGGGTGCCGCTAACGCCTCCTTGGGCATATTCCGGCTGGCAAGATAAGATCTCGCACCAAAACTTCGTCGATCTGGCCCCGGGATCGCTTTCTCCAATTGCCTTGAAACTTCTTGGCATCATCAAAGTGTCGCCCTAAACACCCTGGCCCGACCTCATCACGCGAACGGCTGATGCGACCAATGTCACGCATCCGTGTTTTGACTTCTTCAAAGTTCGTCTCGGCTATGAGCGGTACATCCATGGTTGGCCCGGCCTTGTTCCGAAAAGTCCTAACGCGTAACATCAAGCACCAAGTTTTGTCCGCTTCCGGCTCCGTGGGAGGAGAGAACACTTCGTGGGTCATGCGCGACGGATTGCTTGAGTGCGTGAGTAGAAGCAAGGCGCGGAGACAACACCCGCGTGAATGAATTGCATCGCTCATTTGTTGTTCCGTCTGCTACAGACTGAACTCGTTGCGCTCCCAGACTTTCGCGACGCTTGGCCGTGCTGTGATTCGCCGATAGTGGGCAACAAGGTTCGGCAGGACTTTCGCCGCATCGGGTCCATTCGACCACGTGATCAACATCGCCATGAAGACATCACACACGGTAGGGGAAGCGCCGACAAGATAATCGCGGTCCCCGAGAAAAGCGCTGACCAATTGCCAATCGCGTCGGATGAATTCTTCGGCTGCTGCCCTCACACCGTCGACGCCCGCCCCATCGGTGCAGTACCGATGCGGGTAATTATACCGAAGGTTTGCCGCGTAGGTCCGTGCCTGAAGAAATACCATCCAGCGCAAGAAGGACCCTCGCTCCTCTGACTTCAGAGCCGGCGCCAGTTTAGGTTGTTCTACGATGTCGGCAAGATAGATACAGATGGCGCTCGATTCCGTCAGGACAACTCCAGAGGGCGTGACCAGAGTAGGCACTTCACCAAGTGGATTGAGCTGCCGGTACGTTCCCGGCGAGTCTATCTCGCCTGCACGGTCGACGGCAATGAAGACATAACCTATGCCCAATTCTTCAAGGATTGCCTCCACGGCAGCCGAGCCAGTGCCGATGCGACCGTAGAGGGCTACCTTTCCCGCACCTTCCATACCGTGCCTTGCCCCTGCTTGCGGTATTCAATTGACGAAGTGGTCTCTTCCCCACCGTGGTCGGTCAGTGTGTTCATGGCAGCCGCAACTGTAGGACATCGCGGCTCATGTGTTCGGATCGAGCGACAGGTACCACCAAAGCCGGGAGAGGACACGTTTTTTCCCAGGCGAAGAGACCCGTCATGTCGACGCCTTCTCCGTCTGTAGTTCGAGAAAGGAGCCATCGGACTGTGCCAGTCGCTTTAGGAGCGCCGCTGGTTCAAAGGCGGCCTTCCCGTTTTTGCGGTGCCAGTACTCGAGGCGTTCGACGATCTTGGCAAGTCCCTCATGATCGGCCCAGAACATCGGGCCCCCCTTGCTGATCGGGAAGCCGTAGCCGTTGACCAAGACCACATCGATGTCGGAAGGCCGCGCCGCGATGCCCTCTTCAAGGATGCGGGCACCTTCGTTGATCATCGGATAGATCGTGCGCTCTATGATTTCCTCCGTGGTGATATCCCGCCGGTTGACGCCTGCCTCACGCGACTTTTCCACGATGAGTGATTTCACCCACGGGTCGGGCACTGGTGTTCGGGAACCTGCTTTGTAGGCATAATAGCCCCTGCCCGTCTTTTGTCCAAAGCGGTCCGCCTCACACAGCGCATCGGCGATTGTTGCCGTCTTGCCGAGCGACTTTCGGTTGCGCCAGCCGACATCAAGGCCGACGAGGTCGCCCATCGCGAAGGGCCCCATCGGGAAGCCGAAATCGGTGAATACCCGGTCGATGGCTTCCGGCACCGCTCCTTCCAGAAGAAGATTCTCGTTCTCCGCCGAGCGGGCGGCAAGCATGCGGTTGCCAACGAAGCCGTGGCAGACGCCCACGACCACCGGGACCTTGCCGATGCGCTTGGCTAGACTAATCGCTGTCGCAAGAACAGCGGGCGTAGTCTTATCGCCGCGCACGATCTCGAGAAGCCGCATGACATTTGCCGGCGAGAAGAAATGCAGACCGAGCACGTCCTCGGGCCGGTCTGTCATGGTCGCGATCTCTTTGACGTCAAGGAAGGAGGTGTTGGAAGCGAGAATGGCGCCTGGCTTCGCCACCTTGTTGAGCACGCTGAAGACCTGCTTTTTGACCGCCATGTCTTCGAAGACGGCTTCGATGACGATGTCGGCGTCGGCAAGATCCTCGTAACGCGTCGTTCCGGCGAGAAGCGCCATGCGCCGATCGCGCGCCTCTGCAGTGAGCGAGCCGCGCTCCACAGAAATATCGTAGTTCCTGCGCATGACACCAAAGCCGCGGTTGAGCGCTTCCTGATCCATTTCCAGGACAGTGACCGGAATACCAGCATTGATGAGCGACATTGCGATGCCCCCGCCCATTGCGCCTGCGCCGATGACGGCCGCCTTGCAGATGTCGCGCGGCTTCACGTCTCGCCCTACGCCGGCCACCTTCGCCGCCTCGCGTTCGGCGAAGAAAAGATGGCGTTGCGCCTTCGATTGCACACCATTCATCAGCTCGATGAAGATCGCACGCTCTCTGTCGAGGGCCTCATCGAACGGCGTGTCCAATGCCATGCGCACGGCCTTGACGCAGGCAAGAGGCGCATCGAGCCCGCGCGCGCGCTTGGTCAGCTGCTCCGCATGCGCCTCAAAGGCGGAGGGGTCGGAACGCGCTGCCGCGAGCTTGTCATCGCGGTCGCGCACAGCAGCAGGCGCTTCGCCGCTGTGCGCGAGCCCCCGTGCGAACACCTTGGCGCCCTCGAGAAGATCACCTTCGACGATGCGGTCGATGATTCCCATCTTCAGCGCGTTCGCTGCGCCAATCGGCTTACCTGGCACGATCACGTCGAGAGCCGCTTCGGGACCAATGAGGCGGGGCAAGCGCTGGGTTCCACCGGCGCCAGGGATAAGTCCGAGCTTTACCTCGGGGAGGCCGATCTGGGCGTCGGGCGATGCGACGCGCGCATGACAGCATAGTGCCATCTCGAGACCGCCACCCAGCGCCCAACCGTGGAATGCCGCAACCACGGGCTTAGCATTCGTCTCGCAGCGCCTGTTGACCTCTCTGAGCGATGGATCTTTCGGCGGCTGGCCGAATTCGGTGATATCGACGCCGGCACTGAATGTCCGACCGTTGCCGATATTGTTGATTTAGTCGTTGCCGGGACGGCAGCATGGCTCTTGGTCGGATCAATCCGGCCAGATTTGCCGCAGTTTTCGGATCTCGCTACCTGCAGTGTTTCGTTTGGCGGCGGCTGTCCCTCCTTTACGCCAAGGCAGCGATCATCGGCCCGGCCGGTGGTCGGAGCTTTGCCAATCTTCTGAGATTCTGGGCGGTAACCGCGATGAGTTCCTCCTCGCCGCCAGTAAGCACCACTGCGCGGATGGCCGGATCGGATCCCGCTTGGTCCAGTGCCGCGACAATGCCATTTCTTACGGCACCGCTAAGCGCGTTGACCGGAGGGTGATCGATCTTGACGACGGCCACATCGCCGTCCACCGAATATGTTACGGCCTTGTTCATATCATTCTCCTGTTGTCGGAATGCTTGCTGTCCCGGCTGCGTCCGTGGAGGACCTGCAATGTCTTGGGCGCCCCATGCTATACTCTATGGCCGCTACCCTCTCTCCGCGATGAGGGGGTCGAGATTGGGTCGTATGCGCCAGATCCTGTCTTATGGCACGCGCCCGGTAGCGTCATTCCGTAGAACTCCGTAAGCCCTCCCGGCCAGCGCTTCAGCACGTCCGCCTTCACCGACGCCGGGAAGGGGGCGCTGGTTGAGGACTTCATGCGGAAGCTCGAGAGATCGTAGCGGTCGAACTCAGGGTACTCCATCAGCCGCCCGGTACTGAACCGGAACCAGCATCGCGTGGGTGACGCGGTGTAACTGAGCCTGTTCAAGGAAGCGGACCACGTCGAACTTTTCCATCAGGACTACTGTCCCACCCCCGGCCAGGGCCGGGATCAGGCTGACTAGTGTGGTGTTCGAGTAGAGCGGGATGGAGATCATGGTCACCGCGTCGGGTCCATAGCCCAAGACGGTTGCACGGCGAATGTGCTGCCAGCGCATGGCGTGCGACTGAACGATGCCCTTGGGGTGCCCGTGGTACCCGGCAGCCAGGCTTCGAAGGTCTCGCCGGCCTCAGAGCCGTCGAGAGCGATACGTCGCGCCGCAATCTCGTCTCGGACGCCATCCAGCGACTGCGCAACCATGCGGTCGAGGAACAACAAGCGCGCACCGCTGTCGGCGATCATGGTGGCCAAGCTCTCTGCCGTCGAGGAGGGCGCCAGCGGCGCGACCACGACACCGGCCCGAAGCGCACCCATGAAGGTCGCCACATATTCGATCGAGCTGAGGGCGCACACTGCGATAACCTGCTGCGGCTCGATGGCATCTCGCTGCAGGCCTTTCGCGACGCGGTCAATCATGGTGCCCAGTTCACGATACGTGAGCTGCCGCTCGCCGTGGATGAGAGCGACACGGTCCGGCCGGACTGCGGCTTGATGCCCGATCATGGCTGGCAAGGTCCCGAAGTCTTGGGCAAGCAGGTCAGCTATGGCGCGGGCTTCGGACATGGTTGCTACCTTGGGATACTCAGTTGCTATTTAATCGAGGCCGAACTGCTTCAGCAGCCCGCTACTTGGATGCCTCCCATTGCGATAGGGGTGGGCGGTCAGCGGCCATGACAGCCCAGTTCACGCGGTGAACTGCATATGTTGGGCGGTCAGTCCACTGCTAACACCGCGATCGCCTGGCTGGAGAGCACGCCGCCATTGCCCTGGGCGATTGCCGTGCGCGCCTTGGCTACCTGGCGGTCGCCGCATTCGCCGCGCAACTGACGGACCGCCTCGACGATAGTGAAAAGCCCATACATGCCTGGATGGACACACGAAAGGCCGCCGCCATTGGTGTTTACCGGGAGACGGCCGCCGGGGGCGATCGCTCCGCCAGCCACGAAGTGCCCCCCTTCCCCCTTGGGGCAAAAGCCGAGCTCCTCCAGGAACAGGATCGTGTTGATGGTAAAGGCGTCATAGAGCTCAACGACGTCAATGTCTTGTGGGGTCAGGCCGGCGTGCGCCAGCGCGCGTGGACCGCATTCGGCCAGCGCCGTCGTCAGTAGGTCCGGCATCGCCGATATGTGCGAGTGCGTGGTCATGCTGGCTGCTCCGCGGACCCAAACAGGTACCTTGGGGCGATTGCGGGCGCGGTCTGCGCGCGTCATGACCACCGCCGCCGCGCCGTCGGTAACGAGACAGCAATCAAGCTTGGCGAAGGGATCGCAAATCATGCGCGAGCCGAGATATTCGTCCATGGTCAAAGGATCACGCATGGCCGCAGCCGGATTGAGCTGTGCCCACGCCCGCGCGGCGATGGCGACCTCACCCAATTGCTCCTTTGTGGTGCCGAACTCATGCATATGGCGAGCAGCTGCCATCGCATACGCCGAGACTGGCATGTGCGGACCGTAGGGCGCCTCATACGGGAAGGGCTGCGAAGTCCTGGCGAGCTTGCCAGTGGCCGAGGCCTGATTGCTGCCATAGGCGATCAAGGCACAATCAATCAGCCCAGCATCCAACAGCCAAGCCGCACGTTCGACGTAGCTCTCGAAAACATTGCCGCCCGTGCGGCTGTTGTCGGCCACCTTGGGTTGGATGCCACAGTATTGGGCGAAGGTCGTGCCACCGCCGAAGGTGTCGGTCGAAGTGGTGACAAAAACGCCGTCCACGTCGGCGAAGCTGAGACCCGCCTCAGCCAGCGCATCACGCGCCGCGATGGCCGCCATGTCATAGGAGGTGTAACCGGGACACCGGCCCTCACCAAAGGTCGCGGCTCCGACGATCGCGGTTCGCGCAGTGGGAAAGGCGCTCATCAGGCTTTCTCCTGCGCGGGGGCGAACACAATCAGGTGCCCCTCCTCATGCCGAATGATCCGTGCCTCGACGGCCATACCGATGTGCACCTTGTGCGCGTCTATGCCCTCGACGCGACTCATCATGCGGACGCCTTCGTCCAAGTCTATAAGCGCGACATTGACGTCGGCCTCGGGCGGGCGCTTTCGGACGACAGTCGTGGAATAGACCACACCACGACCGCTGGCCTCGACCCATTCGAGTTCCTCCCCCGTGCCCGGCGCGACAGCTCGGGGAAAGAAGACTATCCTACCGGTTCTGACGCCGCGCTGAATCATAAAGCGGCCCTCTGCGAGGTGGTTCTGGTACTCGATGTCTGGTCCGCTCTTCAAAGATGTCTCGCTCATGGTGCCTGTCATTGACGCTTCGCTGCCGAGGCCGAAACCGGTTTACGGCCCCAAAAGTGTTCCTATCAGTTTCGACCTTCTGCCTGTATTCGGGTTTCGGGACTCGGAATGGGTTTGCACTTTTCGATTAAGCATGGCGGCTCACCGAGGCCGGTTTCTGCGTTTTTCAGCATCCGAACTCGAGAATTCTGCGTCCGACTGCTGCGATCCCCACTTCTCATCCAGTTTGACACTCTTTGTAGTCCGCGATCTCATCTAACGGGTTCATCGACATCTTCACGTCCGCAAGATCGATGCCCGTGCCGTCCGGCTTCACCCGGATTTTCACGTTGTAATCGACCACCGCTTTACTGGTACAAGCACCTTCATCATCTAAATCCCACCGCCAGTCTGAGAATTCCCGGCTGAGTCAATGCCGGCAACCATAAGGGTGGCGCATTGTTCGAATTTCTCAGTCAACCGGCGTCCCCGAACCCATTTGTCGGCCGTCAGCACGCGAGGTCGCGCCGGACGTGATCGCCACATCGCATGAAAAATCGCGTTTTGCAATCATGAAAATATTGCTTTTGAATTTCACGAGGGAAAATAGCGGATTGCACAGTTTGCCGTGACCTGCTCCAAACGCCCATTGCTGAAAATGCAGGCGTGCAGTTTGGGGCCGTGAAATTTATTGTGGACTTACGATAGGCCGGTGAGTATCGCCTGCTGCAAATGCAGAGGGATTGGGAAATGCCAGCACGTACGACGCGAATATCTGACGAATGGACGAGCGCCCCCAAAAATCAGGAAATGGCGGTTGGAAGGCAGATCAGAGAGCTTCGAAAGGTCAGAGGCTTGACGCTCCAGCAGGTTGCCGATGCGGCGGAGATTTCGGTGGGCTATCTCAGTCAGATCGAACGCGATCAAACCAAGCTCCCGATCGGGGTGCTCAAACGCGTGAGTGACAAGCTTGGCGTCCACATGAACTGGTTCTTCCAAGCAAACGATGCGCCCCCGCATGAAAAAGATATCGTTGTGCGCGAACAAAATCGGCGCAAGTTGACCTTTACTGGCATAGGGATTGAAGAGGAACTTCTCTCGCCCAATCTCGCCGGGCCGCTCGAGATGCTGCTGAGCACAATAGCGCCCGGCGCTGATAGCGGCGACTATTCTCACGACGGGGTCGAAGCGGGCCTTGTCATCGAAGGTCGACTTGATCTGTGGGTCGATGGACAGTTCTTTCAGCTCGAAACTGGCGATAGCTTTTCTTTCAAAAGCACCCAGGTGCATCGTTGTGCAAACTCCGGCGACGTCCGTGCCCGGGTTGTGTGGGTAATAACGCCGCCGCACTATTGAACGGATGCTCGTTCTTAAGACTGAGACCGGACCACTCAATCGGGGCATGCCACGGGGCTTAGGTCGTTTGAACGAAGCCGCTGACGCGGCAGTTGGCGGGACGGTTTGCGGGTGACGCTTCTGTTTTGAAAGATTGCGGCTGTTGAAGCGCAATCTTGAGACAGGAGCAACGAGATGGCCGAGATGAGCCCTCTGCGCCGGCGCATGATCGAGGACATGACGATCCGCAATCTGTCGCCGGCCACGCAACGATCCTACGTGCATGCCGTGGCGAAGTTTTCGCGCTACTTTGGCCGTTCGCCGGACCGGCTCGGGCTGGAGGACGTCCGCGCCTTTCAGGTCCATCTGGTCTCGACCGGGATTTCGTGGCCGGCGCTGAACCAGACGGTGTGCGCACTGCGGTTCTTCTACGGCGTGACGCTCGGCCATGCCGAGATTCCGGAGCGGATCGTCTATGCCCGCGCGCCGCGCACGCTGCCGGTGGTGCTGAGCGCCGACGAGGTTGTCCGCTTCTTGGAGGCGGTGCCGAGCCTGAAGACACGCACCGCCCTGACGACGGCCTACGCAGCAGGTCTTCGCGCCTCGGAGACCGTCGGGCTGAAGGTCGGCGACATCGACAGCGGTCGCGGCGTCGTCCGGGTCGAGCACGGCAAGGGCGGCAAGGACCGCACGGTGATGCTGTCGGCGCAGCTTCTGCGCATCCTGCGGGTCTACTGGCGGTTGGCGAAGCCGCAGTACTGGCTGTTTCCCGGCCGGGCCGCCAATCGCCCCATCGACGTGCAGGTGCTGTATTCGGCCTGCCGCTCGGCGCGCGCGGCCGCCGGCATCGACAAGCGTGTGACGGTCCACACGCTCAGGCACAGCTTCGCCACCCATCTGCTTGAGAACGGCACCGACATTCGCATCATCCAGGTTCTGCTCGGCCACAACAATCTTTCCTCGACGGCGCGGTACATCAAGGTCTCCAACGGCCTCATCCGGCGCACGACGAGCCCGCTCGACCGGCTGACCATCGAGGTCGTGCCGCCGGGCTGACCGGTTCCGCCCATGTCGGCGAGACTGGAGGTGGCGGATATCTTCCGCCGCCACGGCGAGGCGTATCGGCAAGTTCATGACGGCCATCTCGGACGCGTCGAGCGCCGCACGATGAGCGCCATCGAACTGTGCCGGACCGCCGAACTGGGCGGCCATATCAAGGGCTGCCGGTCCTGCGGGGCGATCCGCGTGGCCTACAATTCCTGCCTTATGGGCAGATTCAGTAATGGGGAGCTGGCGGCGACTTGATCGCGCTCTTGTGTCCTCCGCCGCCAACCCGGCTCACCATTACGAAGGGCGCTTGAGGAGCGCGATCAGCCTGTCGGACGGCTGGAACGCGCCGCGCCGCAGATGCGGTGGAACGGTCGATTCCATGGCCTCGAGCTTCTCTGTCGGATCGCCGCGCGTGTAGATTTCAGTGGTCGTCAGAGTGGCATGTCCCAACCACAGCGACACCTTACGGATGTCCTGCGTTGCTTGCAGGATGATCATCGCGCATGTGTGCCTCAGCACGTGAGGCGAGATGCGTTTCTTGTTGAGGCCGGGATGCGCTCGAGCGGCGGTCGCTGCATGCTGTTTGAGCAGATAGGCGAAGCCCCATCGGCTCAGCGGCTCTCCCCGGATGAGAATCTGGTGCCGCGATGTTGGAATGATCGGGGCCTTCGGCAAGATGACGCTCGACACGTCGGCGATCGCGCTCGGCCAGTTCGTGTTCGGCGAGCGCGGAGAGGAAGCGGGCGGCGGGCCAGCCTTCCTTGTCGGCCTGTTCG
>NZ_JBSPKX010000158.1:0-485 GCF_053848045.1 Mesorhizobium sp. BHbdii | reverse complement strand
CAACTACGATCTCGTGTGCAGGATACACACAAAGAAAACGCTCCAGGTTTCAGGTCCGCGAGCGTTGCTCTTCAAGAATCACCTCTTGGAGAATCTGCTGAATAGCCCTGGCTATGTCGAGAATGTCATACAGTTGTTTCGCAAGAATCCTGTTGTCGGAATTGCCCTCCCGCCGATTATCCATATCTCCTTCGATACCATGGGCCGGTCATGGTTTGCCAACAAGGAGCCGGTGAGAGCCCTGCTGAAACGACTTAACGTCAAAGTGCCCCTTGATGACGACACGCCCGTCGCCCCGTATGGTTCGATGTTCTGGTTCCGGCCAAAAGCGTTGCAGAAGCTGTTTGACAGAGAATGGAAGCACAGCGATTTCCCATCCGACACGGAATATGCGGATGGGGACCTGCCGCACGCCCTGGAGAGGGCCATCGTCTACGTGGCTCAGGACGCCGGCTATCTGGCGCACCATATCATCTCCCCAAGGC
>NZ_JBSPKX010000157.1:0-487 GCF_053848045.1 Mesorhizobium sp. BHbdii | reverse complement strand
TGGCGCCGCGAACCTTCGAACGCCAAGTCTTCCAAAGCCAAGCCTTCCAAGGATTGACCCCACGCGGCCGTCGCCGCACAGTCCAGGATGCCAAGCAAGCGCGCGGAGAAAAAGATGTCCGAAACCTTTAAAGCCATCCTCGTCTCGCGCGACGCCGACAAGAAACAGTCGGTCGCCGTGACCGACCTCACCGAAGCCGACCTGATGGAGGGTGACGTCACCGTCGCGGTCGAGGCGACGACGGTGAACTACAAGGATGGACTGGCGATTACCGGCAAGGCGCCGGTGGTCCGCCGCTGGCCGCTGGTGCCGGGCATCGACTTCGCCGGCACGGTCATCTCGTCCTCCAATCCCGACTGGCGCAAGGGCGACAAGGTCATCCTGAATGGCTGGGGCGTCGGCGAGACGCATTTCGGCGCCTATGCCGGGCGCGCCCGCGTCAAGGGCGATTGGCTGGTGCCGCTGCCGGAAGGCATCAGCGCCCATG
>NZ_JBSPKX010000156.1:0-489 GCF_053848045.1 Mesorhizobium sp. BHbdii | reverse complement strand
GAGACGTCAGGATGCTAGTTCTCATTCCGGCTGGGCATTTCCCCAAAACACATGTTCCCTTCTTCTCAGGCAAACCTTGATCCCAACCTGCAAAGCGTCGGTTGCCCGTCTTCGATACGCCAGGGCGCCTCGGTTTGCGGGAACCCGCACCGCCCCAAACCGTTCTTTTCGCGAAGGGGCGTCCTCGAAACTCAAGGAGGGTGCAATGAAAAAGCTTCTGCTTGCTTCGATAATCGCCATCGCCTCGGCGTTCGCGATCGCGCCGGCTAGCGCCGGCGGCGTGCAGCTCGGTATCGGCATCGGTCCGAGCTATGATGACAGCTATTACAACGGCGATTATAGCCCATATTATCGCCATCACCGATACTACCGCCATGTCTACAATGACGACTATGACAATGGCGGCTATGCGGTGCGCTATCATCACCGTCGCCATTGCCGCACGGAACTAGTGAGCCACTGGCGCCACCACCACCGCGTGGTGGAGGA
>NZ_JBSPKX010000155.1:0-489 GCF_053848045.1 Mesorhizobium sp. BHbdii | reverse complement strand
GAACCCCAGCCGCAGGTTGAGCAGTGCCAGTGTCGGCCCGAGCAGGCCGAGACTGATGCGACCCATGCTCGAGGAAATGGCGGCGCCCGAAATCGCTGCCGCCGCCGCAAGATCCAGTTGCCCTTCTTGCTCGGCCATCGCGGCGGAGGGCGCATAGCCGGTTGATTCACTGCCGACGAAATGTTTTGAAAACAGAAAGAATTCGGCGTTGCGTCCCCGCTTGCTTGGGTCATTGGCCTCCAGGATGGCAGCTGGCCGCGCAGGAGACTGGCGGCGGCCTGACAGAATGATGTCCGGCCCGCCCCACCAGGCGCGCAGCCTTATGGCTGCGGCAATCCTGGCTCCCAGCCAGCGAATGGCGCCGATGATGAAAGACTTTCTCGGAGGGTCGGCGGCCTGCCTGGCGCGGCGGACATTCAATGTGCCGTTTATCAGGAGATAGGGCGCCTTCACGCCGATGTCCTTCAACGCGATGTCAGCCTGTCCCTC
>NZ_JBSPKX010000154.1:0-489 GCF_053848045.1 Mesorhizobium sp. BHbdii | reverse complement strand
AAGCTTGCCGGCACCGGCGAGACGCTGACGCTGGTCGCCGACCAGGTATTCGCTGCGATCGGCCAGAGTTTTGTCCCGGCCGCGCTCAACGGCAGCGGGGCCTCGATTGAGCTCGAAGCCGGCCGTATAAAGGTCGATGGGGAAGGGCGCACCTCGCTGGCGAAAGTCTGGGCCGGCGGCGACTGCATCCTTGGCGGTGACGACCTGACCGTCTCGGCCGTGGCGCAGGGTCGTGATGCGGCTGAGAGCATACACAGGAGTCTGACGCAGGGATAAGGATCATGGCCACGGTGGAACCGGGCATCGCCCGTCACTATGACATATCGGGTCTCGAGCAGCGCATCCTTGCCGCGCTCGCCGATACGGGCATGGACGTTGCCCGTCTGCGTGCCGGCGATCTCGAAGCGGTCGACGAATTCCACATTGGCGGCATCGCCGCCACAAGGGAACTCATCGGGCAGATGGGGTTGAAGCCGGGAGCCAGGCTGC
>NZ_JBSPKX010000153.1:0-490 GCF_053848045.1 Mesorhizobium sp. BHbdii | reverse complement strand
CAGCCCCGATCGGGAGGTCAACTGTGAGGTTGCATTGGAGCCTGCGTTCGAGGAACTGGTCGCATCGTCACAAGCTCGCGGATGGACAGCCCAGGAGACGGCGGTAACTCTCCTGAAAATCGCAAGAGCGCATGCGGCCCGGCTTGAGGTCGTCACAGGCACTGACGGCTTTTGGAGGCAGAGCAGGTCGATCTCCTTGGATGCCGCAGCGGACGTCTTTCGCGAGGCAATGCGGCAGACTCTCAAGCGGTACTCACTTTGGTATTTGGTGGAGGGCGTGCTGCTAGTCGCAGCCGGAACTCTGGCAGTGACCTTACCGATGATCTCGTCGATTGCCGTGGTGAACTTGCTCGGGTGGGTGCTGATCGTCAGCGGAGGCCTCCGAGGCATAAGCCTGATCGGCGCGGGCCACGTGCCTCATTTCTGGCTGCAACTCATCTCCGTCATCCTTGCCGTGCTGATTGGTCTTCTCTTTCTGCGCCATCCTGGA
>NZ_JBSPKX010000152.1:0-492 GCF_053848045.1 Mesorhizobium sp. BHbdii | reverse complement strand
GTCACGCAGATCGCCTTCAAGCCTGACTGGAACCGGCACGCCAAGGCGGCGCCGTTCCGGCGCAACGACCAGCTGCTGTCGGTCGTGCCGGCGGGCGTCATCGTCTTTCCCGGCTCCGGCATCACCGAGAACCTGGCCGATAAGGCCCGCCGCCTCGGCATCCCCGTCTGGCGGTTCGCGGAGGGCGGCGCGTGAAGCGCCGCTTTCATCGCAATCCGCACCACCGAACCGCGCGCGAAGCACCGCGCTCTCCGCCTCCACGGATCGTATCGACGCGCCGAAGCCTGCCGCCACGCAATGTGGTATTGCCTTCCGCGTTACATAGACGTATATACGTTCGCAGCACAGGAGTGCGCCATGGCCATCACAGCCACGAGGAAGGAAACACCCGTCTCGATGCGGTTTCGCGACGATGATCTCACCATCATCGACCGCGGCGCGGAGCTGCTTGGCCTGTCGCGCACGGAGTTCATGCGGCGCGCAGCACTCCAC
>NZ_JBSPKX010000151.1:0-492 GCF_053848045.1 Mesorhizobium sp. BHbdii | reverse complement strand
CGCCGGACCGCGCCGCTCTTTGAATTGCCGCATCCATTCGCTCAGCCAGAAACCCTCTATATGCTTGTGCTGGAAGATCAGTTGGCCGGGTTCGCGGATGATGGTGGCATCCGGGTCGAGCCGGCCGTAGATGATCCAGCGCGCCCGTTTCGGCATCGCATTGAAGATGGCCGAGGCCAGCGGCCCGGTGACCGCATCGAGGAAGATGCGCGGTTGTTCCGCCTTCATCACCTCGCGCAGCGTGGCCTCGAAATCCGGCGCCGGCTCGTTGAGCACATGGGCAGCGCCGAGCTCATTCAGCAGCGCGATCTGCTCATCGCGGCGCACGGTGACGATAGGCCGAAACCCTTCCTCCTTGGCCAGGCCGATGATCAGCTTGCAAAGCTGGCTGGCGCCGGCGGTCATGACGAAGGCCTTTTCCCCCTCCTGCTTGACGATGTCGAACATGGCGATGGCGGTGAGCGGATTGACGATCATCGCCGCGCCGTCTTC
>NZ_JBSPKX010000150.1:0-493 GCF_053848045.1 Mesorhizobium sp. BHbdii | reverse complement strand
CGCCCATGTCGGCGCTGACAATGTCAAGGGCGTCGAGGCCGAGGCCAGCGCCATGGTGGAGGCGTTCCCGAACGGCGCCAAGCTGTTCCATCTGCAGGGTCAGCCGGGCGCCGGCCCGGCGATCGACCGCAACAAGGGCGTGCACAATGTGCTCGATCCCCTGAAGGACAAGTACCAGATCATCTTCGAGCAGACCGCCAACTTCGCTCGCGCCGAGGCGCTGTCGGTCACCGAAGCCGGCCTCGCCGCCAACGGCAAGCCGGACGCCATCATCTGCGCCAATGACGACATGGCGCTCGGCGCGCTCGAGGCGTGTGCGGCGCGCAACTTCACCGACGTCAAGATCTATGGCTTCGACGCGCTGCCGGAAGCGCTGGTTGCCGTGCGCGACGGCAAGCTCGCCGGCACGGTCGAACAGTTCCCCGGCCAGCAATCGCGCACCGCCGTGCAGATCGCGGTCGCCTACGCCAAGAGCAAGACCGAGCCGAAGGAG
>NZ_JBSPKX010000149.1:0-494 GCF_053848045.1 Mesorhizobium sp. BHbdii | reverse complement strand
CTCAAGACAGTGCTGGTGAGCACCGATAGAACGTATGCCTGCCCACCAAAGGCTGGCGCACCGCTCAGCCGGCGAATAGACCACATGGGGCACCCTCCAGTTCAAGCCGTCGTCGTCACGACGTTTCATTGTCCCGGTGTGATCGATCGAGAGTTGACCACCAAGCAAGATAGGCTGGCCTCACTTTGTTTGCGATTCCGCAAAGGCAGCTGACGGGACAGGCCTGCGGTGCCCGAGCCTGCGAAGTGGTGCTATTGTGACGGTCTATCCCGGAAGTTGCCATTCCGCTACTGGACCATAGCTGCGGGCTGCAACGCGCCGTCAATGCCCATGCACCGCGCGACCTCGGCCAGTCCGGCCGCGCCTCTAGTAGTTTGTCGAGATCGAACGACCTTTGCGCCTCATGTCGGCCATTGAAGTCTGGCTTGCCATAACCGGAAAATAGACATTGCTAGTGTCGACGGCGAGGTCGCCGTTGCGCCTCGAAGCGGGAC
>NZ_JBSPKX010000014.1:0-40897 GCF_053848045.1 Mesorhizobium sp. BHbdii | reverse complement strand
CGCGAGAGGCTCGGCGTGACAAACAACGTGCATGCTGTCGCGAAAGCTTTTCGCCTGGGGCTGATCAGCTAGCCTCACGCAATCGCGTGATGCCGCACCGGTTGGCGATAAACTATTGGGGTGGCCTCGGAATTGGAGGAGAACGGGCTCAGCGACAGGATCGCAATTCATCCTGGCGCGAGGAGCATACAACCCAGACCCCCATCGCCCTTCTGCGGGCAAGCCTCACGGTCCTGCGGTCGCCGAATAGTCTTCGCACCTGGTCGTGGGATATGATCTCCACGTCTATCGGCTCGAGCACCGATCGATGTCGGCGATCAGTTCGTTCGGCGCGGACGTGGCAGAGAATGCCGCCGAAAACACCGCCGCCCGCGATCGAGATCGCGCAGTTGTATGCCCGATTCCATTCCAGGCTGAGCCCGCATTCCGCGATCCGCAGGTCGGCCTCGTCGGCGAATTCGGCCGGCGCAGGTTATTGCCGGGTTGAGAATGCCGCAGTCAAAAGGACGACGGGCCAAAGGCCGGCTCGCGCTGTTCTATAGGGCTGCCGTGCGTCGGTGCTTCGCAGATTTGCAACTGGCGTTTTTCTACCCAAGGAGTCCGGCGGTCGCTCTTGCCTGCAGGCTCGCCGCAACAAGCCGGGTTTTTGGAGACCGAGCTTGCCATTTGTCGCGGAGCGGCGGGTCATCAGAAGCCAGACAGAACCGCTTTTCTTCGGCCGTATTCGATTGCTGGCACAACACGAGGCCGGACACACCGAACGGAAACCACGAACACGTTTTCGGCGCTTCTATCCTAAGCCGATCAATTCACGGCGCCAGAGCCTTACCCGAAGCTCTGTCGAGCAAAGTCCATAGCCTTCCCGCGCTCGCTCGCCAGCTACTTGAACTGGTCGTTGTCTATCACTCGCCGAAAAAGCGGCCGCCCCAATACGTGATGTCAGTCGTTCAGGTCGTCGCATGTCCGACATTGTCGGCTATCGGACAACGCCTTCAAGGTCATAGCCGTTGCTGCAAGCGGCCTTTCCTTTGGCACGGCATTTGCGTGCCTATCGACGACCGGGGCTCCGCCTCGGAAATCAGGAGAAATCATCCCAACCCAGCTCGCCAAACCCGCAGTCATGTCGACGTGATAGCACGACCTTCCCTCGCCACGGGTGGCCTGTTCCTTCACCGCTTCTCCATGGTTCTTGCGGACACGAGCTTACCGCGCGTCGGATTTATCGGCCCGGCGCCGCGTTACCAACGCACTCGGGGAGGCCATGAGCTTTTTTCGACCCAACTCAGCCTTGGTGGCTAACGCCCCTGTGGCAGGAGGTGCCGACTCGGGCCGTTGCTCGCCGGCAAACCGACTTGTCGGCGTCGACCTGGCGCGCGGATTGGCTGTGTTCGGCATGTACGCCGCACATGTCGGACCCGATCCAAGCGAAGGGGGGGGCACCGGCTTCTTTCTAGAACTCGCTCATGGTCGCTCTTCTGCGCTCTTTGCTTTCTTGGCGGGGTTCTCCCTTGTCCTTATTTCTGGAACAGTCCCAAAGACAGGACAGGCAGGTCGCCAAGCTGCGACCAAAATCGTGATACGCGCGCTCATCCTGCTAATCTTAGGTCTGCTGCTGCAGCAGGCCATCGGAACGCGGGTGGAGGTGATCCTCGCCTCTTACGGGCTGTGCTTTCTGCTGGTTCTTCCACTCTGTCGGCTGGATGCGGTCACCCTTGCAGCCATAGCGCTTTCCACGGCACTTGTGTCTCCTCAGCTAAGATTCCTGATTAACGGGGTGATGGATAAGGAGATGGCCTTTGACCAGTTCGTCACCCTGTTGATTAGCGGGATGTTCCCTGCCATCACATGGATACCATTCATGATCGCAGGCATGGCAGTCGCACGTCTGAATCTGACGAAGGTAACCACCCGCCGGTGGTTGGCGACCGCTGGAATGGCGCTTGCCGTCCTTGGATATTTAGGGTCCGCGCTCGCATTGCACTATGTGCCGGGGGTCGCACAGACGATCACCGCGTATGGTGGGGACGTGGGCGATCTCTGGTGGTCGGATGCGGGAGGGTTCTACTCGTTCCGCAAGTTCGGGGGCGAGGCCGATTGGTTGTGGGTGGCCTCACCGCACAGTGAGACCACCTTCTCGATCCTGGGAAACACCGGCGTTGCCCTCCTGGTTCTGGCGATCAGCCTGGCCGTTTCCGACACGCGTCTTCGCATGCTGACCGCTCCAATCTCGGCTGTCGGTTCCATGTCGTTGACGGCTTATGTCCTGCACATCGGGGGAATCTGGGTGGTCAAACCAGGATGGTCACCGTCACTCTACCTGCTGGGAGGCTTCGTGCTCGCAACCAGTGCGTTCGCAATGTTATGGAGGCGCACGTTCGGCCGAGGTCCGCTCGAGGCGCTGATGGGCAAAGCCGCAGACCTGTCTCGCTGCGTGCCTTAGCACTGCGTCAACCGAACAGCATGCGAGATCCGCGGCCATTTGAGGAGCTCCTGCGGTTCCACTACGCCGAGAACTGACCGGCATGTCGGATAACTTTTCGTGTAGATGCGACGGTGGCGCGAATAGCCGCTGTTCATACTCGTGTGGTCCTCGAAATCCTTCAGATCCAGCGTCGCAGCAATTCTTGCAGACGCAAAACGAACCTCGAATCCCGTGCGTCTGTCGCCTCGCCAGCAGGACGTGCTGCGCTGGGCCGCTGAAGGCCTCACCGTCGACAACATCGCTGATCGCCTCAACATCAGCCGCAACACAGCAGACACGCATCTGCGATCGGTGCGCGAGAGGCTCGGCGTGACAAACAATGTGCATGCTGTCGCGAAGGCTTTCCGGCTGGGACTGATCAGCTAGCCTCACGCAATCGCGTGATGCCGCATGGGTCCGCGATGAACCATTGGGTTGGCCTCGAAACTGGAGGACAACCGAGATGCTTCTTGTCGTCACGTCGCAAAATGCAGACGAATATAAGGCGGAGCTGGATCAGGCGTTTAGGCTTCGGCACAAGGTGTTCGTCGAAGAAAAGGGCTGGAACGACCTGCGGCGTGAAGACGGCCGTGAGGTCGACCGCTTCGACGACAGGCGTGCCGTCCACATGCTCTTCACCACGGACAACCGTGTGATCGGCTACCAACGCCTGCTGCCGTCGACGCGACCTCATCTTCTCTCGGACGTCTTGCCGGAGCTGTGCGAAGGCACGCGTCCCGTCGGAGAAAACATCTGGGAATGGTCGCGTTACTGTGTCGAGCCGCAATATCGCGAACGGGGACGGATGCTGAGTCCCGTTGCCAATGCGCTTTTGTCGGGCATCGTCGAGTGGGGCCTCGGCAGCGGGGTCGACACGATCATCGTAGAAATGAACCCGCTCTGGCTGCTGCGCCTGGTTCAGTTGCATTTCAAGGTAACGCCGCTGGGACTGCCGAAAATGATCGGTGCAGAAGAGACGGTCGCGGTGACAGCCAGTTTCGACGAGCGCACGCTGCAAAGGCTTCGTGACACACGCAGCCCAGGCAGCAACAAATCCGCATCGTAATCGCAAGCCTCGGTCCGCGCACGCAAGAGGTGCCATGCGCCGCTCCATCCAACTTCTCACGCTTCATTTTGCGACCGTCGTCGCCGAGGAAGGCAGCTTCCTCGGCGCATCGCGGCGACTGCGGATTCATCATTCCGCGCTCAGCAGGCGCATAAAAGATCTCGAATTGAGGCTGGGCGTGACTTTGTTCGAACGCCACCCCGGCGGGGTCAGAGCAACGGTCGCAGGCCAAACTTTCCTGGCCAAAATACGACACATTCTGAAAGATCTGGACGACACGCTTCAGGGGCTTGAATCAGCGGGCCACGGCGATAGCCAGCCGCTATCGATCGGATCGGACGGGCCACCTTGCCACTGCGGGTTTCTCAGTGCTGTTGTTACCTCCTTGGGCAAAGATCCCAACTTGCTCGCGTTTCTACGCAAGCATCATCCCGAGTTCTGATGCTCGCATTATCGTCCCGCGCGCGAAATTCGCTGCCTTTGATGTCGCGGCGGACCCAAGCGAACGCTCGATCCGTGGCCATGAACGGAGACAACATCGGCGCAATTAATCCGGCCGGATCTGCTTGCGGCCGACCGGCTTGACGGCCGAAGAGTTTGTGGCGTCCAGACTATAGGATCCATGTCTCAGGATCGTTCATGGAGACGCTGAACCGAGCGACTAGAGCTGGTTCTTGGGATGCAAGCGAAGTCCTGCACCTGGGGACGCGGCCAGCGGGACAGCGCGAGGGGTACCGCTCGCAACACGGTTCGCCGAAGACGCTCGGTTTTCGGAGAACCGATGCCGCGACTTTAGCTCACCGATCGTTGGGCGCGGCGCCGACCGACCATCATTGACGACGTCCCGCCTGAGCTCGCGAGGCAGGCCTTTGCTGCTGCGCACAGAGGAAGGATCAGGGACAGCAGCCCATCAACCCAGGATGGCGACGGCGCATACGCCCAGACTTCAATCGCCTTTTACGGCGTGCTTGCGGCGCGCGTGCACTCGCCCAACAATTCGCCCAGTCAGGCCACGGCATTTCCGACCTGTCATCCCTCTTCATCTTTCGTCTTCCGCCGGGTGCGGTTTGGCTTCGGGAAATCCTGTTGTGGAGCCACACAAAGATCTTGTGAGCAAACCTGCTCACCCTTGTAGTTGGCCAGGGCCTGCAGCAATCGCTGTCCAATCCGCCGTTTCGTTTTTTCCGAGAAATTCTGCCAATCGGCGAGCGACTTCAGTGCCACTTCGATCAACTCGATCGCGCGATCCTTGTCGCCGCTCTCGTAAAAGTACTGACCGAGCGCCGGATAATACAGGAACTTGAAGGCGCCGTCGCCTGCCGGGGGATCCAGAGCCAGGATGTGTTCGGATAGCTCCTTGCCCATCGCGAAGCGCTCGGCAGAAGGAAGGTACGAATAGTCCTCCTCCGGATCGAAGAGTTGTTCCAGCGCATCAGAGAGCCAATTCACGCAATTTTGGTTGATCGCGTCGCGAACGAAGAGCTGCATGACCGGCATGCCTGCCCGCATGTCGCGCATTTCGTGAAGCAGCAGATTCGCATGGCACGTGCGGATATTGGGATCGTCCGGGAACAAGGCGACACCCTCTTCGATGGCCGAGAGCGCCGTGTGCCACTCCTGTGCCTTGAACGCCGCATAATACTTCTCAAAAATCGGCATCTTCACCATTCTGGCTTCGTCTTCGGCAATCCGCTTCGCATCACCGGCTTTCGCTTGCTTGCTGGTGCGCCAGCGGCCTTTGATCACTTTGGGCAAGACCTTACCGAGGTCCATCGGATGACCGATAAAGGCGATGGCGCCATCACGATCGACAACGAACGAGGTCGGAATCCCGAGGGAGAGGCTGGGTTCCATCCAAAGCTTGTCCATTTCGCCTGTGAAGTCGAACGCGATCCGATAGTTCAGATACGTGCAGTTTTCGGTCAACCACGCGTCCAACTTGGTTCGCGCCTCGTCCGCGGTTGGAGCATTTTCAGAAGCTGCGACTGCGACGACCTCGAGGCCGCTGTCTTTGTATTTGTCCTGCAGCTCCGCCAGATGGGGCATCGCCGACACGCATGGGCCACACCACGTCGCCCAAAATTCGACGATGTACAGTTTCCCAGGCTGGAAGGCTGTCAGCGGCTCGCCACGCAGCCAGCTCTGCACCTTGATGGCAGGGGCCGGGGAATCCATTCGAAGCACCATGTCGCTCTCCAAAGCTATTGCCAAATGTGTGTCTTTGTCGGAAACGGAACACACAAACTAAAAGATTCGCACGTCTTGCGTGGTCAGCCCTCAGCAGGGTTGCCATTCGTCAGTTTGAGCAAAGGCCGTGCCAGCACGCTCAAGGCACTGCGACCAATGCGGGCCGACCGCTCGAGGGCCAGCAGTTCAACCATCTCGTCCAGCGTGGTGTCCTTGCAAGCCTCGATCAACCCGGCGATGAAGGCTTCATGCGCATCGAGACCGGAGGCGCGCCGCCAGCCCTGTGGCCGAGGCGTTCGCTCGCCGATTTTCGCCGCGCCATCCAACGGCTCGCACTCGATATCCCCACGCCGAACCGCGCCGCCGCCTGTCGCGCCGACGTACCCTCATCGCAAGCCTTCAAAACCAGCGACCGAGGGCCCTCACTGAGTGTTCTTGCTATCATCCACCTCATTAAAGTGGACGTTGAATCAGCTCAGAAAAGCTGTGTCACATCACAATCAATTCATCGATCTGTGGATGTGCTTTAGCGCTCGCTGGCGGTAAAATTGAGGTCGGCTCGTTGAGCAGCAGCACTTCGGAGCTGGCCAAAAGTACGCGCGCGCGGCGCGGGTTGCCGCCCTCTGTCGCGAGCAGGATAGCGTCTTTACACTGCGTTGGCTCCGCACCGTTTGAAAGATCTGGACGACACGTTTGAGGGGCTTGAATCAACGAGCCACGACGATGGCCAGCCGCTGAAGGACGGATCGAAGAGGCCACCTTGCCATTGCGGGTTCGTCAGTGCTGTTGTTGCCTCCTTGGGCACAGATCCCAACTTGCTCGCGTTTCTACGCAAGCATCATCCCGAGTTCTGATGCTCCATCATCGTTCCGCGCGCGAAATTCGCAGCCTTTGGTGCCGCGGCTGACCCAAGCGAACGCTCGATCCGTGGCCATGAACGGAGACAACATGGGCGCAGCTAAATCTGGCCGGATCTGCTTGCGGCCGACCTTGACGGCCAAGAGTTTGTCCAGACTATACGACCCATGTCTCGCCATGTCTCGGGGCATCGATGGAGAAGTTGAACCGAAGGGGCGGCTGCAGAGCTGGTTCTGGGGTGCAGGCGAACTCTTGCACCTTGGCTACGCTGCTAGCAGGACAGCGCGAGGAGTACCGCTTCCAACAAGGTTCGCGCCGAAGACGCTCCGTTTTTTTTTGGAGAACCAATGCCGCGACTTTAGCTCACCGATTTTTTGGCGCGGCGCCAACCGGCCATCATTGACGACGGCCCGCCTGAGCCCGTGAGGCAGGCCTTTGCTGCTGCGCGCAAAGTGGGCTCAGGGACAGCATAACATCCAACCCAGGATGGCAACGGCGCACAGACCCAGACTTCACTCGCCCTTTACGGCGTACTTGCCACGCGCATGCACTCGCCAAAATTCGCCCGATCAGGCCAAAGCATTTTCCGACGTGTCATCCCCTTCATCTTCCGTCTTCCGGGTGCGGTTTGGTTTCAGGAAATCCTTTTGTGGAACCGCACAGAGATCTCCTGAACAAACCTTCTCACCCCTGTAGTTGGCCAGGGCCTGCAGCAACCCCGGTCCAAGGTTCTGTTTCAGTTCGTCTGAGCCATCCTGCCAATCCGCTAGCGACTTCATTGCCACTTCGACCAACTCGATCGCGCGATCCTTGTCGCCGGTCTCGTAAAAGTACTGACCTAGCACCGGATAATATAGGAACTTGAGGTCGACGTCGCCTTCCGGGGGATCCAGAGCCAGGATGTGTTCGGATAGCTCCTTGCCCATCGCGAAGCGCTCGGCAGACGGAAGGTACGAATAGTCCTCCTCCGGATGGAAGAGTTGTTCCAGCACCTGAGACACCCAATTCACGGAATTTCTGTTGATCGCGTCGCGAACGAATTGGCGCATGACCGGCAAGCCTGCCCGCATGTCGCGCATTCTGTGAAGCAGCAGATGCGCCTGAGTCAGGCGCAAATCGAGGTCGTCCGGCAACAAGGCGATGCCTTCTTCGATGGCCGAGCGCGCCGTCTTCCAATCCTTTTTCTCCACCGCCGCCCGAAATTTCTCAAGGATCGGCTTCTTCAGCGCTTGTTCGCGCGCTATGGGTTCGTCTTTCGCAATCCGCTCCGCATCGGCGGCTTTCGCTTGATCGCTGCTGCGCCAGCTGCCGTTGAGCACTTTCGGCAAGACCTCATCGAGTTGCATCGGATGACCGATAAAGGCGATGTGACCGTCACGGTCGACCACGAACGAGGTCGGAATCCCGACAGAAAAGCTGGGCTCCATCCAAAGCTTGTCCATTTCGCCTGTGGAGTCGAACGCGATCCGATAATTCAGATTCGAGAACTTTTCGGTCAACCACGCGTCCAACTGGCTTCGGGCCTCATCGGCCGTTGGAGCGTCTTCAGAAGCCGCGACTCCGACGATCTCGACTCCGCTGTCCCTGTATTTCTCCTGCAACTGCATCAGATGCGGCATCCAGTCCTCACATGGTCCGCACCACGTTGCCCAAAATTCGACGATATACACTTTGCCGGGCTTGAAGCTCGTGAGGGGCTCGCCACGCAGCCAGCTCTGCACCTTGATGGCAGGGGCCGGGGAATCCATTCGAAGTACCATGTCGCTCTCCAAAGCTATTGCCAAATGTGCGAGTCTGTCTTTGTCGGAAACGGAACACACAAACTAAAAGATTCGCACGTCTTGCGTGGTCAGCCCTCAGCAGGGTTGCCATTCGTCTTGAGCAAAGGCCGTGCCAGCTCGCTCAAGGCACTGCCACCAATGCGGGCCGACCGCTCGAGGGCCAGCAGTTCAACCATCTCGTCCAGCGTGATGTTCTTGCAAGCCTTGATCAATCCGGCGATGAAGGCTTCATGCGCATCGAGACTGGAGGCGCGCCGCCAGCCCTGTGGCCGAGGCGTTCGCTCGCCGATTTTCGCCGCGCGATCCAATGGAGCGCACTCGATATCCCCACGCCGAACCGCGCCGCCGCCTGTCGCGCCGACGTACCCTCATCGCAAGCCTTCAAAACCGCCGACCGAACGTCCTCACTGAGTGTCCTTGCCATCATCCACCTCATTAATGTGGACGTTGAATCAGCTCAGCAAACCTCTGTCACATCACAATGAATTCATCGATCCCTGGATGTGCTCTAGCGCTCGCCGGCGGTAGAATGACAGTCGGCTCGTTGAGCAGCAGCACTTGCTGGTCAAAAGTACGCGCGCGATCTCCACGACCTGTCTGCCTCGTGCAGAACAGCCAGCCTGCCTGCCGATCGCTGACTTTTCTCTAGCGCGATTGACGAGGCGCGCGGCGCGGGTTGCTGCCCCTCTGTCGCGAGCTGGATATCATCTTTAGCCCACTGCGCTGCCTCAGCACGTCTTCCTTCTTACGCGGTCCTTCGCCTCAAATGAGGCGCGTGACGGGTTGGGTGCAGACCTCAAGCCTGTCCGACGGCAGCTCAGCGCTGGAGATCGGATCTCCGCATGGGCCTCAGCAGAACGTGGGAGCCGCCAGGCTGATGATCCCTGCCGCCTCAGATTGGTTGCACGGCGGTGTCGACACGGCCCGACCCCATGTTAACGGACTTGTCCTCGCGCCGCTTGCGCCTTGCGGCTGCGATAGCCGCGATCCGATCGCATGAAGGCCTCGAGCATATGGGGGATCAGAGCCGCCGCTTGGACGGGCTCATACAAGCGGCTGTATTCCGCCGCGTAGCGCTCCAGTTCGTCCTTAAGCGGCTCGGGAAGCGCGATCGTCATGCGGACCGTCCCGAATTTCGGCAATGGACCAAGTTTCAGGTTTCCCATGCGCCGCCTCCTATACAAGGTGCGACAGAGTTATGTTGACCGTTCAGAGAATCGGCATAGGCGATCAGATCGCGATGAACGGTCGCCGGCGTGACTGGCCGATCGTCGGGAATTGCAGAGAGTTTCAGCTTGGTCATGATGGATCCTTCGCGCCATATGGCGCCAGCACAAGATCGCGATTGACGATAACGCGAACCGGAAAACCCGGCCGGATTGTTAGCGTCGGCTGGACATTGAGCTGATTGCGCACGATCTGCTGGCCGACATTGCTGAGCGAATCCTGTGCGCCTTCGCGAATGGCCTTGGCGATATCGCTTTCTTCGTTGCTGGAACCAAGCGAGGTGCCGATGCCAAGCAGCGTCGAGAGCGCTGCAGCCCGAAACAGCTGGCCCCAGTGATGGTCGACCTCGTCCTCGAGCCCAGAGAACCCTTCGGCATCCGTGCCCTGCTGGCGCTCCAGCACAATCGAGGTGCCATTGGGCATGATGAGCCGGTTCCACACCAGCAGTACGCGCGACTGGCCGAAGGCGACCTGGCTGTCATACTGGCCAATCAGTTTTGCTCCTTGCGGGACGAGCAGGTATGACCCTGTCGGGCTATCATAGACATTCTCCGTGACCTGAGCGCTGATTTGGCCGGGCAGGTCAGAGCGGATGCCAGTGATGAGGGCAGCTGGAATGACCGTTCCGGCCTGCACAACGTAGGGCGATGCTTTTTCGGCGAGGCGATCGGGACTGACGGTGCGGCGATCGGGCTTAGCATTGACGAAGGCGAGCTTGCGATTTTGAGCCGGGCCCGGCTCGAGCGCCGGCAGTTCGGGCGGCGACGCCAATCCTGACAAGGCGTCGCCGCCGCTATTTGCGCCGCCAGAACTCTGTCGCGCTGAATTGGCCCGCGAATTCGTGTCGGTGAACAGCTTTGCCACGCGGGCGGCCTCGATCTCGGCCAGGCGGCGTTGTTCTTCCGGATCGGCACGCGGTGTTTGGATGTCTGGGACCTGAACCTGCTGGCCTCGCTCTTGCGCGCGCAGGATCGGCCGTCCGAGATCGCCGGGCAATGCAGGCCCGAGTTTCGGGACGCCCGAATAGTCCTTTGGCAGGCCCTGCAGTCCGTCGGCGGTGGTACGGTTTTCCGTGCTGAACAGTTCGGATGACTGCTCGTTGCCGCGCCGTCTGCTATCGAGTGCCCAGATCAGCGTGCCGAGGATCGCGACGCTTGCGACGCCGCCAAGGCCAATGAGCACCTTGCGCGACAGTCGCGTCACCCTTGCGGGCTCTGGTCGCAGCCGCAGCTCCGCTTCGATAGCCGGGCTATATGAATTGGAAGTTTCGCTCATCGAAACAGCCTCACGCGGCGCCGCGGCTTCTTACCGTCGGTGCGCACGATCCGGACGCGCTTTTCGCTCGTTTTGTCGCCCAGCCTCAGTTCGGCCGCGGCAAACAGCCGGTCGACGACATAGTAGTTTTGGCGGGCGCGGTAGTTGACCAGTTGGGAGCCACCTGACGGACCGATGACGAACAGCGGCGGCATTTCACCGTGACCGATGCCAGATGGGAATTCGATATAGACTTTTGCGCCATCGTCGAAAGCGCGCAGCGGCTTCCAGGGTGCTGGGTCGCCCTCGATCCGATAGCGGAAGTTGAGTTTCTGAATGTCGACGCCGGAAGCCACAGGCTGCGCAGCGGAAGCCTGGGCGTTCTGCCGACGCAGGGCAATCAACTGATCCTGCGGGTACTGCCAGGAGACAGAGGCCATGTAGGTTTTCTCGGTCGAGCGTAGCTCGAGATGATAGGTGCGACGGTCACTGTTGATGACTAGGTTGGTCTGGAGATCGGGGCGCGTCGGCTTGACGAGAATGTGGACCTGACGCCGGTCCCCTGCCCCGCTTTGCGTATCACCGATGATCCAGCGAACGGTGTCGCCGGCGGCGACGGGACCGGAGCCGACAAGTTGCTCGCCCGGCTGCAAAGCGATGTCGGTGACCTGGCCCGGGGCGGCATAGATCTGGTAGAGCGCGCCCTCGCTCCAGGGATAAAGCTGGATTGCGTTGATGAAGCCGTCGCGGACGGGCTGCATTCGCGCGGCCTCGTTCGCCTGGCTTATGCGCAGCTTCGGGTCGGCAACCTCCGCCTTCGCTTTGCCGCTGTTTTTGACCGACTTCAACTGACCGGGGAGCGGAAGAGGCTTCGGCAGTTCGACCACCTTCACGGGGCTAGGCGCATCGGCCTTCTGGACGGCAGGCGCGGCATCGTCGTAGTCGATCTCGGGCGGAATGTATTTTTTCGAGGCGCAGCCGACGAGCGCTGTCGCGGATAGCAGGCCTGCGGCAAGCACGCGCGCCGCCCGTTGGCCCCTTGTCGGTGTTCGTGCGGGACGCATCATGAAAGCTCCTTCGACCAGTTTATGGCGTTGACGTAGACACCGAGCGGATTGGCTTTCAGCCGCTCGGCATCGCGGGGTTGTTGAATGATGATGGTGAGGATGGCGGTCCAGCGTTCGGTGCTAGCCAGGCTGCCGTTCTCGTAGCGGCGCTCGGTCCAGGCGACGCGAAACGAGTCCGGTGAGGCACGGATGACGCTCGAGATCTCGATTGCGACCTGGACTTTGCCGACCTTAGCAAAAGGGTCGTTCAGGCGGGCGTAGTCGTTGAGAGAGGTGGCGCCGCGATCGGTTGTGTAGTCGTAGGCGCGCAACCAGTTCTGGCGCACGATGACAGGATCGTCCGCGATACTTCGCACCTGCTCAATGAAGCGGGCGAGATGCCATGCGATGTGCGGATCCGTCGGCTTGAAGTCGGCCATGGCCGGTCCCACCACCTGGGCCTCGCCAAACTTGTCGACCTGAACCACCCAGGGAACGACGGAGCCCCGCGTCGATTGCCAGACCAATGCCGACGCAAAGCCGCCGGCGAGCACGAGCGACCCGAACGCCATCAGCCGCCAGCTTTTCGCCTGCACACGCGCCGAGCCAATGCGCTCATCCCACGCTTGGACTGCGCGCTGATACGGCGTCTCCGGCTGGGTCGTCTTGCCGTACCGGACGGAAGGTCGTTTGAAAGGATTCATCGGTGGTCATCCTGATGGAGAGAAACATTCATCGAGCCGCCGCCATGATCGGCAGAGCGGACGGTATGCGCTGCCAAGCCGGCCCCATGCCTCAGGGTCTGGCCGCGCTTCATGCGAGTGGCCCATTCCGGCGGCGAGCCGGCTGTGGAGTTCGAAGGGGACGCGGTGGCCGGTCTGGCAAAGGAGGGATCGTTTGCGGCTGCGCTCATGCTGCCAACAGGCGATTGCCCGCCGGTAGCATTCCATCCCGCAGACCGACCGGATTGATTGCTGCTGCCGAGCGCCGACGCGGCGCGCGACATGGCTTGCCTGACCGGCTGAAGTGCGACCCCGACCCCGGCTCGAGCGACACCGCCGAGACCGGCGGCGACTGCGCCGGCACCGCGCTGTCCCGACGCTGCGGCGGCGAGCCCATAAGCAGTCGACGTACTTCCCGCTAGATGAGCGCCGCCTCGCACCGCAGCAGCCGACATGCGCCCTGCGGCGCCAACGGCACTTGCGGCACCACTCAGTCCCGCACGCGCGCCCATGTAACCCGCGGCGCCTAGTCCCGCGGCGGCGAGGCTCGTGCCGACTGCGGCACCAGCGCCGAGTTGCGGCGCTCCTGAGACGAGCCCTGTCGCAACGCCCGGGCCGAAGATCGAGAGCCCCATCAGCGACAGAGCGCCGAGCACAAGTGACAGCGCATCCGTGATCGTGGGTTGGTCAGCGAAGCCTTGGGTGAATTCGCCAAAGAGACCCGAGCCGATGCCGACGATGACGGCGAGCACGAGAATTTTCACACCGGAAGCAACGATATTGCCGAGCACTTTTTCGGCGAGGAAGGCCGTCCTGCTGAACAGCGCAAACGGAATCAGCACAAAGCCGGCAAGTGTCGTCAGCTTGAACTCGATGAGCGTGACAAAGATCTGCACGGCCAGGATAAAGAAGGCGATGAGGACAATTGCCCAGGCGATCATCAGAACGGCGATCTGGACAAAGTTCTCGAAGAAGGAGACGTAGCCCATCAACTGGCTGGCGGCTTCCAGGATAGGATTGCCTGCGTCAATGCCAACCTGCGCGACGCGGCCTGGCTGCAGCAGCGCGGCACCGGAAAGTGCCGACCCTCCCGCCTTGAGGCCGAGCCCGGAAAAGCTCTCGAAGACGATGCCGGCGAGACGATTGAAGTTACCGATGATGAAGGCGAAGAAGCCTATGTAGAGCGTCTTCTTCACCAGTCGGTGCAGCACGTCCTCGTCAGCGCCCCAGGCCCAGAATATTCCCGCAAGCGTGATGTCGATGACGATCAGGGTTGAGGTGAGGAAGGCGACCTCACCACCGAGCAGGCCGAAGCCGGAATCGATGTATCGGGTGAAGGTTTCGAGAAAGCGGTCAATGACGCCGGTGTCGTTCATGGCGTCTTGTCCTCGCCGATCGAGCGGTCGATCCGGCCGAACCGGTCGTCGGCCGGCCACGCCGGTTTGTCGCGATTGCTGGGCATGAAGAAGCGGCGTCGGCTTTCTTCCCAGGCCGCCTTACAGGCAATGTCGCGGGTGGCCTGTTCGCCGAGCATGCGGCAACGCGTGAGCTCACGGACCAGCGGACCGCTATCGGGATCGGCCGGGCGCAGGATTGGCGGAGCAGTGTATTTGTCGTCGTTGCGCGAGATGATGGTGATGGCGACCGCCAGTGCGAGCGCCGTTACCCCGATCAAGCGGGCGGTCGTCTTGAAGTCCATAGGAGAAAGTCCTTAGTCGTGGAACATGCGCACGCTGCTCGGGCTGTAGTTTTTGCCTGTCATGAACCGGCTGAACTGTTCTCGCGCCTGTTCCTGGGCGGCTGCTTGCCTGGCGCTCTCAAGGGCTGCGACCCGCCCTTGGGCGGCTATCATTGCGGTGAGGTCGGCGACCTGCCTTGCCTGAACGGCGAGAAGCTGGTTGCCGGCCTGCGTCGCCTGCAGAATACCGACCGCCGACTGGCTGGCGTCGACGGCCGCGCTCGTCTGCTCCCGTGTCCCCTCGATGTTGTCGACGGCGACAGCTCCGGCCTTCAACGAATGCTCGAATGAAGCAACCGAAGTTTGCCAGCGTTCACGCGCATCATCGACAAGCTGCCTGCTGGAGAGATCCGAGCCGAAATTCCCGTAGGTCGACTTGAACTGGCTTTCGATGTCCTGGACCCTGTAGGCAAGCTTGTCGGCCTCGCCGAGCAGGCTCTTCATCTCAGAGAAATTGCCCTCGATCTGGCCAAGCAGCGATGTCGGCAGCGAGGTAAGGTTTCTCCCCTGATTGATCAGCATCTGCGCCTCGTTCTGCAGGGAGGCGATCTGGTTCTGGATCTGCTCCAGCGCGCGCGCGGCCGAGAGTACGTTCTCCGCATAATTCCTGGGATCGAAGACGATCAGTGCCGACGCCGGGCCGCAGGACAGGGCGACGCCGACGGCGACAACACCAGCAGCAGCCAGATGCCGGACGCGGAGACGGTTGTGGACACAATTCATGACGAAACCTCCTTTGCGGATTGGTCGACGATGTTGGTGAGGTAGGGAACGAGGTCAGCGGCCCAGGAGAGACCGCGATCGGCAAGCCAGGCCTCGAGAAAATTGGCAGGGCCGCTCTCCGCGATGATCCGCTCAATTGAGGCCTGATCAGTCTTTGACGAGGCGGCGCAAAGCGCGAGGGCGATCGGACCGAGGCCCAACTCGAACAGCCGGTTGCCGCGCCTGGACTGGCAATAGTAGTCGCGCTTCGGAGTCCCTCGGGCGACGATCTCGATCTGGCGGTCGTTCAATCCAAAGCGGCGATAGATGTCGGTGATCTGCGGCTCGATGGCGCGCTCGTTCGGCAGAAACAGCCGCGTCGGGCAGCTCTCGACGATGGCAGGCGCGATTGGCGATCCGGCGATGTCGGAGAGCGACTGCGTGGCGAAGACGACGGAGGCGTTCTTCTTCCTCAACGTCTTCAGCCATTCGCGTAATTGATCGGCAAAACCGCCGTCGTCGAGCGCCAGCCAGCCTTCGTCGATGATCAGCAGTGTTGGCCTGCCGTCCATCCTCTGCTCGATGCGGTGGAACAGATAGGCGAGCACAGCGGGCGCAGCACCGGTGCCGATCAACCCTTCGGTCTCGAACGCCTGAACGGATGCTTCACCGAGACGCTCGTGTTCGGCGTCGAGCAACCGGCCAAACGGGCCGCCGATACAATAGGGCCGCAGCGCCTGCTTCAATGGCGCGGATTGCAGCAGCACCGACAGGCCGGTGAGTGTCCGCTCCTGGAGCGGCGCACTGGCGAGCGATGTCAGCGCCGACCACAGATATTCCCTTACCTGCGGCGTCACGGGTACGCCTTCGCGCAGGAGAATGTCGACGAGCCAGTCGGCCGCCCAGGCCCGTTCGGGCATGTGATGGATGCCGGCCAAAGGTTGCAGCGAGACGTCGCCGATGTCGTCGGACAGATCAGCCAATTTGAGCAGCCCAAGCGGATCGTCCGGGCCCTGCCCGCTCGATGCACTGCTGCCGAGATTCTGCCAATCGCCCCCTATGGCGAGCACGGCCGCACGGATCGATCCGCCGAAATCAAAGGCAAAGACCTGATTGTCTGGGTAACGCCGAAACTGAAGCGCCATCAGTGCGAGCAGGACCGATTTGCCAGCTCCGGTCGGGCCGACAACAAGCGTGTGTCCAACGTCGCCGACATGCAGGCTGAACCGGAAGGGCGTTGAGCCTTCCGTCCTGGCGAATAACAATGGCGGCGCTCCAAAATGCTCGTCCATTGCCGGACCTGCCCAGACCGCCGAAAGGGGGATCATATGGGCGAGGTTTAGCGTCGATAGCGGTGGCTGGCGGACATTGGCATAGACATGGCCCGGGATACTGCCGAGCCAGGCCTCGACGGCGTTGACACGCTCGACGATCGCCGTGAAATCGCGTGACTGGATGATCTTTTCCGTCAGCCGGAGTTTTTCGTCAGCAATTGACGGATCGAGATCCCACACCGTCACCGTCGCGGTGACGTAGGCCTCGCCAATCTGGTCAGAGCCGAGTTCCTGTAGTGCGGCGTCCGCGTCGGCTGCCTTGTTGGCGGCATCCGTGTCGACGAGGACCGATGCCTCATTGGTCATCACCTCCTTGAGGATCGCCGCGACGGACTTCCTTTTGGCGAACCACTGCCGGCGGATCTTTGTCAGCAGGCGGGTCGCGTCGGTCTTGTCGAGCATGATTGCCCGCGTCGACCAGCGGTATGGGAACGCAAGTCGGTTGAGTTCATCAAGGATCCCGGGAAAGGTCGCGGTCGGGAAGCCTGTGATTGTGAGCGTGCGCAGATGGGACTCGCCAAGCCGCGGCTCCAGCCCGCCGGCGAGCGGTTGATCGACGAGCAATGCATCGAGATGCATCGGCGTCTCGGGAACACGGACACGATGGCGATTGGTTGAGACCGTCGAGTGCAGGTAAGTCAGCGTCTCGGTATCATCGAGCCAGTCGACTTCGGGAACGAAACCTTCGATGAGGTTCAGCACACGGTCGGTGCGGTCGACGAAACTCTTCAAAAGCTCCACGGGGTCGACGCCGCTCTTTTCCCGGCCTTCGTAGAGCCAGTTTTCCAACCGGGATGTTTCCTCGGCCGGCGGCAGCCAGACAAAGGTCAGAAAGTAACTGCTTTCGAAGAGCTCAGCATGGAACTCGCCACAGCCCTGCCCGGGTGATCCATGGTAGGAGCCACCTTCGAACTGTTCGCGGCGTTCAAGGTCGATCAACGCTGACGCGCTGTCAGGAAAAAGCCCTGCCGGATAGTCTTGAGCTGTAAGTCGGGCGGCTTCGACGAAGATCGCCCAGCCGGAGCCGAGACGACGTAGCGCATTGTTGAGGCGGGCCGTCGAGCCGACCAGTTCGGCCGGCGTTGCACTGTCGAGATCGGGGCCGCGAAACCGCGCGGTTCGCTGGAACGAGCCGTCCTTGTTGAGCACGATGCCTGGGGCCACCAATGCGGCCCAGGGCAGATAGTCGGCTAGGTTTTGCGAGCGTTTGCGGTATTCGATGAGGTTCATCATCGAGAAAACCTCTCAGCAGCCGAAATGCGCGGGATAGCGCAGGTGCCGGCGAACCACGTCGAGGAACTGGGCGTCGCGCTTGGCGGCCAGCACGGCCGCGAAATGACCGATGGCCCAGATCACGATGCCGGCGAACCAGAGTCGCAGCCCAAGACCGACCGCGCCGGCCAGCGTGCCGTTGACAATAGCGACCGCGCGCGGTGCGCCGCCGAGCAGAATCGGTTCGGTGAGCGCCCGGTGGACCGGTGCGAAGAAGCCGCGGACATCCTCTTCCATTAGATCTGCGCTCCACCGCCGAACGAGAAGAACGACAGGAAGAACGAACTCGCCGCGAAGGCGATGGACAGGCCGAACACGATCTGGATCAGACGGCGGAATCCGCCCGAAGTGTCGCCGAAGGCGAGCGACAGGCCGGTGACGATGATGATGATCACGGCGACGATCTTGGCGACCGGTCCTTCGATCGATTCGAGGATTTGTTGAAGCGGTTGCTCCCACGGCATGGAAGAACCTGCCGCATGAACAGGGACAACCATCATGGCCCCGATCGCGGTAGCCGTGGCGGCGCGCGGGAGGACCGCGCCAAGCTTAGGGATAGACGATGAAGTGAAGCGGATCGGGGTCATTCTGAAGCTCCATGGATGACTCGGGATTCACGGTTGGATTGGTCTCGATTTTGGCTTCGAGGATGCGGTAGTCGCCGGTGACGGGATCGAGCCCGTCAACGAGCGCGATCTCGACGAGGCGACGGGCTGAACCGCGTCCTGCGAGCACAGCAACGAGATCAATCGTCTCGGCGATCAAAGCGCGAGGAACCGTGACAACGGCCTCCTGTACGAGTTGCTCGAGTCGGCGCAGCGCGCCGAGTGCGGTGCTCGCATGGATGGTACCGATGCCACCGGGATGGCCGGTGCCCCAGGCTTTCAAGAGATCGAGTGCTTCCGCTCCGCGTACTTCACCGATCGGGATGCGGTCGGGGCGAAGCCGCAGCGACGACTTGACCAGATCGGAGAGCGAGGCGACGCCCTCCTTGGTCCGCAGAGCGACAAGATTGGGCGCAGCACACTGCAGCTCGCGCGTATCCTCGATCAGCACGATCCGATCTGAGGTCTTCGCCACCTCTGCTAGCAGCGCGTTGACCAGCGTCGTCTTGCCCGTCGACGTGCCACCGGCGACCAATACGTTCTTACGCTTTTCAATGGCGAGCCGCAGCACGTCGGCCTGCGCATCAGTTATTACGCCGGCGCCTACGTAATCCTGGAGCGTGAACACGGCGACGGCGGGCTTGCGAATGGCAAAAGCGGGGCCGGCTACAACCGGTGGCAACAGGCCTTCAAACCGTTCACCCGTTTCAGGCAGTTCGGCCGAGACACGCGGAGCGCCTGGATGTACTTCGGCGCCGACGTGATGCGCAACGAGCCGGATGATCCGCTCGCCATCTGCCGGGATCAGCATCTCGTCGGCGGGTGACAGGCCTTCTTTCAGCCGGTCGACCCACAGGCGGCCGTCTGGGTTCAGCATCACCTCGACGATCGAGGGATCTTCAAGAAACCCGGCTATAGCCGGGCCGAGCGCTGTGCGCAGCATGCGCGCCCCACGCGACACTGCTTCCCTGCCGGCATTTTGATTGTCTGCCACGATGATCCCCATTTTCTCGGGCGATTTGTTTCGCACCGCTGACGGGGATGATTAGAAGAAGCAGGAATGTGAGCGTTGCAACAAGGAAAACGGCCGGCAGCAACGCGACGTGCAGAGACTTGCAAAATGCGGTGCAGACGAGCTGACCGCCTCGGCCCACTAGCCCGGATGCGACTCAGCCGTGTCCGTCGATGCTGGAGGCGCAATGTCCTCGGCAATTTCTTGGCTGAGCTTTGGCCCCTTGCTCAATCTGCGCCCGAGCGCATCGACGAAAGCGTCATAGCGCTGCCGACCTTTCGCGCGCGCTTCAGGCTGAGCGGCGTCAGGTAAGGCCGGAGTTGAGGTGAGCCAGAAGCGCACGAACAACGCCAGCGTCTCGATCGAGATACCGAGATCGCGTTCGACGCGCTGAACGCGCCGGTCGATCTGGTCGAGCCGCCTTGTGATTGCCGCCTCTTTGCGCTCCTCAGCATCCGGAGACAAAAAAGAAGCGATAGCTGCCTCGGCGATCAGCGACAGCGACACATCTCTCTTGGCGGCGTAGTCGGCAAGCGCATTCATGACCTCCGGTTCCAGATAAGCAGACAGGCGGCGCTTTTTCACGGAGGTCAAAGTTCGATTCCATCTTTGGGATCGAGTGCGGCCTGTCGCGCGGTGCGCCGCATCGTCTGGTCGACCGAACGCCGGCGGGCGGCCTCATCATCGGATTCGTCGCGATCAAGGTCGAATTCATCATTGTGCGCCAGCGTGGGCGCGGGCGCGATATCCTCATGCTCGGGTAGTTCTGGCTGGCGGCGGATACCGCAATTGTCAGGGTCACCGTCTTGCCGGCAATACAATGCGCGCGTTGCCTGCGCCGGCTGCACCTTGGCAACCGACAATCCAGTCCAGTCATCTGGACGCGATACTCCGTCGGTGGTTGTGGGCTTGGGCGGAGGCAGGACGCGCTCGGCAAGCCGCGGATCTGCGAAATAGCGCGCCTTTTTCGCTCGGATCGGGGGCAGTCCAGAGACCATCACAATGGCATCGGTTGGTGGCAACTGCATGATCTCGCCGGGGGTCATCAGCGCGCGGGCGGTCTCCTGTCGCGAGATCATGAGATGCCCAAGCCACGGCGACAGACGATGCCCGGCATAGTTCTTCATCGCCCGCATTTCAGTTGCCGTTCCCAGAGAGTCGGAGACGCGCTTGGCGGTCCGCTCATCGTTGGTCGCGAAACTCACACGCACATGGCAGTTGTCGAGGATGGAATTGTTCGGCCCGTAGGCTTTTTCGATCTGGTTGAGCGACTGGGAAATGAGGAACGACTTGATGCCATAACCGGCCATGAAGGCGAGCGCCGACTCGAAGAAATCAAGCCGGCCAAGCGCCGGGAATTCGTCGAGCATCAGAAGCAAGCGATGCCGGCGATCCTTCGCATGCAGATCTTCCGTCAGCCTGCGGCCGATCTGATTGAGGATAAGCCGGACGAGCGGCTTGGTGCGGCTGATGTCCGATGGCGGTACGACCAGATAGAGCGTCGTGGGTAGCGCGTTCTCAACCAGATCGGCAATGCGCCAATCGCAACGAGACGTCACCTGGGCCACAACTGGATCGCGGTAAAGCCCCAGGAAACTCATCGCGGTCGACAGCACTCCAGAGCGCTCATTCTCCGACTTGTTGAGCAATTCACGTGCTGCCGATGCCACGACGGGGTGCGGACCGGCATCGCCGAGGTGCTTGGTCAGCATCATGGTTCGCAACGTAGTCTCGATCGGCCGCCGCGGGTCGGAGAGAAACTTGGCAACACCGGCGAGCGTCTTGTCATTTTCGGCGTAGAGGACATGCAGGATGGCGCCGACTAGCAGCGCGTGGCTGGTCTTTTCCCAATGATTCCTGCGTTCCAGAGACCCCTCTGGGTCGACCAGCACGTCAGCGACGTTCTGGACGTCTCGCACCTCCGACGCGCCACGCCGGACTTCCACCAGCGGGTTGTAGGCGGCTGACGCAGCATTGGTTGGGTCGAACAGCAGCACACGGCCGAAACGTGCTCGCCAGCCAGCGGTCAGTCCCCAATTCTCACCCTTGATGTCGTGAACGATTGCGCTTCCCGGCCAAGTCAACAGGGAAGGCACGACGAGCCCGACGCCCTTGCCGCTTCGGGTCGGCGCGAAGCACAAGACATGTTCGGGACCGTCGTGGCGAAGGTAGTCGCAATCCAGCTTGCCCAGAACCACACCATTGGCGCCGAGCAAGCCTTCGGCTTCGATCTCCTTTCGCACAGCCCAGCGCGCCGAGCCGTAGGTTGCCACATATTTGGCCTCCCGCGCTCGCCATAGTGACATGCCGATAGCGACAACAATCGCGCTGAAACTGCCGCTGGCCGCGATCACCGCGCCTTCAACAAAGACTGTAGGTGCATAGGCGTCGTAGAAGAACCACCACCAGAAAAATGCCGGTGGCGGATAGATCGGTTGGTCGACGAGTTCGAACCAGGGCGACCCAAGTTGCTCTTGGTAACCTAGTCGCCAGGCCGTCCATTGCGTTGCTCCCCACGTGGTCGTAAGCACGATGGTCAAAACAGCCACGATCTGACCCCACAATATTTTGGTTGCCGGCATCATTATTTTCCGCTTCAAAAATTCGGGAGCGAATAAACAGTGTACGAACAAAGGCAGTGCAATAGGGAAAGGGTTCATCGCGGCAGCCTATAGGATCCAGACCTAAAAAGACTTGCGATCTGCGCTGGCCACTTGTTCTGTAACGATGAATTTCAAGCAGCCCGCGAAAGCAGTTGGGCGACCTCGACGCGGAATCGATGCCGCCTGGTCGGTCACAACCGATCAGGCGCCCATGATGACCATAGGCCATCGCACGTCCCCCTGCGGGGGAATTCAAGCTTGCATCTCGCTCATGCTTTCGAGCTTCAGCTTCTCTTTGTCGGGTCCAGCCAAATCTAATCCGACCACTTCCTCGGTGATGCCAATCAGAAGATCACCTCCTCCTGTGTTTGCGAATGAGGACACGTCTGCAAGCAGTTCGCGCTTCTGCTCCTCATTGTAAGACCGTGATCGCCCTTTGGGCTGGCCATAGCGGGTCTTAAATTCCAGAGTACGGCTTCCTCCACCCCGTTCTCTACAAGCTGGACAAGGTGCTCCGCCGCTATTCATCCCTTTGACCCCGCGACACACAGAGCGGGCCAAGGTGGAAGGCGGTGGCGCCGACGCGACCGATACGAACAACCAGCCAAAAATGCCCACCGGCACACCGCGAGGTTGGCCAAGCTGCCGAAGGGCGCCGAAAGGCGTGATTTGCCCTTCCGGCTCACAAGGTGCAAGGTCGCGCCGCGCCGGCCACACTGAGCCGGTGTATGGCTCGGCCTGCGAAATCTTGTGTCACTCGATGAGCAGGCCGCGCTATCTCGCTATGGCCATTCGGCTGTGGGATGCCGCCGGCCAGGAGATTCTGGAGCGGTTGGTGGTTATCCACTTGGCGCGAGCAAGATGCGTTTGCCTCGCCCTGAACGCTCGTTCCGGTTCCTTCTCAGGATCGATGTGCAGAACGATCTTCGCCACTTCGCGCCAGTCGCCCTTCTCGGCCGCGGCGTCCAGAAGGCGGATCCAGGTGAGCAGACGCTCTTCATCGAAGCCGGTCAGGGCGGAAGAGGTCGGCGTCTCGTCGGCGACATCGGGCGTACGGGCGTGAGCATGACCGTCAGCATGACTAGGTCTCAGGCGCGGGCGTTGAGGCACGCATCGTTGCTGATCGACACTGCTCCGGTAAAGCTGTCATAGAAACCCTGAAGTGTCCTACGATGGTTTGGCATATTGCTCGGCGCTCATGACTCGATGCATGTGAAGTGCTCGCTGCTTCCACCCAGGCGTCATGACCGGGCGGAATCGTATAAGACGTGCCTGGCCCGAACTTTTTTTGTGGGTTCCATCATCCAATTGACGGTGATGGTGCCGGACACGACGTAGCCGACATGCGACACCTGGCAGCTATCCGTCTTGACGACCGGCTTCACGCATTCGGACCATTTTGCAGCCCGGCTCCATATTGAGCCGCCCGAGCGTGAAGCCTGGAAGGCGCACCACCTCAACGCTCAAACGGCCTGATGCCGCGAAACTGCGATTTCGTACCAGCAGGAGCATCCGAGCCCTGCCGCGGGACGGTCTTTCTGGTTGACGAAATATCGGCTCTAGCCTATATCATGGCCCATGGGGTGGACAGTTGTTAAGCTTCCGAAATTCGCTAAAGAGCGTGCGAGGCTTCCGGCGGAATAAGCTGGCTGAGGTGGTCATAGCGCTTGAGGGGATCGGTCCCCAGCTTGGGCGCCCTTTGGCCGACACGCTGAACGGCTCCAAGCATCGAAACATGAAGGAAATTCGGTTCGCCACTGGTGGCGCATGGCGGTTCGCCTTTGCTTTTGATCCGGAACGACGCGCCGTTATCCTCGTTGGTGGCAACAAGGAAGGCACAGCCAGCAGGCAGTTCTACAAATCCCTCATCGCGACAGCGGACAAGCGTTTTGATGAGTGGCTTGAGGCAGAGGAATGAGACAATGACCAAGTTCAAGAAGTCCGAAGCTCCTAATGCTCGCGAGTGGATCGATCGCTTACCAAAGGATCGCCTCGCGAAGGCCGAAAGCGGCGCCGCCGCCATCATTCACCGTGTCCATCTCGCCGAACTGCGAAAGGCTATGGACACCACGCAGGCCCGGCTTGCCGAAAAATCCGGAATGAAGCAGGCCGAGATTTCGCGCGTCGAGCATCACCCGGAAACTGTTCAGATAAGGACCATGGAACGCTACGTCCGCAGCCTCGGCGGCGAACTTAAGATCGTCGCGATCTTCCCCGATGGCACCAGGGCGGAAATACCCATCCACGCGGGCCGCCCTGTCAAATCTCGGATTACGGCCGAGCAGGAGCCGACTGGGAACGATAATTATGGGGAAGCCCGGTTGGGGGCATGATTGCGGCTGTTCGGTGCAGCCGGAATTTCTGATTTGCTCTATGGCGCGCCTGCAGCCAAGTGTTGAAATGTGTTGCTTAGGATAGCTGCCGAGCCGCTTCAATTCAGTGCCGGGCCTCTACCAATGAAAGCATCGGCGCGGAGGCCGGAAACCCGCTCAAGCGACTCGATTATGCGACTGAGCAATATGGCGACGCAATCGGCCGCCAGGCGGTCCTCGTCGGCGATCGATGCCACCGCCGTGGGCAACAGCAAATTGGCCGTGGCGGCAAACGCCAGCGCATCGGCGCTTGACAAAAGGGCGCCGGCCCGGTCCAATCGAGGCATTCACCAGGGGAGTCCCGGCAAGGGGCTGAGATACTGCTGGCTTCGCGGCGCAGTGACCCGTTGAACCTGATCCAGTTCACACTGGCGTAGGGACGGTGCAAGCGCTTTGCGGGAATTCATGCCCGAAAACCTGTTTCGAGCAGGTCGCCCAAGCCGTCTTTTCATCCTTCCGGCACAGAACTGGGTCTCCAATGCAAATGAGCAAAGGAGCCTCAAATGAATGCCTTGACCCCCGCCGTGTCGACGGCACCGCTGTCCGCCTCGCGGAAAACCTACAAGCCCGGCGCCATCCACCCGCAGATCAGGGTGCCGATGCGCGAGATCGCCGTCCACCCGACCGCCGGTGAGCCGCCGGTCACGGTTTACGATCCGTCCGGCCCTTATACCGACCCCACTATCGAGACCAGCATCGAGACCGGCCTTGCCCGGCTGCGCCAGGACTGGATCACGGCACGTGGCGATGTCGAATTCTACGACGGCCGCCACGTCAGGCCGGAGGACAATGGATTTGCGGCGGGCGAGCGCCTGACGCCGGAATTTCGAGTCCGCAACCCTCCGCGGAGGGCCCGGGCCGGCAAGGCGGTGACACAGCTTGCCTATGCCCGCGCCGGGATCATCACCCCCGAAATGGAATTCGTCGCCATTCGCGAGAACCTTGGACGCGAGATCCTGCAAGGCAAGCTGCAGCGGGAGGGCGAGGCCTTCGGTGCCTCGATCCCGGATTTCGTCACGCCGGAGTTCGTGCGTGAAGAGGTGGCGCGGGGGCGCGCAATCATCCCCGCCAACATCAACCACCCCGAAAGTGAGCCGATGATCATCGGTCGCAATTTCCTGGTCAAGATCAACGCCAATATCGGCAATTCCGCCGTCACCTCGTCCATGGCCGAAGAGGTCGAAAAGATGGTCTGGGCGATCCGCTGGGGCGCCGACACGGTGATGGATCTGTCGACCGGCCGCAACATCCACAATATCCGCGAATGGATCGTGCGCAATTCGCCGGTGCCGATCGGCACGGTGCCGCTCTATCAGGCGCTGGAGAAGGTCGGCGGCATCGCCGAGGACCTGAGCTGGGAGGTCTATCGCGATACGCTGATCGAGCAGGCCGAGCAGGGCGTTGACTATTTCACCATCCACGCCGGCGTCCGGCTGCATTACATTCCGCTGACGGTCGAGCGCGTCACCGGGATTGTCAGCAGAGGCGGCTCGATCATGGCGAAATGGTGCCTGCACCATCACCGGGAAAGCTTCATTTATGAGCATTTCGCGGAAATCTGCGACATCTGCCGCGCCTATGATGTGTCCTTCTCGCTCGGCGACGGTCTTCGTCCGGGCTCGATCGCCGATGCCAACGACGCGGCGCAATTTGCCGAACTCGAAACGCTCGGTGAGCTGACGAAGATCGCCTGGGCCAAGGATTGCCAGGTCATGATCGAGGGCCCCGGCCATGTTCCGATGCACAAGATCAAGCAGAACATGCACAAGCAGATCGCCATCTGCGGTGAGGCACCCTTCTACACGCTCGGACCGCTGACGACCGATATTGCGCCCGGCTATGACCACATCACCAGCGGAATCGGTGCTGCCATGATCGGCTGGTTCGGCACCGCCATGCTCTGCTATGTGACGCCGAAGGAGCATCTCGGTCTGCCGGATCGCAACGACGTCAAGACCGGTGTGATAACCTACAAAATAGCCGCGCACGCCGCCGACCTCGCCAAGGGCCATCCGGCGGCGAAAATCCGCGACGATGCGCTGTCACGGGCCCGGTTCGAGTTCCGCTGGGAAGACCAGTTCAACCTCTCGCTCGACCCTGAAACGGCGCGCTCGTTCCACGACGAGACCTTGCCGAAGGAGGCGCACAAGCTGGCGCATTTCTGCTCCATGTGCGGGCCGAAATTCTGCTCCATGCGCATCTCCCATGACATCCGCGCCGAAGCACAGAAGGAGGGAATGGCGGCGATGGCGGAAAAATATCGCGCGGGCGGCGACCTCTATATGCCGGTGAGTGACACCACGCCCAAGGTGCCGGAGCCGTCATGAGGGTGCTGGTCAAAGGGGCCGGCGTCGCTGGCCTCACAGCTGCCTTCGAACTTGCCGCTCGCGGCGCAGCGGTTACCGTGGCCGAAATCGGGTGTGGTCTCGGCGGCGCATCGTGGTTTGCCGGCGGCATGCTAGCGCCCTGGTGCGAACGCGAAAGCGCCGAGCAGCCTGTGCTGGACCTCGGACGCGGCGCCGCCGACTGGTGGGAGGCGGCGCTGCCCGGCCAGGTGACGCGGGCCGGAACGCTCGTTGTTGCAACGCCGCGGGATGCGGGCGAGCTTGACCGTTTCGCAAGCCGCACCTCAGGCCATTGCTGGATCGATGAAGAGGAAATCGCGCGGCTGGAGCCCGATCTCGCCGGCCGTTTCCGGCGCGGGCTGTTCTTCCCCGGCGAGGCGCATCTCGACCCGCGCCAGGCGATGGCAGCGCTTCACGAAAAGCTCGCCGCCAGGGGAGTCGACTTCCGCTTTGCCACGGACGCCCGGCAGCTTTCCGGGTTTGAACGCCAGATCGACTGCATAGGAATGGCAGCGGGTAATGAGAGGCTGCGCGGGGTTCGCGGCGAAATGCTTATCCTGCGCACGCCCGAAATCTCGCTGTCGCGCCCGGTGCGGCTGCTTCATCCGCGCTTTCCGCTCTACGTGGTGCCGCGCAGCGATCACCGTTTCATGGCCGGCGCCACGATGATCGAGAGCGATGACTGTGGTCCGGTCGCGGTCCGTTCGATGATGGAACTTCTCAGCGCTGCCTGCGCGCTCCACCCGGCCTTCGGTGAGGCCGGCATCATCGAGACCGGCGCCGGTATTCGCCCGGCCTTTGCCGACAATCTGCCGCGTGTCGAAGCACGTGGAAATGGCGTCGCCATCAACGGGCTCTACCGCCATGGTTTCCTTCTTGCGCCCGCCATGGCGCGGCTGGCCGCCGCTCTTGTCTTCGATCATGCCAAATTCGAGGAACTTGCTCATGCAACTGATCGTCAACGGCGAAGCGCTTGAGAATGACGCCACGACACTGGCGGCGCTGCTTGCCGCGCTCGACTATGAGGGCGAGTGGCTGGCAACGGCTGTCAACAGCGACCTTGTGCACAAAGCAAACCGGGCAGAATTCCTGTTGAGCGAAGGCGACCGGATCGAGATCCTGTCACCCATGCAGGGTGGGTAGGACCATGTTCGATCTTTTTGGAACGACGCTTCTCTCACGCCTGCTTCTCGGCACCGCCCAATATCCTTCACCAGCCATCCTTGCCGATGCTGTCAGGGCGTCCGGGACGTCGGTGGTGACCGTCTCCTTGCGGCGTGAAATGGCAGGCGGCAAGGCTGGCGAGAAGTTCTGGTCGTTGATCCGCTCGCTCGGCGTCCACGTCCTACCCAACACTGCCGGCTGCCATTCCGTCAAGGAGGCGGTCACGACCGCGAAAATGGCGCGCGAAGTCTTCGGCACAGACTGGATCAAGCTCGAAGTGATCGGCAACCATGATACCCTCCAGCCGGACGTGTTTGGCCTGGTCGAAGCCGCCCGAATCCTGTGCGAAGACGGTTTTGCGGTCCTCCCCTACACCACCGACGATCTTGTCGTTGCGGAACGGCTGCTGGACGCGGGCTGCAAGGTCTTAATGCCATGGTGCGCGCCGATCGGTTCCGCGCTCGGCCCGGTCAACATCCCGGGGCTGCGCTCGATGCGCGGACATTTTCCCGGCGTCCCGCTGATCGTCGATGCGGGGCTTGGACGACCATCACACGCGGCGACCGTCATGGAACTCGGCTTCGACGCCGTGCTCCTGAATACGGCGGTTGCCAAGGCAGCCGATCCGATCGGCATGGCGCGCGCGTTCGGCAAGGCGGTCGATGCCGGCCGTGAAGCTTTCTGCTCGGGAATGCTCGAACCGCGCGATGTCGCCATACCGTCGACACCGACATTTGGCAGGGCGGTTTTTTCATGAAGCTCGACCCCTTCTACCTGATCGTCGACAGCGCTGCCTGGATCGAACGGCTGGTCCCGCTTGGCGTTAAGCTGGTGCAGTTGCGCATCAAGGACAGGGACGAGCCCACGCTGCAGATGGAAATCCGCCGCGCGATCGACGTCTGCACGGTCCATGGTTGTCAACTGATCATCAACGACTATTGGCGGCTCGCCATTGAGGAAGGCTGCGACTTCGTCCACCTCGGTCAAGAGGATCTGGCTGCGGCCGATCTGCTGGCGATTAAATACGCCGGATTGAAGCTCGGGCTTTCGACCCACGATCACGCCGAACTGGAAACGGCGCTCGCGGCCGAGCCGGACTACGTGGCGCTGGGGCCCATTTATCCGACTAGCCTCAAGAAGATGAAATGGGCGCCGCAAGGGCTCGAACGGATCAGCGCGTGGAAAGACAGGGTTGCGCCGATCCCGCTGGTTGCCATCGGCGGGCTCAGCCCTGACCGGCTCGACGGTGTCTTTGAGGCTGGCGCCGACAGCGCGGCTGTGGTTACCGACATCAGCCTGAATGCCGATCCCGAGGCGCGCACGCAAGAATGGATCGAGAAGACCAACCGGTGGCGCTGAGACAAGAGCCACATGTGCTTGTCGTCGGTGGATCGGACTCCAGCGGAGGTGCCGGCGTTGCACGCGACATCGAGACGATCTCTGCCATCGGTGTGCGCACCTGCCTTGCCGTCACTGCGGTGACGGTGCAGAGACACGATGCGGTCATCGCAATCCATCATCTGCAGCCCGGCCTTGTCGCCGACCAGATGCGCGCAGCACTGCGGGCCAACAAGGTGTTGGCCATCAAGATCGGCATGCTCTCAACCGCGCGGGTCATTGTTGCGGTTGCGGCCGTGCTCAGCGAATATCCACGGATACCGGCAGTACTCGACCCGGTGCTGGCTTCCTCTTCGGGCAGGCCGCTCCTGGAGGCGAATGCGATCGGCGTCATGAAGCGTGATCTCATGCCGCTTTGCCATCTCGTAACTCCAAACCTCATCGAACTGGCGGTCCTTGTCGGTGCGGAACTGGCAGCGGACGATGATGACACGCTCCGGCAGGGAAAAAGATTGCTCGCGTGCGGGCCGCAGGCGCTGTTGCTCAAAGGTGGCCATGCGACCGGACCGCGATCCACCGATATCCTGTTGACCTACAATCAGGAACCCATTCGCTTCGACACACCCCGTCTTGCTGGAACAATGCGCGGGACCGGCTGCATGCTGGCCAGCGCCATCGCCGCGCATCTGGCGAATGCGAGGTCGCTTGAAGAGAGCGTTCTCGAAAGCAAGCGATTTGTGCTCAAGAGGCTTAAAGAGAATTCTGCCGGATGATCCTACAAGCCATCCGAGCTTCCATCCAAGAGATTGTGCTTGGCTCCCGGCGCCGGCCGACGCGATTTTATAGTGATTGGCAAACTGAGCGTCATTCCTCGACGTCACAGGTCCCCTCCTCGGGGCGATGAGGTGCAAAGATCGCCGGGGGATTACGGCCAGCAGTTCCGCCGCCCCGCGTTGCGATGGCGGCGAGTGGGTGACAAGCCCGGCCCGGAGCAAAACCGGCCCGGGCTGAACCGTCTCAATGAGGTTTGCTTTCATACATCTCGTTGCCCCAGCACCGTGGTCGATGCTTGGGCGAGATGGAGACATCCTCGACTTGCAGCGACAGGTCTGCCTCGTCTGGCAATTCACCGGCCATAGCGGCGGCGAGCTTCGCCTGGTCGAGCTCCTTTTCCCAGCGCGCCACCACAATCGTCGCTACCGCATTGCCGACGAGGTTGGTCAGCGCCCGGCACTCCGACATGAAGCGGTCGACGCCGAGGATCAGCGCCATGCCGGCAACCGGCACGGAGGGCACGACCGACAGCGTCGCCGCCAGCGTGATGAAGCCAGCGCCGGTGATGCCGGCGGCACCCTTGGAGCTGAGCATGGCGACGAGCAAAAGCAGGATCTGATCCCCGAGAGTGAGCGGCGTGTCGGTCGCCTGTGCGATGAACAATGCCGCCAGCGTCATGTAGATGTTGGTGCCGTCGAGGTTGAAGGAATAGCCGGTCGGGATGACCAGGCCGACGACCGAGCGCTTGCAGCCGGCGCGCTCCATCTTGACCATGAGGCCGGGGAGCGCCGCCTCTGAAGACGAGGTGCCGAGAACCAGGAGCAACTCTTCCTTGATGTAGCGGATCAGCGCCAGGATCGAGAAGCCGTTGTAGCGGGCGACCGCGCCGAGCACCACTAGTACGAATAGCAGCGAGGTCGCATAGAACGTGCCGATCAGCATGGCGAGATTGGCCATCGAGCCGATGCCGTATTTGCCGATGGTGAAGGCCATGGCGCCAAAGGCGCCTATGGGTGCGGCCTTCATGAGGATGGCGACAAGACGGAAAATCGGCGCGGTCAGTGCCTGCAGGAAATCGACGACGGCACGGCCGCTGTCGCCGACCAGCCCCATCGCAATGCCGAACAGCACCGAAAAGAACAGCACCTGCAATACATCGCCCTGCACGAAGGCGCCGGTGATCGTATCGGGAATGATGTTCATCAGAAAGCCGACGATGGTGGTGTCATGCGCCTTTTCGGTAAAGGTCATCACCTTCGATGCGTCGAGTGTGGCCGGATTGATGTGCATGCCGGCGCCGGGCTGGACAACGTTCGAGACGATGAGGCCGATAACCAGCGCCAGCGTCGAGAACACCAGGAAATAGATCATCGCTTTACCGGCGACACGGCCGACTTTCTGCAGGTCGGATACGCCGGCAATGCCGGTCGCCACCGTCAGGAAGATCACCGGCGCGATGATCATCTTCACCAGTTTGATGAAGGCGTCGCCGAACGGCTTCATCGCGGCACCTGTCTCCGGATAGAAATGTCCAAGCAGCACCCCGGCGGCGATCGCCACCAGGACCTGCACATAGAGATGCCGATAGAAGGGAACCTTGCCGCGCGGCTCGGCGGCAGCGATCGTTGTCTGCATGATATCCTCCGTTGCGCCCCGATCGGGAGACCCGACCTCCCGGGACTAAGCTTCAACAGCCTCGCGGCTGCTGAATCTGAGTTCGCAACTGGCGTGCCAGACGCAGCCTGTTGTCGATAAGTCCTGATCTTTAGCGCGTAATCATCAATTCACGCCGCTTGCCTCTGGGCAAAAAGTGCGGTTGCCCGCACAAATATGATTGCCCGTTGTGCGAAATCATGCACAAATGAACGATGCTGCAGCGCCCCGCCTCCGACCTGCCTTCGACGCCCGAGCAACTCGGCAGGCGTGCGGTCCGAGCCTGGTTTGGGTTCGTGGCAATAGGGGTCGCGATCATTGCCTCGGCGCTCCATAGCTCCGGCCTCTACGCTCGGGACATTGAACTCAAAGCGCTGGCGGCGCACGCGCGCACAGATGCGAACCTGAAAGTGGCGCTGCTTACCGCTGTTTTGGAAAATCCACGCGCACTGCCGCTGCTGTTATCGGAGGACCAGCAGGTGCACGATGCTCTGGCACGGCGCGATGCCGTCGCGATCGATGTGCTGAACCGCAAGCTTGAAAGCCTTGTCTCCGGCACCAAGGCATCGGTGCTCTACGTTGCTGGCACCGATGGAATAGCGGCCGCGTCTAGCAACTGGCGCGAGCCGAACAGCTTCGTGGGCAGCGACTACGGCTTTCGCGCCTATTTCTCCAGGGCGATGCAAACCGGAACAGCCGAATATTTCGCGCTCGGCAATGTCAGCAAGCGTGCCGGTCTTTACATTCTCGGCGTGTCGGCAGCGCCTCAGCACCTCTCGGCGTCGTCGTCGTCAAGATGGAATTCGACCAGCTCGAGGCGAACTGGCGCGAGGCGAATCGGCCGACCTATGTCAGCGACGAACATGGTGTCGTGCCGGTCACCAGCATTCCATCCTGGCGCTTCATGACGACAGCAGCCCTTGCCGTGCCCAACGTTGCCGCGATCCGCGACAGCGAGCAGGTCGGAGATGCGCCGCTTATGCCCTTGCCGATCACGCGACCCGAGACATTGAGCCAGGAGGTATCGATTGTCCATGTCATCACGCCAGGCAGCAACGACGCGGAATATCTGCGCCTCTCGAGGCCGGTCCCCACCACACCCTGGCGGCTCGACTATCTCGTCCCTGCGGAAGTGCCGATCGCTGCCGCTGTTCGTGGCATGCGGCTTCTCGCGCTTGGGATCGTGCTTCCGCTCCTCGGCCTGGCTGCGTATCTGCTCTGGCGCCGGCAATCGGCGCAAATGCGGATCGCGACCGAACAGGCGGCGCGCTCCGAGCTCGAACGCCGTGTCGCCGAACGCACCCAGGATCTAAGCCGCGCCCGCGATCGGCTGCAGTCAGAGATCATCGGTCACCGCAGTACGGAAGCGAAACTCCAGGTGGTGCAGCAGGAACTGGTCCAGGCAAATCGACTGGCCATCCTTGGCCAGGTCGCGGCCGGCGTAGCGCATGAGATCAACCAACCGGTTGCTACCATCCGGGCCTATGCCGACAATGCCCGGACCTTCCTGGAGCGCAAACAGACCGCTCCGGTCGAGGAGAACCTCGGCGCCATAGCCGCGCTGACGGAACGCATCGGCTCGATCACCGAGGACTTGAAGGCCTTCGCCCGCAAGGGCCGCGCCGCCGCTGGCCCGGTGGAATTGCGCGGCGTCATTGAGAGTGCAGTAGTGCTGCTAAGAAGCCGTTTTGGCGGCCGGCTCGACGCGCTTGTCGTCGAGCCGGCGCCCGCTCCGTTCAAGGTCATGGGAAACCGGGTCCGGCTCGAACAGGTGCTAATCAATCTGTTTCAGAATGCGCTGGAAGCGCTTGACGGCTGCGACCACGCTAGGGTGGAGGTTTCGGTGGAGGAAACGACTGATGGCGTGGCGCTCAGCGTATTGGACAACGGGCCCGGCATTCCGCCGGCGATCCTGAAGTCGCTGTTCACGCCGTTCAACACGTCGAAGGAAACCGGCCTGGGCCTCGGCTTGGTGATCTCGAAGGACATCGTCGCCGACTATGGCGGCCGCATCGAGGTCGCGAGTGGCGACAGCGGCACATGCTTCACCGTTCATCTTTTGAAGGCAGCGTAGGCGAGCATGACACACCAGAGCGCAGCACTGGTCGTCCTGATCGATGACGACCGTGACCTCCTGAAAGCCACCGCGCAGACGCTCGAACTTGCCGGATTCGCGGTGTCGGCGTTTTCAATGGCATCAAAGGCCCTGGCCGGCATCGATTCCGATTTTGCCGGTGTGGTTGTGTCCGACATCCGCATGCCAGAGATCGATGGCTTACAGCTTTTCGACCGCATCCTGCGGCTCGATCCGGACATCCCCGTCATCCTCATCACCGGTCACGGAGGCGTCCCAATGGCAGTCAAGGCGATCAAGGATGGCGTCTACGACTTCATCACCAAGCCGTTCGCCGCTGATGGACTGACCCAGAGTGTGCGGCGGGCAGCGGAAAAACGCCGCCTGACCATGGAGAACCGGGCCCTGCGCGAGGCGGGCGAGCTGGCGCAGGACAGCTTGCCGCTGATCGGCCAGACGCCGGCGATGGAAAGGCTGCGCCGCACCCTACGGCAAATCGCAGACACCGACGTCGACGTGCTGGTGACCGGGGAGACCGGCTCCGGCAAGGAGGTGGTGGCCGGGTTGCTGCACCGCTGGAGCCGCCGCGCCAAGGGCAATTTCGTCGCGCTGAATTGCGGGACGTTGCCGGAGACGGTGATCGAAAGCGAGTTGTTCGGCCATGAGGCAGGCGCTTTCACCGGCGCGCAGAAGAAGCGGATCGGTCGCGTCGAGCATTCAAGCGGCGGCACGCTGTTCCTCGACGAGATCGAAAGCATGCCGGCGTCGACACAAGTGCGGATGTTGCGTGTGCTGGAAATGCGCGAGGTCATGCCGCTCGGTACCAATGACGTAAGGCCAGTGGATCTGCGCGTTGTCGCCGCCGCCAAGGTCGATCTCGGCGACCCGCGCCAGCGCGGCAATTTCCGGGAGGATCTCTATTACCGGCTCAACGTGGTGACCGTCTCCCTTCCACCGCTACGCGAGCGCCGCGACGATATTGCTCTTCTGTTCGGCTACTTCGCAGAGCGTGCCGCGGCCCGCTTCCGCCGCCCGGTGCCTGCCGGACCGGCGTCGTTGCACCGCTATCTGCACGAGCATGACTGGCCGGGCAATGTGCGCGAATTGGCGCATTTTGCCGAACGTTTCGTGCTCGGGCTGGCACAAGAAATGCAGACACTACCCTCTGATGCGGCTCGGCCGCTGCCCGAGCGCCTGGAGCGCTATGAGGCCGACATCATCCGCGAGACGCTGGGCCGCAACGGCGGCGATGTCAGGCGTACGGTCGAGGCGTTGGGCATTCCGCGGAAGACCTTTTACGACAAGTTGCAGCGCCACGGCATCGTAAGGGGCGATTTTTCCAAGTAGTCGGCAATCTTCAAACTCGGTGGAAAAGCTCGACGCGCTCGAAAGGCAGGCCGCAGGTGCTACAGACAGGCCCGAAATTCATTCTTCTTCTCTCGTTGTGGAATTGAACTCGGTTGTCGGTCCTCCTAAAGAAACGTCCGGAGAGGACGAAGCGCGACCTGTTCTCTGCTGCGCGGTGGCGGCCGAATCATATCTTCATAACGCAAGCTAAGAGTCTCCTCCCGGACCGCATCTTCGGCCTTGGATCGCTGCTGGTCCGCGCGGTAATCCCTTCGCCGTCCGCGTCGATCTCTTCGAGATGCAGCAGGCAATGGTCGCGTGGACCATGCACCACCATGTTCAATCCCTCGGGCATGTGTCGCCGTGGCGGAGGGCCTTCCCCATCCTGCCGAGATGGACCAGCACATCTATGTCGGGCCTAGTTGAGCCTGCCGGCTCGGCGCGCTTCCTGATTTCTGACCGCCGGTCGTGTTCAGCATCGACCTTGTCGAACATTGCCTCGCAATCGAGCCGTCCGCCATCCTCGCTGATCGTGTTGAAGTCGTTCTCCGAACCCGCGTTCAGGATCCGACAGCGACCATCTTGTTCGCCATATGAGTGCATCTTATCTTGTCGCTATGTCGAAACCACCAAGTCCCCTAAAAAGCACCATTATGTAACTCAGGCGCAGCTGCGTCACTTTGCGCGTGACAACGGGCACACGCAGATCCACGTCTTCGACAAGACGACCGGCCAGAGCTTCACGTCGTCGATCACCGCAGAACGATCCGGCATCGTTCAGCCATCGACCGCGCCACACGACGCCGGCGAAGCTGACGCTCAAGATAGGCCCGCTCATCCGCACTCAACACCAGCGGCGAAATCGGACGTCCAGTCGCATTGGCCATCGACTCGCTCCTTCTTCAGTCACGAGCACAACCCTATAATGAAAATGAAACTTCAGTTCCAAATGACTAGCCCGAGAGCACATTAGGCGCGCATCGACGAAGCGGCGATCGTTTCATCCGCATTGAGAAACCGTACAATTGGCGGATGCAGTGATGCTACCCTTAACGAAGCCCCGGGGGTTCTTCACGCGACAACCATTCCTCGTACGCCGATGCTATTGTGCGAATCTCGAAGACCGGGTGACTATATCGCCTAAGACAGCACGGAGAAGCATTCTAACTTCCTGTTCGGCGAGCCCCGGCGCAACTCCTGATTCGGACAGTTGGACGAGTATTGTCTTGACGGTGCTGCGCCAGAAGGCATTTGCGTCCTCCCCGTTCTTGGATTCCAGGACCCGGGCGATAGATTCGACCAATTTTCGCCGACGATGCAGCGGAAACGCGCTTATGTTTGATTCACCCATCGACCACCTATTGCCTTCAGTCTCGCGAATAACCCGTCGCGGGTTAAAAAATTTCGTTAACAGCGCCTTTTTTGGACATCCGGGGAAACGCTCGCCTAAACCGGCTGACGCATCGCAGGGCCGCTGAAACCGCTCCGCGGGGCCTCATTAGCCCACCGAACCGGAATTTCGCTCCCCGCGAAAGGGTCCCGAATATGGGGTCCTGGGGCTTATCCGTTCCCTCCTACCGGCGGGCCGACAACCATAATGGCGGGCTCGCCCGAAAGCAGCTTCTTGGCCGCTGCCTTGACCTGGTCGAGCGTCACCTGATCGATGAGGGCAGCGCGGCGCTGGATGTAATCGATGCCGAGCTTGTCGAGCTGCCACTCGATGAGCGTGGCTGCAATCGTGATGGAGGAGCCCAGTTTGCGGATGGCATAGGCGCCGATCAAACATTTCTTGCTCGCCTCGAGCTCGGCCTCGGTCGGACCTTCTTCCGCTATCTTCTTCACCACCTTGCGCACCAGGTTCAGCGTCCCGGCCGCCCTGTCCGAACGCGTCGCCGTCATAACCTGCAGCGCGTTGGAATGCTGGTGGTCGACCAAGCTGGAATAGGCGCCATAGGTCAAGCCGCGCTCGCGCACCTCCTGCCACAGGCGCGACGTGACGGGCGAGCCGCCGAGGATTTCGTTCAGCAGCTCCGCGGCGTAGAAATCTGGCGCGCTGCGCTTCACCCCGGGATAAGCCAACCGCAGCAACGTCTGCGGCAGATCGTAGTCGACCGCCAACTGTTGGCCGAGCTTCGGATCGACATCGGCGACGGGGGCGCGCGACTGGTTATGAGGCAAATCGCCGAACAGCTGGTCGAGCTTTTTACGCAGCGTCTTCGCATCGATGTCGCCGACCACCGCGACATGCAGGCCGTCGCGGGCAAAAGTGGCCTTGTGGAAGGAGCTGAGATCGGCTGGTGTGATGCCAGCGAGGCTCTCTTTAGCGCCCTCGGCCGGCCTCGAATAGGGATGTGTGCCGTAGATCGCGCGCAGCCATTTGCGCTCGGCGATCGCCTCGGGGTCGCGCTCATTGGCGATGATGCCGGAAAGGATCTGGGCGCGGATGCGGTCGATCGGCTCCCGGTCGAAGCGCGGCCTGTTGACGGCGAGCCAAAGCAAATCGAAAGCGGCGTTCTGCTGCTCGGACAGCATGCGCATCGCGCCATGAATGCCGTCGCGCTGCGCCTTAAAGCTCATCTCGGCGCCGGCATCGTCTAGTTTCACCTGGAAGGCATCGCTGTCGAGATCGCCGGCGCCCTCGGCCAACAGGGCGCTCATCAGATTGGCGAGCCCCTCCTTGCCGGCCGGGTCCTGCGTGGTGCCGCCGTCGAAGACGAAGTTAATGGCAGTGATCGGCGTCGTGTGGTCCTCCACCAGCCAGGCGTCGATGTCTTTTTCAGATTTCACGTCCTGGATGTTCAGGCGTTTAGCGCCGGCAGGATGAGGAACGAAATCGCGAGGAGAAGGGTCGCCGGCGGCGTGGCGAGGCGCGCTGCCCTCCCTTCTCCAAGGAGAGCGCGCCTGTGCGAAGACGCCACAGCGTTGGTTCGTCATCACATCAAATTCTCCGTCTTGGGCAAGAGATAGCCGGTGGTCGAATGGTCGAACGCGAGATATCGGGCGGCGACCGCCTTCACCTGATCGGCGGTGACCTTGCGGATGCGGTCGGGCCATTCCTCGACGTCCTGCACGGTGCCGCCGGTGGCGAGCGTGGAGCCAAACAAATTGGCCACATGGTACTGCTTGCTGCGGGCGAAGATCCGCGAGCGGACACAGCGGTTCTTGGCCTTTTCCAGCTCGTCATCGGTCACACCGTCCTTGACGATGCGGGCGATCACTGCATGGGCCGCCGCCTCCAGATCGGCGAGCTTGGCATCGCCGCGCGGCGAGCCGTAGATGGTGAGCCTGGTGGCATCCAGCATGGCGCCCTGGAAATAAGCGCCGGCCTTGGCGGCAATGCCCCCTTTCACCAACTGCTGATAGAGCCGGCTGCGATTGCCGCCGCCGAGAATTTCGGCCAGGAGCTCCAGCGCCTCGGCCTCACCGGGCTCGGCCGTCCGATAGGACGGCACCACCCAATGGGTGGAAAAGCTGAGCACCGAAACGCGTGCGTCGCTAAGCGTCACCGTGCGCCTGGTGTTCTGCTCCGGTTCGACCGGGCGGGTGCGCGGGGGTAAATCAGGACCCGGCGCGAGCTTGCCATAGGTCTTCTCGGCCAGCTCCTTCACCGTCTCCGGATCGACATCGCCGGCCACCACCAGCACGGCGTTGTTGGGCCTGTAATATTTGTCGTAGAAGGCGTTAGCGTCGTTCCAGGTCAGCTTCTCGATCTCTTGCATCCGGCCGATGATCGGGATGCGGTAAGGCTGGTTCTGCCAGAGGGTCGCGTCAACCTGCTCTTCCAGCATCGTGTGCGGATTGTTGTCGATGCGCAAACGGCGCTCCTCCATGATCACGTCGCGCTCGGTCTTGATATCATCGTCGGTGAGGATGAGGTTGACCATGCGATCGGCCTCGAAGCTCATCATCTGTTCCAACGCCGAAGGCGCTACCATTTCATGGTAGGCGGTGAAGTCGTAAGAGGTGAAGGCATTGATCGAGCCGCCGATGGCCAAGACGGCGCGGCCAAGCTCGCCGGCCGCATGGTTGGTTGTCGCCGCCTTGAACATCAGATGCTCGAAGAAATGGGCAAGGCCAGATTTGCCCGGCGGCTCGTCGGCGCTGCCGATCTTATACCACCCCATATGGGTGACGATCGGCGCACGGTGATTGGGGATGACGACCACCTCCATGCCGTTGTCGAGCAGGAAATTCGTCACCTTGCGGCCGCCCGTGACGGCCAGAGCCGGAGCGCTGGTCACCAGGGTGGTCGCAGCAGGCATTCTGCGCAGCCCGTCAGACAGAACTTTCATCAATGGCTCCGGTTGTAGTGGTGGGGCGAGGGCAAGGTTCTGGGCAAAGTGAGTTGGTCCTCGGTTTGAGGACGTTGGGTACCTCCCTCCCTCTCTGGGGGTAGGTGGATCGCGGGCAGCGCCGCGCCGGAGCAATCGTCTTCATGTCGCCAGGCCTCACTCGAGCGTCATCCTTGGCGGATCGGGAGACCCGCGGCGGCGGTGGCTTTCGGGGAGGTGATCATGGAACGTCTTCTCCTTGTCCCTGACGTGTCTGCGGATGACCGCGCATGTACCATGCCAAATGAGAAAACCGTTCAAAGGCAATGTGATAGATTTGGCTCTGCTACGTTGCGCGTCCGATATTGTTGGACATTGGACAGCGCCGAACGTGTGGTAGGTTAGGGACACACATTGCTCGTGCGAGCCACGATTGAGCGTGCTGCCGCGCAAGCGGATAGGATGCGCCTCGAACTGGCCGAGCACTGAGAGTGTTGGAATTGAGTGGAAGCTGGCGAAGGCCTGGAGACTAGGGTGGTCGGCGCGGAACGCTGTCCTCGACAGGCAGGCTAGGACCGCAACGAGCACAGAAGTCTAGAGCGTGGCTGGCCAGGAAGGGGAACCGGCCGCCAGGCGACTCGCCGTGGAAGAATGCAGCATCGAGCATTCCCCGCTCGAATAGATGAATGACCGCCCACCCATTCGGCAATTGACCGAAGCCGCTTGGGCCGAACGAAGGGCGGCCGTAGCAGTGCCGTTATCCAAGCTCGAATTTTAGCGTCGGGGCCTGTTCCTCGAGCGTGCGCTGGTTCATCATGTGGTCGGTCGTCGGTGGTTCCTTCAAATCAGGCTGGTGTCAGCAACCCGACCTTACCGGGGAATATCGATGACCACTGCGACGCTGCTCGCTTGCTTCTGCGCTGTTGAGGGCGCTCTCGCAAGCACCTTCGTCAACGCCGACCTAAGCCACGTCGCTTCGATGTCATCGTCTGCGAAATTCAACCACGCGCCATCATCAAGACTGACCGAGTTGAGGGAGGCCTTTTCGTTGAATCACGCGGCTGTGCCTGGCCGTTCCAGTACGGCCTAGTAAGTGCCTCAATTCTGGATGCCGCGGTTGGTCAGCACCTGCCTTAGTTTAACTCCTGATTGACGAGCGAATAGCAGCTTTCTGGTGTTCTTACTCGGCTGGGCTGGCGGATACGCAGTAAACGGCCCTTCTTTCGAGCTTTGCGCGGAGCGATGTCGTCGATTTGCGCGCGGACAATAGCTGGTAGATCCCGCTGCTACGCTTCGATGAGGAAGCGGCCTGCGGTTTCATTGGGCCTGAATGGTTGCGAGGCGTGTCCGGGCGAGGCAGCACAGCGGCTTGCAGCTTGTATAAGAGCGGCAAGCGCCGGCATTTCTGAGGTCTTCAGCTTCCGGCATGGTTGCCCATCCACGCCCGGATCGGTCCAAGGGCCCAGTCGCGAACCCGCGCCAGCAAGGCCGCGTCCGACCACGGCGCCTGTCCCACGAAATGCAGCAGAGACTGACGCTTGGCCGCCACCCGCGACGGCGGCCGCGGGTTGTCAGCACGTCAAGGGCCATGCTGTCGACCGCGTGGCGAGCTTGGCGCCGACGGCGTCCACGTCGACTGAATCTGCTGACAATGAGGACTTGTAGGATCCCCCAGTAGGCGAAAACCCATG
>NZ_JBSPKX010000148.1:0-495 GCF_053848045.1 Mesorhizobium sp. BHbdii | reverse complement strand
ATGATCCTTCCAACACCAGTGCTGCCCGCACGCTCGGCGTCGAGCAGACCGTTGAGGCACAGATCGGCGACAACATCCGCCGCGCGCTCACCCCCTATCTCGGGCCCGACAATTTCCGCGCCAGCGACAAGGCCGAGGTCAACACCGACACCCGCCAGACCGAGGAGACGATCTTCGATCCGAATTCACGTGTCGAGCGCTCGGTGCAGTCGGTGCGCGCCAATGAGAACAGCAACCAGAAGCAGGCCTCGACCCCGGCCAGCGTCGAACAGAACCTGCCGGAGACCCAGGCGACCAGCACCGAGGGCCCGCAAACCACCTCGGCGAACGACCGCAAGGAAGAGATCACCAACTACGAGATCAACTCCAAGAAGATCGCCACCGTCTCCAACGGCTACACCGTCACCAAGATGTCGACCGCGGTCGTCGCCAACCAGGACCGGCTGAAGACGATCCTGGGCAAGGACGCGACACCGGAGCAGATCGCCAAGCGCG
>NZ_JBSPKX010000147.1:0-495 GCF_053848045.1 Mesorhizobium sp. BHbdii | reverse complement strand
GGCTATGACGAAATCACCACCACCGGCGAGACGCAGGTGGCGGAACTGATCGGCGGTGAGATCCGCAGCTTCACGCTGACCCCGGAAGAGGTTGGACTGAAGCGCCACACCAAGGACGAGCTGCGCGGCGGCGACGCCGCCTACAATGCCAAGGCCTTGCGCGACATGTTGGGCGGCGCTGCCGGCGCCTATCGCGACACCGTGCTGATGAATGCCGGCGCCGGCCTGGTGATCGCGGGCAAGGCGACAACGCTCGGCGACGGCATCGCGCTCGCCGCGCAAGCCATCGACAGCGGCCGGGCGCTGCAGGTGCTCGACCGTTTGGTCGAAATCTCGAACGGGTGATCCGTGTCTGACATTCTGCGCAAGATCGAGGCCTACAAACGCGACGAGATCGCCGCCGCCAAGGCACTGATACCGCTTGCCGAGATCAGGGCGCAGGCGAAGGATGCCGACGCGCCGCGCGGCTTTCTCGCCGCACTCGAGGCGAAGCAC
>NZ_JBSPKX010000146.1:0-497 GCF_053848045.1 Mesorhizobium sp. BHbdii | reverse complement strand
GTCGACCGGGTCGGCCGCCCTGATCTCGTTCAGCTGCGGCTGCTGTCCAGCGTGGTGGGCAAGCGTGAGGCCCGCTCAGCGGCCAGTCGAGCCCAGAAGATCAGATAACCGGCACCCATCGGCGGTCGATCAACTGGTTTCATTTTGAAGAAAGGCCTTGAACGCTGCGGCCAGAGCGGCTGGATTTTCTTCGGCGACGTGGTGCCCGCTCTCGATCCCAAAGCCGCGCACATCGTCGGCCCAGTGCGTCCAGATTGCGACCGGATCGCCATAGATCTGCTCCAGATCGTCGTCGAGCGACCAGAGGCAGAGCATCGGACAGTGCACCTTGCGGCCGGCGTCTCGATCATCACGGTCATGGCGATGATCGATCCTGATACCTGCCCGGTAATCTTCGACCATCCCATGGACGACAGCAGGATCGTGGATGAACGAAACCAGTTCGTCATAGGCGTCGCGTCCCATCTCATCTGGCCGCAGGGCGCTGTACCATGCCA
>NZ_JBSPKX010000145.1:0-498 GCF_053848045.1 Mesorhizobium sp. BHbdii | reverse complement strand
GAATTCGAAGCCGGGTCCAAGATCGAGCACGCCGATCGGCACGATCCCGAGGTCGATCAGGTTGCTCTCCAGCGCCGCGACCATCTCGGGCAGGTTCATATAGCTTTGCTGGACGGTGACCTCGGGTTCGAGTTTCTGGAATTCGCCGATCATCCGGCTGATCATCGCGTCCATGAAGAAAGGCACGCCGCCGACACGGACGACACCCTTGGTGCCTTTCATGAAGCCCTGCACCGCATCCGACGCCTTGCGCGACGCCGTGATGATCGTGCGTCCTTGCGCCGCCAGCTGGAAACCGAGCGGCGTCGGCTGCAGCGGCCGGCGGCCCTTGAGGAACAGCGGCTCGCCGACCCGCGCCTCCAGCATGGCCAGCGATCGGCTGACCGCGGGCTGGGTCAGGCCCAGCATGGCGGCTCCTTCCGACACGCCGCCTGCATCCAGCACCGCGGCGAGCTGCATCAAGTGGCGCTCGTTCAGCTTCATAGCAAAACGCTATAC
>NZ_JBSPKX010000144.1:0-499 GCF_053848045.1 Mesorhizobium sp. BHbdii | reverse complement strand
AGGGTCTTGGGACAAGCGGATGGATTTCAGCACGGGCCATGGCTACCTCCTCATCGGCGGCCTTATCCTGGTCGGCACCGGGCTGCTCACCCTGTCGCTGATCGTCAATCTTCGCGTCGCCCACAGCGTGCGCGACGACGTGCGCCATCGCGAAAAGCTGCTCGAATATTATCGCAACATCTTTTCACAGCTGGGCGTGATCCTGATCGGCATCGGCGTGTCGCTGTTCATCTTCTTCTTCCAGCAGAACTATCAGGACCAGCGCAGACGCGAGACGGAGCTGCAGCAGGTTCTCGCCAAGCTGGCGGCGCGCATTGCCCGCGGCGCGCCGGTCATGCAGTCGCTGGAAGAATTCGACGAGTTGCTGGATGAAGGCGGGCCCTATCTCAGCCCCCAACTCGGCGGCAAGAACACCGCCGTCAGCGTTCACGGTACAGAACTCGGCAAACAGGCGGCCAGGATCCTGCTGGTCGAACGCGACGTCGATCTCGGAGATTTC
>NZ_JBSPKX010000143.1:0-500 GCF_053848045.1 Mesorhizobium sp. BHbdii | reverse complement strand
TGTTGGGACCACATTGAAGCTCGGGCGCCTGCCGAACGGCGCGGACATCAGTTTGACGATGTTGCCTGACGGCACGCTGGCCGGAACCTATACGCTCGCCGGCCAAACCTACACGGGCGCGTTCACCAAGCAATGATCAAGGAAGCGTCCGCATGTTCCCGGCCGGGGCCCGGCGCCTCGGCCGGGAGGTCCGCCGGTCAGACGCGGTTCGCGTCGCGAGCGCCGTCGCGTCCGATTTCATTGGATCTGTAGTCGTCAGCGTCCGCGTCAAAGCCCGTCCAGCCACCGGCCCGATACTCGCCGCGGCGTTCTTCCAGGTTCACGGAGTTGGTCTGACTAAGAATCCTTTCAGCGTCCGAGACCAGCGGGTCGTCGACCTTGGCAGTGACCAGCGTGCCGCCGCGTCGAACGCCCTCGGCGTAGACATGGGCATCTTCCTCCGGGACACCGGAATCGGTGAGCGCGCCGACGATGCCACCCGCGGCGCCGCCAACCACAGC
>NZ_JBSPKX010000142.1:0-501 GCF_053848045.1 Mesorhizobium sp. BHbdii | reverse complement strand
TCGCTCATCCTATTTGTCGGCCGTCCAGATAGTTGCGCCAAAAAGCTGACATTTGCGAAATTAGGGGAAGCGTCAGATTTGCTTTTACTGCAGTCTGTTAGCGACAAGATCGGCCACTTTTGAGTGTCCGATACCCTCTACTCCTACTCGACTCAAGTCGGGGTAGCATACGGCAAGGCCGAATGGGCGATGCTTCGGCCGGGCGGCCGAGGCACCAAGCAACGCTCCTGCACAGTCGTGCTTTGCCCCTACGCGATAGGAGCCCCTATCTGGCTTCAATCCTCAGCGCCGTTAGCGTCTCGGGAGTGATCGTCCCGGTTACCTTCAGAGAGTAGTCAGCCTGCATGCGCAGTAGCCCGGCTCTCAGCTCAGGATTCATCTCGCCGTCTATATCGCCGCTGTAATAACCGAACGCGAGCAAGGCAAACTGAACCTCCTGGACGATCTCCCTAAATTTGTAGGCGTTGCCTGGAAGTGTCTTCAGCGGTGCCGGAGCCGGCG
>NZ_JBSPKX010000141.1:0-502 GCF_053848045.1 Mesorhizobium sp. BHbdii | reverse complement strand
CGCGCAGCACGTTTTCCATCTTCATTGCCTCGACCACGGCCAAGGTCTCGCCGGCCTTGACTTCCTGGCCCTCGGTGACGGCGATCGACACGACAAGGCCGGGCATCGGGCAGAGCAGCAGTTTCGACGTATCCGGCGCCACCTTCTCCGGCATCAGCCGCTCCAGCTCGGCGATGCGCGGCAGCATGGCGCGCGCGGTCACCGACATGCCTTTCCAGGCGATGCGAAGACCGTTGGCGACTGGCCGGATCTGGGCGACGACGGAGCGCTTGCCGACCGTGCCGCGCCAGATCAGGTCGCCCGGCCGCCAGTCGGATGAAACGGTCAGCGCCTTGCCGCCGTCGATCGACAGGTCGATCTCCATCGGAATGGAGATCATGCCTTCGAGGATGGACACCTGGAGATAGTCGCCGCCGATCTTCACCACCCAGTCGCGCTTGAGCGCACCCGAATGCGGCGCCAGCCGACCGCCCAGCCGGTCGAGCCGGTCGCGGCGCAGCAG
>NZ_JBSPKX010000140.1:0-506 GCF_053848045.1 Mesorhizobium sp. BHbdii | reverse complement strand
TATTTGCGCGACCAGGCTGGTATCGCGGTGCTGCTGGTCGAACAATATCTCGACTTCTGCCGCGAGCTCGCCGACGAGGTCAACATCATGGACCGGGGCCAGATCGTCCATACTGGCCCGGCGGAAGATCTAGACCGGGCTGACGTCCGCAAGTTCCTTACCGTCTAGAATCGGTGCTGGACTTCGGCTGACAATCCAAGTCCCTGCCCAAGTTCCTGGCAAGTCCAATATTTCTTCCATCCAGCGATCTGCATCTCTGGCGCGCCAGAGGCAGCATGCTAGTCTTTCGTTGGCTTCTGTGAGTCGGCCGCTTCCGTATCAGTCTGGTTATCGCAGATCGAGGGCGCGGCGAGGGCCGGGCAAGTTCCACGCAAGCAAGGCTTCCTAGCTTCCCTCCTGCGATCTCTGTCGTTCAAACGCGTTTGGGCACACAGGCTAAGGGACAGCCATGGAACGTTTCGTCGAGGACTACCAGAAGCGGCGGCTTACCGAACGGGTCGACATCA
>NZ_JBSPKX010000013.1:0-50666 GCF_053848045.1 Mesorhizobium sp. BHbdii | reverse complement strand
GCCATTGTACGCGACCCGCAAGTCTTTCTATTCGATGAGCCTTTGTCGAATCTCGACGCCAAATTGCGTGTGGCAATGCGGGTTGAAATCAAGGAACTGCATCAACGCCTCCTCGGCACTACGATCGTTTATGTTACCCATGATCAGATCGAGGCGATGACTATGGCCGACAAGATCGTGGTGATGAAGGATGGCAAGGTGGAGCAGGTCGGCGCACCACTCGAGCTTTACGACAATCCGGGGAATGTCTTCGTCGCCGGCTTCATCGGCTCGCCAGCCATGAACTTCATCAACGGCAGAATCGACTCCAAGGATGGCGAACGGATTTTCATTTCCGATACTGGATCGGTGCTGCCCGCTCGTGGCGTCAAGGCACAGAGTGGTCAACAGGTCGTCTACGGCATACGTCCCGAGCATATCGACATCGCGCCTGACGGCTTGACGGCAACGGTTTCTGTGCTGGAGCCAACCGGCTCTGAGACACAGGTTTTCGCCAAACTCGGCGAAGACGCTATTGAAGCCATCGTCAAAGATAGGCTTACGGTCCGGCCTGGTGAAGAGGTGAGACTGAGGATCGATCCGCGCCGGGTCCACATCTTTGACAGGCAAAGCGGGGCACGCCTATGACCCTCCGCCATTCTGCTTGCGGTGGTCATCTGCAGGTAGAACTCTCCGGTGAGCTGACGTCATGACTTCGCAGGAGTTTTCCGGATAATCGGTGCTGGGCGCCGGCCCGCGCGCCTTCATCCGCGCTGGCATGAATGAGTTCATCAAGCACGACCAGGTCCTTCTGCGGCAAGGTCGTCAGCACCGCGAAATTGGCGACATAACCGCTCCCGAAAAAAAAGCGCTACGCTCGGCGCCCAAGAAGGCCTAACCGGCCCGAAGCTGCGATTTTGGCCAAGTTGTGGAACGTTGCCAGAACGGATTGACCGGCTTGGTGGCGTGACTGAACATCCCCTCCTGGAACAGGGAGTGGGTGCATGGGTTTGTATGTTTCGCCGGAGGCGTTGGCTGGGGAGTGGAGCCTCTCGTTTGACGACGTTGACTTTGTGAATGCCAAGCCGGTTGGGTCGAGGCTTGGGCTGGCAGTACAGCTGAAGTTCTTTTCAACGTATGGACATTTTGCCGCCACGGCGGCCGAGGTTCCCGACGAGGCGGTGTCCTATCTGGCCGACCAGCTTGACGTCGGCAACGATTTTTCGGGTCGTTCGGGCCGGCGCCACTCCGCGGAAATACTGCGTCATCTCGGCTTCCGCCGCATGCAGCGCGCGGATCGCGCCGCGCTTGCCGACTGGATGGCGACCGAGCTTTGCCCGGGCGGGACATCGGTTGCAGCGATGCTGGAGGCTGTCTTTCTGTGGTGCCGGGATCGCCGGATCTTTGGGCCGTCGGCAAAGGAGATGGAGCGCCTAGTGCGCTCCGAGCGGCAACGGTTCGTGGAGGCATTCCTCGGCAGCGTCGCCGACCGGCTGCGGCCGGAAGCGGTGGCGCTGATGGAGGCCTCTCTCGCCGAGCCGGAGAGTTCGACCGGATTTCATGCCCTCAAGGATGATCCAGGCGCGGCGACGCTGGACAACATGCTGTCCCTTGCCGACCGATTGGCTTTCATCAAGATGCTGGAATTGCCGAGGGACATGCTCGCGGGCGTCGGCAAATCCTGGATCGATCAGATTGTTCGGCGGGTCGGTGCCGAAAAGGCGTCGGAGATGCGCCGCCACGCGCCACGGCGACAGCTGGGCCGCTATGCGGCCTTCCTGATGGTGCGGGAAGCGCAGATCATCGACGGCATGATCGATCTTCTGGTGGAGGCCATTCACAAGATCGGGGTGCGCTCGAAGCGCAAGGTCGTTGCCGGCATCGCGCGCGACATCGAGAAGGTTTATGGCAAGGAGCGGCTGCTGGTCGATATCGCCGGCGCGGCAATCGAGGCGCCGGACGGTCGGGTCTGTGACGTGATCTTTCCGGTGGCGGGCCGCAAGGAGCTGGCGGCGATCGTCAAGGAGCATCGGGCGAAGGGCACGCTTGAGCGACGGATCTACGAGGTGATGCGCGGCTCCTACGCCAATCATTATCGAAGGATCCTGCCGCGGCTGCTTTCGGCTCTGGAGTTTCGTTCGAACAATGCCGTGCATCGGCCGGTGCTTGAGGCTCTCGACTGGATCAGGCGGACGCTCGACAGCGGATGCCGCGTCCTTCCGAGGAACGGCGTGCCGATCGAGGGCGTCATTCCGCCGAAATGGCGCAGCGCGATCATTGGCAAGGATGGGCGTATCAACCGCATCAGCTATGAGCTCTGTGTGCTCAGCCAATTGCGCGACCGCATCCGGGCGAAGGAGATCTGGGTGGTGGGCGCGGACCGCTATCGCAATCCGGACGAGGATTTGCCGGGGGATTTCGAGGCCAGGCGCGGGGCCTATTATGGCGCGTTGAACCTGACCCAGGATGCACGCGCTTTCAGCCGGAAAATCAAGACGGAACTGGAGCGGGAACTTCGGTTGCTCAACGCCGAAATCCCGTCCAACGACAAGGTGCGGATTCTGTGGCGCGGCGAAAACCGCCTCTCGATCACGCCCTTTCAGCCGCTGCCGGAGCCGCAGGGTCTTCGTTCGGTCAAGGCAGACATCGGGCAGCGCTGGCCGATGACGGAGCTCCTGGACGTGCTGAAGGAGACGGCACTGGACACCGGCTTTCTCAACGCCTTTGAGACGTCGGCATCCCGCGTGGCGCTCTCCCCAGACGTGCTCGACCGGCGCCTGCTTTTGTGTCTTTACGGGCTGGGCACCAATGCCGGCCTGAAGCGTGTGGCGGCGGGCTGCCCGGATGTCAGCTATGAGGAGCTGCTGCACGTGAGCCGGCGCTTCCCTGACCGGGCCGCGCTCGAGGCGGCCTGCGCCGGGGTCGCCAATGCGACGTTGGCCATCCGCAACACTGCCATCTGGGGTGAGGCCGGCACGACCTGCGCATCGGATTCCAAGAAGTTCGGGGCCTGGGACGGCAACCTGATGACCGAATGGCATGTCCGCTACGGTGGCCGCGGCGTGATGATCTAACTGGCATGTCGAAAAGGGTTCGACCTGCATCTGTTCGCAGCTCAAGCGGTGTTCGTCCTCGGAGGTCGCCGCGATGATTAAGGGCGTGCTGCGGCACTGCACCGACATGGAGATCCAGCGGCAATACGTCGACAGCCATGGCCAGAGCGCGATCGGCTTTGCGTTCTGCTATCTGCTTGGGTTTGAGCTGGCGCCACGCCTGAAGGCGATCGCCCGGCAGAAGCTGGCGCTGCCCTATCCGGGCCTGCGAGCGGAATTGCCCAATCTGCTGCCGGTTCTTTCCAGTGTCATCAACTGGGACGAGATCGAGCAGCAATATAACGAAATGGTCAAATAAGCCGCCGCCATGCACAGCGGGACGGCCGATCCGGAGGCGATCCTGCGCCGCTTTGCCCGCGCCGAAGCGATGCATCCGACCTACAAGGCGTTGGCCGAACTCGGCAGGGCGGCGAAGACGATCTTCCTGTGCCGGTATCTGCGCTACGAGGCATTCCGCCGGGAAATCCACGAAGGTCTGAACGTGGTCGAGAACTGGAACAGCGCCACCAGCTTCGTGTTCTTCGGCAAGGGCGGCGAGATCGCCACCAACCGGCTGGAGGATCAGGAGATCTCGGCGCTGGCCCTGCATCTGCTGCAGGCGTCGCTGGTCTATGTGAACACCAGGATGATGCAGTCGGTGCTGAGCGAGCCGAAATGGGCAGCGCGGCTTGCGCCGGAAGACTATCGCGGTCTCACACCACTGATCTACGGCCATGTTAATCCCTACGGCCGCTTCGATCTTGATCTCAATCGCCGCATCGATTTCGAGCGGAAACAGGCGGCGTAACCGCGCAATAGGAGGAAACACCATGCCTGTCTCGAAGAAAGCCACGGAAGAAGACGGTGAAGCCAAGAAGCCCAAGAATGACAACGCACTGCCGCCGCTGCCGGACCGGCGCGGCATGGAGGGGTTCATGGCCAGTCTGGCCGGCGGGCGGCTGCGCGGGAGCGACCCGGTCGAGGCGGCGCAACACATCATGTATGAGGCCTGGGAGGCGACTACCCGCAGCAAACGGATCGCCCTGGCCAGGAAAGCGCTCAAAGTGTCGCCCTTGTGCGCTGACGCCTATGTGCTGCTGGCCGAGGAAGAGGCGAAATCCGTCGAGGAAGCCCTCACCTGGTACCAGAAGGGTGTGGAGGCGGGGGAACAGGCGCTCGGGGCTGAGGGGTTCGAGGAATATGCCGGACACTTCTGGGGCTTTCTTGAAACCCGCCCCTATATGCGGGCGCGGGCCGGGCTTGCCGCCGCCCTGTGGCGGCTCGGCCAGCATCAGGAGGCGATTGGCCATTATTGGGCTATGCTTGAGCTCAATCCCAACGACAATCAAGGCATTCGCTACGTACTGGCCGGGCATCTTTTGGCGCGCAATGCCATCAAGGCCCTTAAGAAGCTCATCCAAGACGATGGCGTTGCCGCGTGGCTCTATACGCAGGCCCTGCTTGCCTTCCGTGAGAACGATCGAGACGCCGACCAACTGGCCGAAGAGGCTTGGCTGGCCAACCGCCATGTGCCCGGCGTCTTGTCCGGCAAGCAGCCTCTGGTTGCCTCCATGGACGGCTACATCACCATGGGAGGCGAAGATGAGGCGGCCGAATACGTCGAAGAGAATGGCGAGGCTTGGCAGGCGACGCCCGGCGCTATCGAATGGTTGGTGCAAGCGACCAAGAAATTGAAACCGCGCAAACGGCGGCACGGCGCCGGTGCTTAACGCCAATCTCGCGAGGAACTGTGGACCAGGTGCGGAAAGGCGAATCAGAATGAGCAAAGGCAAGCGCATGACTCGCCTGACACCGGCAGCTTGCGAAGCAATCCATGCCCAGATGCTCGAGGCCTGCCAAAAGATCGCCGCGGATCATGGATTGGTCATAGAGGGCGCCGGCTGGCGCAGCCTGGAGTCCGGCTTTGCCTTCGAGCCGGTGTTCCGAGTCAGCATTCCCGCCTCCGACGGCACAGCATTCAATCTCGAAAAGGACATGTTCGAGTATCTGGCCGCGCGATACGGTTTGACACCCTCGGACTTCGGACGCGAGTTCACGGTCGAAGGTGAAAGATTCCGGGTCACCGGCATTGATCCTCGACGGCCGAAATATCCCATCTCCGCCGAGCGGATACCCGATCGGCGGGGTTTCAAATTTACCGCCGAAAACGTCGCTATGCTGCTGAAATCACCGACCACGCCATGACGTTCATTAAATGTTCCCAAACTTGGCCAAAATCGCAGCTTCGGGCCGGTTAGGCCATGAAGCAGTTTCCCGAGCGCGGCACGACATAGACCGGAATACGCGGATGGAGCAGGCGTACCGGTCGGGAAAGCGAGATCTCGGATGTTCTGAGAACCAGCACCTCGCCGCGCACGCCGCGCAGGCCGGGGAGCGAGCGTGCGGCGGCCATGCCCTTGCAATCGAGGATGCGGTCGAAGTGCGCGCCGGGCGGGGCGCCGGGTTGCCCAAAGACAAAGTCGACACCGAGCAGGGTAAGCTTCGCGTGCAGCCCCTGCAGCGCGCGGCGCGGGTCGAGATGGGTTTCCTCCTCGAAGAAGAGGCCTGCCTGGAAACGCCCGCCAAGGTCCGGCTCCAGTACTCCGATCTCGTCGACGGAAAGCTGCCGATGGCCCCGCGTGCGCGCGGCGAAGCGCCGCAACTCGGCCATATCGCGAGACGGCGCGACAACCAACGTTCCGTTGAAGCAAACGCTGCCCGGAAGTGCAGCCTCCCACCACTCCGCGGCGGGCAGGCCCAGCCGGATCACGTCTTCCTCGGCGCTCTCCCGCTCGCAATAGGGCGCGAGCATGCCGCCGGCGAGCCAAGACGCGCCACCGCCGATGGCGGGCTGTCGCTCGACGACAGTGACATCGGCGCCGCAACTGGCGAGTTCATGGGCGACGGCGAGACCGGCCACGCCCGCGCCTTTGACAAGCACGTGCATCGTCAGCCTTCCTGGACGCCGTCCAAGCGATGGAGTTCGCTATCCACGACCGGCACGTAGAGGTCGCCGCGGTCGCGGAACTTCTCCGCCATCGCGGCCATGCCCTCCTTCTGCGCCTCTGCCCGTATGTCGTGAGAGATGCGCATCGAGCAGAATTTCGGGCCGCACATGGAGCAGAAATGCGCAACCTTGTGCGCCTCCTTGGGCAGGGTCTCGTCGTGCATCGACCGCGCCGTCTCGGGATCGAGGGAGAGATTGAACTGGTCCTCCCAGCGGAATTCGAAACGCGCGCGCGAAAGCGCATCGTCGCGCACCTTCGCCGCGGGGTGGCCCTTGGCGAGGTCCGCCGCGTGGGCCGCGATCTTGTAGGTGATCACGCCCGTCTTGACGTCGTCGCGGTCGGGCAGGCCCAGATGCTCCTTGGGCGTCACGTAGCAGAGCATCGCCGTGCCGAACCAGCCGATCATCGCCGCCCCGATGGCCGAGGTGATGTGATCGTAGCCAGGCGCGATGTCGGTCGTCAGTGGTCCGAGCGTATAGAACGGCGCCTCGCCGCAGACCGCAAGCTGCTTGTCCATGTTCTCCTTGATCTTGTGCATGGGAACATGGCCGGGACCTTCGATCATCACCTGGCAGTCCTTCGCCCAGGCGATCCTGGTCAGTTCGCCAAGCGTCTCAAGCTCTGCGAACTGGGCGGCATCGTTGGCGTCTGCGATCGATCCGGGGCGCAGCCCATCGCCCAGCGAGAACGACACGTCATAGGCGCGACAGATGTCGCAGATTTCCTCGAAATGTTCGTAGAGGAAGCTTTCCCGGTGGTGTGCCAGGCACCACTTGGCCATGATCGAACCACCCCGGCTGACAATGCCGGTCACACGGTCCACGGTCAGAGGGATGTAGGCTAGCCGCACGCCGGCGTGGATGGTGAAATAGTCGACGCCCTGCTCGGCCTGCTCGACAAGTGTGTCGCGGAAGACCTCCCACGAGAGCTCCTCGGCGATGCCGCCCACCTTCTCCAGCGCCTGGTAGAGCGACACGGTGCCGATCGGCACCGGCGAATTGCGGATGATCCATTCGCGAATGTTGTGGATGTTGCGGCCGGTGGAAAGATCCATCACCGTATCGGCGCCCCAGCGGGTGGCCCACACCATCTTCTCCACCTCTTCGGCCATCGAAGAAGTCACCGCCGAGTTGCCGATATTGGCGTTGATCTTCGTCAGGAAATTGCGGCCGATTATCATCGGCTTCGATTTCGGGTGGTTGATGTTGGCCGGGAGGATGGCGCGGCCGCGCGCGATCTCGTCGCGCACGAACTCAGGCGTCACGTAATCGGGGATCACGGCGCCGAAACTCTCGCCATCGCGGGCGAGCTTCGTTTTCAGTTCCTCCCGGCCGAGATTCTCGCGGATGGCAACGAATTCCATCTCCGGCGTGATGATGCCCGCACGCGCATAGGCAAGCTGGGTGACCGCCTTGCCGCCCCTGGCCTTCAGCGGCCCGTTGAGCTCGGGAAACTGCGGCGTGAGCCGGTCGCCGGTGGCAAAGCCGTTGTCTTCCGCCTTGACGCTGCGTCCGTCGTAGCGCACCACGTCGCCGCGTGCCTCGATCCATCCCTCGCGCAGACGCGGCAGCCCCTTTTCGATGTTGATCGACGCGTCTGGGTCGGTGTAGCGACCGGAGGAATCGTAGACCGTGACCGGAGGCTCGCCGGCGCTCGGGTGCACGGCGATCTCGCGCATCGGCACGCGGATTTCAGGATGAATGGTACCGGGCCTGTACACCTTGCACGAGGCGGGCAGGGGACCAGTGGTGACCTGAGGTTTGGGGTCGTTCCGGGTATCCATGGTGAGCCTCCCTGCTCAGTGCAACGGAGACCCAGTCCACGCGGTGAGGAGGAAGTGAAGCTTCGCTTGCTGTCGGGTCATTGCCCGAATGCCGAAGCCGGGTGGCCGACCCGCGAAACCTCGCACCGTCCCTACGCCAGTATGAACTGGATCAGGTTCAACGGGTCACTGCGCACGATAGCAGTATCTCAGCCCCTTGCCGGGACTCCCCTGGTGAGGCACTCAAACTGAAGGAAGCGCGGCCGTCCTGTCAACTGCCGTTGAGCCAGAAGCACGCGAAGGCAACTTCAGACCAGGCGGGCCATTGCAACGAGAATTGGCGGGAATACGGGTCCCCGCAACAGATTGGTCCAGAAACAAGCGCAGCTGTTGATAACATTGAAAAGCAAGAAAAAGCGCCTCGACCAGCGCCGCCCCGAGACAGCCCGACCCTGCAGGCCCAACGCCACCACCAAGTGCCTCGCCAATAGGCCTCGCGCCGGCCGCCGTCAAAAGCAGTCTCGCCGAAGCGGCTTGATGCGTGAATCGAGGGCCCGGAGTGATGACCTGCGAACGCAACCCGACATCTGAGCCTCGATCCACATCGGGCGCTTTTGCAAGGATATCGCAGCAATGCGGCCAACGAGCGAAAGGATTAGCAAGTTGGCATCGGTCAGGACCTGTTATTTTGATCGCGCAACGTACCGCTCCCAAGGCCTACATGCCCGGCAGCGAGCACAGTCCTCCTGCCGGGCACCCGAGCGACCACATGCCGATTGCCGAGTTAGAAACCGACCACCAGCGCTCCGCCGGTGAGCCCGGCCCCGGCAGCCACCAGCAGAAGGTTCTCGCCAGGTTCAATTGATCTGGCACGATGGGCGACCGACAGCGACAGCGGGATCGTCGCGGCCGACGAATTGCCATACTCTGCGATCGTCTTGACGATGCGCTCGTCGGCGATGCCGAGTGCCTTTCCGACGGGGTCAAAAATACGGGCATTGGCCTGGTGCGGCACGAAGCGGGTGACGTCGTCGGCAGAGAGGCCGGCCGCCGCCAGCGCCTCTTCAGAACAGCGCCTCATCATGTCGACCGCCTTGACGAACACTTGGCGTCCGTCGGCGATGGTCATTCGTGTGTCACCGATGTCGATCTCTTCCGAGAAGGGACGGCTGCTGCCGCCGGCCGGGATCCGGATCAGGCCATAGCCTCCGCCGTCGGCGCTCAGGGACGCCCCGAGAATGCCGTGGGCCCGATCGCTGGACGGTACGAGCACCACCGCGCCTGCGGCATCGGCGAACAGCACCGCGCTTGCACGCTCGGCCGGGTTGATCCTACGGCTCAATATGTTGGCGGCAATCACGACGGCCGGTCGGTTGTGCAGGCGCACATACCCCTCGGCGAAGGTCAGCGCATAGATGAAGCCGCCGCAAGCGCCGGCGAGATCGACCGCGCCCGAGTTTTCGCAGCCGAGCCGGTGCGCCACCAGCGGCGCGCTCGGCGGCAGCAGATGGTCCGGCGTCGAAGTCGCAAGAAGGAGCAGGCCAAAGTCCTTGCGATCGATGCCGGCATCGTCCAGCGCCATCGCACCCGCTTTGGCCGCGAGGCCCGAAAGCGTGTCGCCGGGCTCCGCCCAGAAGCGCGAGCGGATGCCGGTGCGCTGCTCGATCCAGCCGGCATCCAGTCCGAGGCTTTGCTCGATCTCGGCATTCTCGACCTTTCGGCCCGGGACATGATGGCCAAACCCGACTAGGCGCGCCGTACGGTTCATTGGCCGTTGCCCGCCAGGTCGGCCGCTTCGTCGATCGCGTCGTAGAGGCGGTCGAGCTCGTCCGACGTCACGCAATAAGGCGGCATGACATAGATGACATTGCCGAGCGGCCTCACCAGCAATCCACGCTCGAGGAACAAGGCACGCAGCGTTGGGCCGATTTCGGCGAGATAGCCGGCACCCTCGACGCACAGGGCCAGCGCGGCGATGGTGCCTATGGCGCGCACATTCTCGAATCGCGGATCGTCGCGGAATCGCGCCAAGTTCTCGTCCTGCATCCGCGCCAGGGCGGCGAGCCGCTCCAGCACCGGTTCTTCCTGCCAGATGCCGACATTGGCGAGTGCGGCCGCGCAGGCGATCGGATTGGCCGTGTAGGAACTCGAATGGAAGAAGGTTTTTGTCCGGTCCCTCAAATAGTGCGCCTCAAAAATCGCATCGGTGGCAAGCGTCGCCGCGAGCGGCACCGCGCCGCCCGTCAGCCCCTTGGAGGTGCACAATATGTCCGGCGCGATTGCAGCCTGCTCGCAGGCAAACAGCGTGCCGGTGCGGCCCCAGCCGGTCATCACCTCGTCGGCGATGAACAGCGTTCCGGAACGCTCGGCGATCCCCTTCAGTTCGGCCAGCACTCGTGCCGGATAGATCAGCATGCCGCCGGCGCCCAGCACCAGTGGTTCGACAATCAAAGCGGCGGCGCTGCGATCGCGTGTCACGGCTTCAAATGCATCGAGGGTTTTCTGCTCCCGGCCCACGGCCGGAAAGGGGATGGTGTCGACCTCGAACAGCAGCGGCTCATAGGCGGCGTTGAAGACGCCGCGCGCCCCGACACTCATCGCCCCGATCGTGTCGCCGTGATAGCCGTGCTCCATCACGACGATGCGCGAGCGTAGCGTGCCGATGTTGCGGAAATACCCGAGAGCCATTTTCAGCGCGACCTCGACGCTGGTCGAACCGCTGTCTGAATAAAACACCCGGTCGAGGCCGGCCGGCGCCATCCCGACCAGGGCCGAGGCCAGTTGCTCGGCCGGCTCATGGGTGAGACCGGCGAAGATCAGCTGGTCGAGCGTCTCGGTGGCGTCGCGGATCGCCGCCATGATTTTCGGGTGGCGGTGGCCATGGGTGATCACCCACCAGGACGAGATCGCATCGAGGATGCGCTTGCCCTCGCGCGTCTCGAGCCAGGCGCCCTCGGTGCGCGCGATCGTCGTCGGCGGCGGTTCGATGGCGTGCTGGGTAAACGGGTGCCAGACGGCGGAGCGGCTCATGCGCAGACCTCATCGAACGCGGCCTTGTCGAAATGGGTGCTCATCGCCCGCCGCAGCGTTTCAGGCGTCAGCGGATCGAGCGGGGGCAGCCGGCCGAGCACGCGTACCTCGCCCATCGAAGCAATCGTGCATTCGGTGTCGGGCATCGCTTCGCCGATGAAGGCGACGCCGAGCACACGGATGTCGCGCCGGCGCAGCGCCTCGATCGACAGGAGCGTGTGGTTGATGGTGCCGAGCGCCGTGCGCGCGCACAGCACGACGGGAGCGCGCCAGTGGGTAAAGACATCGATGAACAGGGTCCTGCGGGTGAGCGGCACCATCAGACCGCCGGCGCCCTCGACAATCAGGGGTCCCGCGACTTCCGGCAGGGCGAGACGGTCGGGGTCGATTTCGGTTGCCTCGAGCTCGGCGGCGCGATGCGGCGACAGCGGCTTCAGCAGGCGCCAGGCCTCTGGAAGGATCCGCTCGTCGGGCAATTCGGCGAGGCGCGCGACCGTCTGACTGTCGGTCTCGCCGTCGAGCCCCGCCTGGATTGGTTTCCAGTAGCTGCCGCCCAAAAGGCCGGCGAGACCGGCGGCAAGCACGGTCTTGCCGATGCCGGTGTCGGTGCCGGTGATGACGAAGGTTCTACTCATCGTGTGATGCGCTGCAGTTCGGCCAGCGCCTCGACCAGATTGGCGATGTCGGCCGTTTCGATATTGAGCGTCAGCGAGATTCTGAGCCGCGCGGTGCCCTCCGGCACGGTCGGCGGCCGGATACCACGCACGTCGAAGCCGCGACCCTGCAGGGCCGCGGCAAACGCCATGACGCGATGATTGTCGCCGACAGGAAAGGGCAGGATCTGCGAGCCGCTCGGCGCAACACCGCAGCGCAGCTCGATCGCTTCGCCGGCAAAGGCGACATGTTCGGCCAGCCGTTTTCTGCGCTCGGGTTCGTCGCGAAGGATATCGAGCGCTTCCGCTGCCGCGACCGCCATCAACGGCGAGGGGGCGGTGGCATAGATAAAGGGGCGGCAGCGGTTGACGAGATAGTCGCGGAGCACCGTCGGTCCGGTCACCAAAGCGCCGGAGCCACCCAGCGCCTTGCCGCAGGTGTGGAGCGAAACGACATTGTCGCGGCCCTCGAAATCATGGCCGAGGCCGCGCCCGTTCGGGCCATACACGCCTGTCGCGTGGGCCTCGTCGACGAAGAGAAACGCGTCATGGCGATCGGCCACCGCGATCAGGTCGGTCAGCGGCGCCTTGTCGCCATCCATGGAATAAAGGCTTTCGACCACGATCCAGGGGCGGCCAGTGCCGCCGGTCGCGCGCCAGGCATGGATGGCGTCGTTTACCGCGTCGGCATCGTTGTGCGCGACCAACCTTACCTCGGCGCGGCCGGCCCGGGCGCCCTCATGCGCGCTGGCATGGACGAGTTCGTCGAGCACGATCAGGTCGCCCTTTTGCGGCAGGGTGGTCAGCACCGCGGTATTGGCGACATAACCGCTCCCGAAATACAGCGCCCGCTCGGCGCCGAAGAAGTGGGCGGCCTTCGCCTCGAGCGCCTCGTGCTCAGGCGTGTTGCCGCGCAGCAGCCGCGAACCGGTCGCCCCGACGTGCGTGCCGGCGGCGATCGCCATCGCCACCGCATCCGCCAGCCGTTTCGAGCGGGCGAGCCCAAGATAGTCGTTCGAGGCAAAATCGATCCCCTCGGGCCCGGTCAGATGGCGCAACCGATGCCTGCGGGTGAGCCCGGCAAGGCTCGCCGCATAGCGGTCGAGCGGCCGCTCGCCGATCGTGCCATAACCGGTCATTGGGCTTCGCGTTCCGTGGGCTTGATGCCAAGGCGCCTGAAGAGAGCGCCGTCCTTGTCCTCGCCGGGATTGTCGGCCGTGAGCAGCGTATCGCCGACGAAGATCGAATTGGCGCCGGCGAAGAAGCACAGCGCCTGGAGTTCGTCGCTCATCGCGGTGCGGCCGGCCGAGAGGCGCACGTCGGACTGCGGCATGATCACCCGGGCGAGTGCGATCATGCGCACGAAGTCGATCGGATCGACCGGCTCGGCATGTTCGAGCGGCGTGCCCGGGATCGGGATCAGCATGTTGATCGGCACGCTTTCCGGCGGCTCGGGCAGGTTGGCGAGGGTCACCAGTATGTCGATCCGGTCGGCCTTGTCCTCGCCCATGCCGACAATGCCGCCGCAGCAGACCTTTATCCCGGCCTCGCGGACATTTTCGAGGGTTTCCAGCCGGTCGGCGAAGCTGCGGGTGGTGATGATTTCGCCGTAGTGGCGCTCGGAGGTGTCGATGTTGTGGTTGTAGTAGTCGAGGCCCGCCGCCTTCAGCCGCGCGGCTTGTTGGGGTTCGAGCATGCCGAGCGTCATGCAGGTTTCCATGCCGAGCGCTCTTACCCCCTCGACCATGGCGATGACCTCCTCCATGTCGCGCTCCTTGGGGCTGCGCCAGGCCGCGCCCATGCAATAGCGCGTGGCGCCGGCGTCACGCGCCTTCCTCGCCTCGGCGATGACGCGCTCGACCTCCATCAGTTTTGAGGCCTTGAGCCCCGACGCATGGTGCGCGGACTGGCTGCAATAGCCGCAATCCTCTGGACAGCCGCCGGTCTTGATCGACAGGAGCCGCGACAGTTGCACCCGGTTGCGGTCGAAGTTCTGGCGATGGATCGTGTGCGCCAGGAAGAGCATGTCGTTGAACGGCATGTCGTGGATGGCCTGGGCGGCATCCCGGTGCCAGCGGGACGGGCCGCCAGGGGACAGTGCCGCCGCCGGGTTCGACGTGAGTTCCACGGTTGTGTCGGTCGTCATGGTGATTACCCTTGAAGGCGGATCAGCCTCTGGGGATGTTTGCGGGGACGAGGCGCCCGAACCTGTTTTGTGTCTGCCGGCCGGAGCCGGAACCTGGAAAACGCGCCCGTCGATCGGACCCGCCGGGTCCGCAATGGACTCACCGCACGCCAACCCCCTGCCCGAAGCTTGCTCCGCGGTCCCGCGTTCGGCGTAGGGACACTCGGTCCGGATCGTGTCGCCGCCTTGGAGGTAGGCCATGTCCAGGAAGTAGGCGAGGAGGTCAAGCCGGTGAGCAGACGCCATCTGGTGTAGCTCCCTCACCTGTTCGCTGATGAAGGTGAGCGCTTCGCCCCGGTCGCATGGCAGCCTTTGGCTCACTGCTTCGAGCCTCTGCCAGTTTCGCGCTTTTCCTGAAGCCGCGCCGCGATCGCGGCGAAGCGGCCGCCGCGAGCAACCGGAGCGTCGTTCCGCACGCCTTGGGCGCCGCCCGCATGCGATGGCTCAAAAGGGTCTTCGTCAGATGGAGAGACGGCCGGATCCTTGTCCGGCCTGTCATTCGATCCTTTCGTCATGGTCAAGTTCCTTCTAAAATGCGGTGGTGCGCAGGTGCGACGTGGCTGGAGGGGGATCGTCATGATTGGCCGACCAGCGCGGGGACGGGGAGGGCGGCGCCGGCCTCGTCGAGGATGGCAAAACGGTAGCCCGTCCCATCGCGCTCGACCGAATAGGTCAGCCGCCCAGTGATCCGGTTGTCACGGTCGAAGGTCAGCACCCGCGGTTTGAGCGCGGTGAGTTGGGCTTCTTCCACATAAGCCGAATTGCAGATGATCAACGGATCGCCGGGCTGGCAGGTGCGGGCGGCCGCGCCATTCAGGATGCAGCAGCGCGAGCCGCGGTCGCCGAGGATCACATAGGTCGAAATTCGCGCCCCGGAATTCCTGTTCCAGATCTCGACAAATTCCATCGGCAGGAAGCCGGCCTGCTCGCAATGGTCGGGATCGAGCGTGATCGAGCCGTGATAGTCGAGATCGGCGCCTGTCACATGGATGCCGTGCAGCTTGTCGGCGACGATTTTTCGCATTCATTCCCTCCAGGCCACGGTTGCGTGTCCGTCCATCAGTTCAGATGCGTGCAGATGTTTGTGTCGACCGGCGCATCGAGACCGATGTCGAGGATCGGCGCGCTGTGGGTGAGCCATCCGACCGAGATCACATCGACGCCGGTTGCTGCGATTGCCGGCGCTGTCTGCGGCGTCACCCGGCCCGACGCTTCGGTGATCGCGCGACCGCCGACCATCGCCACTGCCCGCGCCAGATCCTCGAGCGACATGTTGTCCAAGAGAACCGCGTCGACCTTCGAGACGAGCGCGATCTCGAGCTGATCTAGCGTGTCGACCTCGACCTCGATCTTGACCATATGGCCGACGCGGGCCCGCGCCCGTTCGATGGCCGTGCGGATATCGCCGGCAATGGCGATGTGGTTGTCCTTGATCAGCACCGCGTCATCGAGCCCGAAGCGGTGATTGGCGCCGCCGCCGGCGCGCACGGCGTATTTTTCGAGCGCGCGCAGACCGGGCGTCGTCTTGCGGGTGCACACGATCCGCGCCTTGTGGCCGCGCACCGCATCCACGATTGCCGCCGTGGCTGTCGCAATGCCGCTCAGCCGGCACAAGAAATTGAGAGCGGTTCGCTCGGCCGCAAGCAGGCCGCGCGCCGGGCCGGTCACCTTGGCGATCGTCTCGCCCACGAAGATGTCGCTCCCGTCCGGCCGTCGCACGTGCATGTCGATCGCCGGATCGACGAGCAGGAAGGCGAAGGCTGCGAGATCGAGCCCGGCGACGACACCCGGCTGCCGGGCCTTGAGCACCAAACTGGCAGTGCATTCACGGGGAATCACCGCATCGCTCGTCAGGTCGCCGGCTCTGCCCAGATCTTCCAGGAGGGCAGTCCGCACGATCGGTTCTATCAGGGTGGGGGCAGGGGTGAGATTGACTTCAATTGATGTGCTCCGTGTCGGGACCCGCCAGCTAAGGGCGACCGCAGCCTGTATTGCCGACTTGAGAGTGAGCCGAGAGCGGCGCGCATCTGGATCGCGTCCGGGGAAATCATTTCGAAAGTGCGAGCCGCGGCTCTCCTCGCGGCCAAGCGCGGCAATGGCGATCACTAGAGCGACCATGGCTGGATCGGACGCCGCCGCGTTGTTGGCAGCGATTTGCAGCAATTTTCCCGCGGCTTCGCGCAGCGTCTCGCCATCGCGGATGATGCCGAGTGCGGCTGAGACGGTCGGACGGATGCCGGAAGGGTCCGGCCGCGAGGGTACAAAGGAGGAAGATATGCGACGTCGATAGGTCCGGGATGCGCCGGCCACGCTCTCGGCAACACAGGATGCCGAGACGACCGCCTCCATGAGGGAGTTGCTGGCAAGCCGGTTGGCGCCGTGGAGCCCGGTCGATGCGACTTCGCCGCAGGCCCACAGGCCTTCAAGCGAAGTGCGGCCGGCGTCGTCGACCGCCACGCCGCCCATGTGATAATGCGCCGCCGGGCGCACGGGGATCGGCTCGGTCGCCGGATCGATGCCGGCCTCGCGGCAAAGATGCGCGATGCCCGGAAAGCGTTTTTCGAAGCGCGGGCCGAGGCTATGCCTGGCGTCGAGGAAGACGCGATGTCCGGCAGCGCGGTGATGCCAGATAGCTCGCGCGACCACGTCGCGCGCCGCGAGTTCGCCGCCCGGCGTGTTGGCCAGAAAACGCTCGCCGCGCTCGTCGACCAGGATGGCGCCCTCGCCACGCACGGCCTCGGAGATCAGCGGCATCGGTCGGCGTGCAATGTCGAGCGCGGTTGGGTGGAACTGCACGAATTCCAGATCGGCGAGTTCCGCGCCGGCCGAGGCCGCGAGCGCCAGCCCGTGGCCACAGGCGCCTGGCGGATTGGTGGTGTCGAGAAAAAGCCCGCCGACGCCGCCGGTCGCAAGCACTGCGCGGCATGTCGGCAGGGCGACCGCGCCGGCCTCACCGCCGGCCACCACGCCGGCGATCGTTCCATCCTCCACGACCAGGCGGCGCGCCTCCATCTGTTCGAGGACCGTGATCGAGGGTGTTCGGCGCACGGCAGCCGCGAGCGCGCGGACCAGTTCACGGCCCGTGCCGTCGCCGGCGGCATGCACGATCCGCCGGCGCGCATGCGCCGCCTCGAGCCCAAGCCGCAGGGCGCCGTCCGGGCCGCGGTCGAAGTCGACGCCATGGCGCTCCAGCGATTTGATCGCGTTCGGCGCGGCCTCGACCATCCGCCGCGTGACCGCCGCGTCGCAAAGCCCGTCGCCCGCGGCAAGCGTGTCGGCAAGATGGAGTTCCGGACTGTCGTCGTCGCCGAGGCTCGCCGCCAGGCCGCCCTGCGCCAGGTCGCTGCAGGCGTCGGCGCCGAGCGGCCCTTTGGTGAGGAGCATGACCGGTTCCGGCGCCAGATGAAGCGCCGTCATCATCCCGGCGACGCCGGCGCCGATGATGACCGGCGCGCCGCCGATATCAAGCACATCGACGTTCATTGGAGAAGCATGCGCTCCACTGCCCGGCGCGCGCGGGCGGCGATTTGCGGATCGATAGTGATCCGGTGGCGGTCCTGTTCGAGCGCCGCGCGGATGTTGCGAAGTGTGATCCGCTTCATGTGCGGGCAGAGATTGCAGGGGCGCACGAAGTCGACTTCCGGATGGGCGACGGCGACATTGTCGCTCATCGAGCATTCGGTGATCAGCGCCACGCGCGCCGGCCCTACCCTCCCCACATAGTCCGACATCGCCGCCGTCGAGCCGGCGAAGTCTGCCTGCGCGACCACGTCGGGCGGGCATTCGGGATGAGCGAGCACGATGACGCCGGGGTTGCCTTCGCGAAGCTCAATGATGTCGGCTGGCGTGAAACGCTCATGAACCTCGCAATGGCCTCGCCAGGCGATGATCTCGACGTCCGTCTCAGCGGCAATGTTCTTCGCCAGATATTCGTCGGGCAGCATGATGACGCGCGGGACTCCGAGCGATTCCACGATCGCCCTGGCATTGCCCGAGGTGCAGCAGATGTCGGATTCGGCCTTCACCGCGGCCGACGTGTTGACATAGGTGACGACCGGCACGCCGGGGTAGCGCTGGCGCATCAGCCGCACATCCGCCGGGGTGATGGATTCGGCCAGCGAGCAGCCGGCGGCCATGTCGGGGATGAGCACGGTTTTGTCGGGATTGAGGAGCTTGGCTGTCTCGGCCATGAAATGCACCCCGGCGACGACGATGAGGTCGGCGTCCACCTCCATCGCCTTCCTGGCCAGCGCAAGGCTATCCCCGACAATGTCGGCGACGCAGTGGAAGATCTCCGGCGTCTGGTAATTGTGCGCCAGGATGACGGCGTTGCGCTCGCGCTTCAGCGCCAGGATCGCATCGATGTCACCGGCGAAGGTCGGCCATTCGATCGGCGGGATCACGCGCCGCACGCGGTCGTAAAGGGACGCGGCCGGGGCCGGCACGGCAGTCATCGACGCCTCCAATTATACTCTAGCTGAATATAAGGCGCATATTCCTGCCTTGAGTATAAGGGGATGTCAAGCCCGCGCGAGCGGCAATCTTGAGCCGGCTACCGGCCGCTCGTCGAGAACGGCGCGGCGGAAGCGGTAGAGTTTTGCCGGCCGTCCGCCGGTCTCGCCGGTGGTCTCGCCGGTCTCCTCGACCAGCTCGTTCTGCTCGATCAGCCGCCGAAAATTCGGCTTGTGGATGAATCGGCCGGCGAGCGCCTCGACGGTCTTCTGCAGCTGCAACAGGGTGAAGGAAGGGGGCATCAGCTCGAAGACGACCGGCCGGTACTTGATCTTGGTCCTTAGCCGAGCGATCGCCGTCGCCAGGATGCGGCGGTGATCGGCGATCATCGTCTTGCCCGGCACTGGGGAGGGTACGGCGGATTGCCGCCCACGATTTGCCTCCTCGACGAGGGCTGCCTCGTAGAGCAGCTCGTAGCGCTGCAGGGCGAGCTCCTCGTGCCACGACCGGTCGTCGAAACCGAAGGCGATCGCCGCCCGGTGACGGCGCTCGAGGCGCGTTGCGGGATCGTCCGCGCGCTCGGCCCATTCGATCAGGCGCGGCCGCAACTCGTCCAGCACGAGTGCCGGCGAGCTGGCGCGATGATCTTCCCACGGGAAGTAATCGTACCAGCTCCGCCAGCGGCGCTTCGCCGAGGCTCCCGTATCGAGCGCCGCCTCCTCGTCGCGTGTCAGCGCGAGATAGCTGATCGAAATGACGCGTTGGTCCGCGCCGGCCCGGTCGCGGTCGGCGAAGGTGTAGAGCTGCTCGATATAGCCGAGCGGCTGGCCGGTCTGCTGTTCGACCCAGGCCCTGAGCCCCTGCTGCAGCGAGCGATGGGCAAGTTCGAACGGGCCGGACGGCAGGCCGTCCGCCTTTCCGATCGTCAGAACCGATGGTGCGCCCTCGTTGACCGCGACGACGACGGCGATCAGGTCCGCCTTGAGGTCATTGGCCTTGGCCCGGCCCCTGGCTTTGGTGGTCCTTCTGGCGCGATCGTCCATGGTCTCCGAAGGCGTTTGGCAGAGCTTCGGCGCGGAAGCAGCTGAACCGATTTAACTCTGTTCTGTAACATATCAATGCCCGCGTCGACACGCGCACGACGGCGAATTTAGCTCTTCGCACCTGCACAAACATGTGCCAAACGCGACACCCATTGTCGGTAACGCTGGGGAAGGAGGCCTCTGGTTAGCACGGGTGTTGACATCAAGACGATCACGCCACCCGAGGTTCGTTCACGCAAGGGCGGCGCTCCGCTCGTCTGCCTGACGGCCTATACCACGCCGATCGCGAGGCTGGTGGACCGGCATTGCGACATCGTCCTTGTCGGCGACAGCGTCGGCATGGTGCTGCACGGACTTCCTTCCACGCTGGGCGTCACGCTCTGCGGTCCGCGCATCAGGACGACCAGTTCGCCATCCGCCGGCAGATCCGCGATGCCGAACGCGATATCCAATCCTCGACACGCCGCATCGGCGAGATCGCCCAGGATATCGAGAGGCTGGTTCCCACCACCGGCGATGCCTTCCGCATGCAGGTCGGTACCCAGACCTTCCATGAGCGCAAGCCCGCCGGCCGCGCGCTCTTTAAGGAAATTCTCACCCTCGTGCAGCTCAGCCAAGAAGGCGAGTTCGTCATTGCCACCGTCGGAGGGTTCAATCTGGAATATTCCGGCGAGCGCTTCGGAAAGGACGGCTATCGCTACACCATCTTGCTGATGCACCGGCGCCGGTTCCGAGATCGAGCTTCCAATCACCGTTACGCCGCTGGGGGCCGTCGCTCGGCTCGAGCATGCGCTCGACGGGTTCGAGGAAGAGCGGGAACGCTGTCGTCAGTGCCTTGCCGATGCGAAGCGCAGGCTGTCCTCCTATCGCTCGCGTCAGGGGGGCGGGTTCGCTTTCGCCGGCGAACTCGCTGAGAAGCGCCGGCAACTTGCGGGGGTCGAGGCTGATCTTGCCGCTTCGGACAATGGTCAGGATTTGCGCACTGCCGCATAGCAGGCTCGACGCTGGCTGCCGGTCCTGCGAGGTCATGCCGCCAGCGCATTGACCGGCAGCAAGGTTTCGGTAGGTTGAAGGTGTCTGAGCAAAGGATGGCGCCAGGCATAGAATCAAGCCATCCCGATAACCGGCGAGCGGAAATCCCGTCACGCCGGAAGAAACAGCACCAGCATAGGCTGGCCGCGCTGCACAGAGATTTCCATCAAGAACAACAATCCGGCTGCTGCCCGACAGGCGGTCGCCTCAACCCATATGGAGGATCCATGCGGTACGCATTGGTGAACAATGAACGGCGCGAAGCCGAACCCGGTCTGACTGGCGCTTGCCCTGGCTGCGGGCAGCCCATGACACCGAAATGCGGCAACCAGCGCATTCACTATTGGGCGCATCGTGGCGTACGGCCCTGCGATCCCTGGTCGGAACCGGAAACCCCCTGGCATCGAAACTGGAAAAATCTTTTCCCACCCATCTGGCAGGAGTCATCCAGCGCGATGCCAGGGGCGAGCGGCATATTGCGGATGTAGGGACCGATCACGGCCTCGCCCTCGAGTTCCAGTATTCGCATCCTGAAGAACGTGACGCACGCGAACGCTTCCACGGCAACATGATCTGGATCGTGGACGGGACCCGGTTGAAGCGGGATTTGCCGCGCTTTTCTGACGGCCGTCCTTCACTGCGTCGTTCGCCATTGCAGGGCGTATATACGACACCATTCCCGGCGGAGTGCTTCCCAAGCGCCTGGCTCGAATGCCGTGCTCCGGTGTTCTTCGACTTTGCAGGCACGGAGCCGCTCGAACGAGACCTCGGTCGAGCGCCGCTTTCTGTGGGGATTGCTGCCGGGACGTGCCGACGGCCATGCGGTCGTCGTCGCCGTGCAGCGGCAGAATCTCGTCCACGCCGCGCACCATCGGCCCCAGATCATCGCTTCCCGGAAGATCGTCCATGCGCTCGCCGAGAGATTCAGGATGGATCGGGTGCTGGCGATGCAGGAGGCGCGCCGATATCCGGCATTGCGGAAGCCACGATACAATTCCTGGCGGCGCCGGCGTCGGATGGTTCGCTTGTAGGTCGCAGAGAGGAGGAAGGGGAGGAAAAGGATAAGAGCGAAAAATGCCCGCTCGCAGATCGGGCGGTCCGCTGACGCTGGCGCTCAACCGCGCCCGTCCGCTCCTCGGGCCGGGGGATGTCTTCCAGGCAAGAAGACGAGGAAGGACGCAAGCGTTTGGCGGCGTCCGGCAACCCCGTGAAGGAGCACTTCCATGGAACTGAAAATTGTCGATCCGCGCGCGCTGAAGGACAATCCCGACAAGGCACGGCGCTCGAAGGCGAGCGCGCAGGCGGACGCGCTGCTGCTGGCCACGATCAAGGCCGTCGGCATCGTGCAGCCGCCCGTCGTCGCGCCGGAACCGGACGGCGGCAATGGCTATGTCATCGATGCCGGTCATCGTCGCGTGAAGCAGGCGATCGCGGCCGGTCTGGAAGAAATCGCCGTGCTGGTGATCGAGCGTGCCGAAGACGGGGGCGCGATGCGCTCGCTGGCGGAGACGCTGGCGCATGAGCAGCTCAATCCCGTCGATCAATGGCGGGCGATCGAACGCCTGGTTGCGCTCGGCTGGACGGAGGAGGCGATCGCCGTCGCCCTGGCCCTGCCGGTGCGACAGATCAGGAAGCTGCGCCTGCTCGCCAATGTGCTGCCGGCCATGCTCGACCAGATGGCCAAGGGCGACATGCCCGACGAGCGTCAGCTGCGCACCATCGCGGCGGCCTCTGTCGAGGAGCAAAGGCAAGTCTGGAAGGCGCACAAGCCGTCGAAGGGTGATCCGCAGGTTTCCTGGTGGAGCGTTGCCAACGGTCTTGCCAAGACCCGCATGTATGCGCGTGACGCCAGCTTCGGGGATGAACTGGCGCAGGCCTATGGCATCGCCTGGGTCGAGGACCTGTTCGCGCCAGCCGACGAGGACAGCCGCTACACCACCGATGTGGAAGCCTTCCTCGGCGCGCAGCAGGAATGGATGACGAACAATCTTCCCAAGAAGGGCGTCATCACCGAGGCCAACAATTGGGGCCAGCCGGAGCTGCCGAAGAAGGCAGAGCGCGTCTATGGCAAGCCGTCGAGGTCCGATCACTGCCATGTATCTCGACCGTGACGGCAAGGTGCAGTCGGTCGCGTTCCGGATGCCCGAGGACAAGAAGAAGGGGAAGGGCGCCGCCGCGGGCGAGGCCGCCGATGAGCCGGTCGCGGTGTCGAAGCCCCGCCCGGACGTGACCCGGAAGGGCATCGACATGATCGGCGACCTGCGCACCGATGCCCTGCACGAGGCGCTGGGCCAAGCGCCGATCGAGGACGATACGCTGATGGCGCTGATGGTGCTCGCCTTCGCCGGCCAGAACGTTCGTGTCGATTCCGGCGCCGGCGGTGATTACCGCTTCGGCAATCGCTTCGGCCGGCATGCGGTGATGCTGTTCGATCAAGAGGGCAAGCTCGCCTTCGACAGGGACACGCTGCGCGTGGCCATGCGCAATGTGCTGATCGAAGTTCTCTCTTGCCGGGAGAACATCAGCAAATCCGGCATTCTGGCGCTTGTCGCCGGCGATGTGATCGGCGCCGATCGATTCCTGGCCAATATGGGCACGGAAGACTTCCTGTCCTGCTTGTCGCGTCCTGCGCTCGAGGCCTCCTGCGAAGGAACGTCGGTGCTGCCGCGGCAGCGGGTCAAGGACACGCGCGAGGCTCTGGTCGAACACTTCAAGGAGGGGCATTTCGTGCATCCCTCGGCCCTGTTCGCGCCGGGCAGGACGGCTCTCGCACAGTGGCGCACTGACCACAGCGTCAATGATGGCGACGGCGAAGACAACCCGCCGCCCGATCAGGACGAACCCGTTTCCGAGGCGACCGACATCCTCGATCCCATCGCTGAAGACGAGGATGGTCCCGAAGGGTTTCGGGAAGCCGCCGAATAGCAGCTCCCCTCCTATTGCTTTGAACGCCCATCACCGCCGCCGGTCGTTCCGGCGGCGGTTTCGTTTCCACCAGCTCGAACACGGAGGACAAGCATGTCCGCGCATCTCGTTTTACAGGCACCTTCGGCTCAGTCATTGCATGGTCGGACGGCAGACCGCGTCCGCCCGAGCGGCACCGCAGACAGCTCTCGACCTGGCGGACCAACAACGGCAAAGGCCGGCTGATCCGCAAACAGGGTGAAAGGGAGATCGCCAGTGTTTCGCACGCCGCCAACTTCACCCTGCATGAGGCCGACTATGGCTCTCAGGGCGTGGTCGCCATCCGGGTTCACCGGACATTCTCGCTGGAGTCACGATTGAGTTTCACGATTCTCGAACGTCCTGCTGTCGGTTCCGTCCGCGTGTTCGAGCGCCCCGGCGAGGACGCCGAACTGGTTCACCTTGCCGCCAACCGCCAGGCGGCCGAGGAATGGCTCACCCGCCATGGCTATCCGCGCGCGATTATTGAAGAGGTCACGGCCGACGAGATCGCGGCCGATGTCGTTGAGGGGAGGGCGGCGTAATGTCCGACATTCCAGCAACAGACAAATGTGTCGCCACCTCCGGGCTTCCTGACGTGGAGTTCGGGCGCACCGCGGACGGGCTCCACGCCGCGCGCGTGGGCGAACTTGCCTACGCCATGGTGACGGCCCGCAACGGACGGCACTATCTCGTCAGTGGCTGGCGGATTCGCCGGCCGCTGTCGGAGTGGATCCACTCGGATTTCTACGGCCATTCCGGCGAATTGCCCGACGAGGCGGCCTTCAGGGTCAAGGTGCTCGAACAGGCCGAGCATCAGCGTGAGCTGCTGGCGCTCGATCGCCGCGAAGACCGAACTCCGACGCACACGCCGTGGGGACCGTCGCAGGGCGCCACAATTTATGCCGGTGGCGTAACCTTCCACTCGACCGCCGGCCATGGTGGCTTCCATCTCTCGCCGGAGAGGAACGGCAGGGTCCACTCCATCCTCCGGGCGGCGGATGGTTTTTATGAGGAAGACGAAGCCTGGGCGATCGTTGCGTTCACCTTCCCGCATCTCTTTACCGGCTTCGAGCGCCGCTGTGCCGAAGCGACCGTCAAGGATGGCTATCCTGATGCCTGGGAGACGATCACCGGGACGGTGCTTCAGCCAGGCGAATCGAGGAAGAAGGACGAGCGCGCCTTTTTCAGGAAGCACGCGGCCGACTGGATCGTGGTCTCCGCGATCGCCTCGCAGCACGAAAAGGGGTTCGTCGAGTGTGTTGCCACGCCTGGCGGCAGGCGCGGCGTCGGCACGGAGGAGCGTCGCTTCCTGGTTCCCGCCGAGGAATACGAGATCGGCCGGTTCGCCTTCGTCATCGATCCCGATCGACACCCCGTCTATGCGGGCGCGTCGAGTTTCGTCGGCTGGCAGGGGAGGCGGGCATCATGACGTTGTCGCCCGAACACCGCGCCGAGCTCCTGCGGATGGAGGAAGCCCGGCGTCAGGTCCAGCGCCAGCTCGACATCATCGACCGGCAGATCACGCGCCGCATGACGGCGCTGATCCCGGCCATCGGGCGCCGGCATTCCGGTTTTCATCGTGGCAAACCGCCCGAACCGGCCGCGTTTCTCGCGCGATATCGCGCACAGCTTGCGGCGGTGACCGCCGAGCGCCAACCGGAAATCGACGCGCTTGTCCGAAAACTCGCGCGGCAGGATCTGGCGATCGCCCGTTTCCGCGAGCGGTATGGTAATGGTCTCGATCAGCGTCGTGCGGCACATTGGTGAGCCGGTCTGCCGCGAGGCAGGCGCTTTGCCCCTGGAGCGCCAGCCGGTCGTTCGGGCGCAGGGCCCGTCCTCGGACGGTGCAGGATCGGCATGTGAACAGGCGGACAGGTGGCAGGGCGATTGCTCATGGCGATTTGCCCTTGGGTTCCCCGTGTCGATGGTCAGGCCCTCGACCGGCCTCCCTTCGTTCGGTGTGCGGTCCTGAACCGGCGGCCGTTCGCTTCAAGGCCGCGTTCCGCGCCGCGGGGCGGCCGGAAAGAGCCACGCTCGGCAAGGCGGGCCCGCGTCCCGCGCGAGGGCTGAAAGCCCTGCTTGTCCGCAAACCTGCCCTGCTCGCGCCGGCCCTTCCGGACCTTGAAGCGCCCGTCCGTCCGCCGGTTTGGTCTGGACCGCGCCCGAAGGGAGGGCCGGTCAAGGGACCGGTCCAGGCTTTCGGGAAACTCAAGGACAAGGAACTACCCATGCCCAAGACCGCCCGCTCATCCCGTCCGTCCACACGCGTGGTGGCGCTCCGCAAAGGCACCACAATCGAAATGGTCCGGCTCTGTTGCCCGGATGCCGGCCAGGCCAACCTCATCTCTCAAAGCTTCGGCCTGCCCGTCCTCGACAGTGACGGCATTCGCGATCTGCACGAGAAGCTGATCATCGAGACCGCCGAGGCCCTCAACGAGGGCTTGGGCGAACGGGCCATGCAGATCCACCTCCAGCGCATCGTCGGCGCCTTCATCGTTCGGCGCATGGCGCGGGTCAGTTCTACAGCCGCGCGGTGATCGAAGCCCGCGACGCCACGGCCAAGTCCGCCAACGATGCGCGCGACGAAGACCTCGACGGCCCGGTCGGTTTCGACAGCGCCGCGCAGCGGAAACGCGAGTTCGCCGCCGACATGGGCATTCAGTCTCACGCACTGCGCGTGGCCGCCGAGGGCGCTGCTGCTGCCTACGAACAGATTGTCGGCGAGAAATGGAAGCCGTTCGAGCGCCCGGTCGAGAACCCCGGTCAGACCGTCGACCGCAAGGCGGCCGAACTCCAAATGGCTGCCCTCGGTTAAGCCGCCCGGGCGGAGCTTCGGCTCCGCCTTTTTCTTCGTCGTTTCGGCGTACCGGATTGACAAAACAACCTAGATTACCTACTTTACGTAAAACGTGGGAGCCGTGCGATGAAGCAATACACCTTCTCCGACATGAACCGCTCTTCGGGTGAAATCCTCGAGGCGGCGATGATCGAACCGGTCGTGCTCACCAAGCACGGCAAGGAGAAGCTTTTTGTTCTCTCCGCCCGCGACTATCACCGCATGCGCGGCGAGCCAAGTCCGACGAAGTCGTACTCTCTGCACGATGCGCCCGAAGACGTCCATGAGGAACTGATGTCGGGACTGGATGCCATTCTCGAACCTGCCAAAGACGATGCTTGAGCAGGGCGACGTCGCCGAGTTCCAATATCTGTGGCATCGCGAAGCGGAAAAGGGCGAGGAATCCGGCCGGAAACCGCGCCCTGTCTGCATCGTCATCAAGACGCCGGGCAATCCCGATGTCGTGTTTCTCTTTCCTTTCACCTCCAGGCAACCTCTTGCCGATCAGCTCGCGCTGAGCGTCCCGGAAATCGAGTGCCGACGCATCGGCCTTTTCGCCCCGTGCTGGATCATTCTCGACGAATTCAATCGCGTCGAGATGGACAAGGACTACGACTTTGTTTCAACGGAGCCCATCGGTTCGGTCAGCGCGGCGTTCCTCCGCAAGATCGCCACGACCATCAAGCAATCGGCCCGCGCCTCCGCCATCAAGGCCGTGAAGCGGACCTGACGCTCGTCACCGGCGCCGGGCGAACTTCGCCTTCCACCGCGTCATCCCAAGATAGACCTCGCTGCGGGACGGAAAGCTGTCAAGCTGCTCCAGCCTGTGCGGCGGATATCATGTGCCACCGGGCTCTGATCCGCGGTGGTCCAGTTCCGCTCTCTTGTGATGGCATTCCTGGTCCGGCTCCGGATCTACCACGATCAACCCATCAAGGGTCCGCTACGCGAGGCGTGCGGCCGCTTGTCTTCGCCTGCGCGGTGATCGCGCCCGGAGCCGGACACTGACGGAGCCATCGAGCGGGAATTGGCCCGCTCCCAGGATGGAGCCCTCAGATGTCCGATCTTTCTCTCGCACAAGGGCATGCCTGGAGCCTCGCCCGCACCCTCATGACCACCGTGATCCTCTTCCAGATCGGCGCGGAAAACTACGGCGTGCTGCCCGAGGACGAACTCGAAGGCGACGAAGTCGAGGCGCTCTACATCTACGATCCCTATTCGGGCGGCCGGTCGGTTCACTGAGCGGATCAGCTTCGCACCGAAACGCGGCGCCGCCCGGCGCCGCCTTTCGGTTTTCCGCCGCCCGCGCGTTGCCCCGTCCTGTCCGTGGTCCTGGCGGAGCCAGTCGGCCGGCGCAACGGCTGCGCCGTCCTGCGCTGACGCTGCGGCCTTTCAGGTGCGCCGCCAGCCTTCCCGCTCCGCCGCGCGGACCTCGTGACGGGGCCGCGATCGGCGCGGCCTCGAAAATGCCGGATCGTCGCGGATCTGGAAAAGGGCGTGCGTCCCTGGGTCAGGCCCTGGAGTGCGGCAAACGCCACCGGCCGCATCACGCGCCCGCTGCGCCATAACGGGTTGCCATACCAGGGCATCAATACGCTGCTTCTCTGGTCGGAGGCGGTTGCGAGAGGCTTCGCTTCTCCGACCTGGATGACCTTCAAACAAAGCATCGAGCTGGGCGGTCATGTCCGCAAGGGCGAGAGCGGCGCAACCGTCGTCTATGCCAGCCGCTTCACCCGGACAGAGGTCGACGCACAAGGCGACGAGGTCGAACGCGGCATCCCGTTCCTCAAGGCCTACACGGTCTTTTGCGCCGACCAGATCGAGGGCCTTCCCCAACAGTATTACGGCAATCCAGCACCTGTGTCCGATCCGGTCGAACGGATCGAAAACGCGGATGCCTTCTTCGCCAATACCGGAGCGGTCATCCGGCACGGCGGCGACAAGGCATATTTCAATCCGGCTCTCGACATCGTACAAATGCCGCCGTTCGAGAGTTTTCGTGACGCGGCCAGCTACTATGCCACGCTCGGACACGAACTGACCCATTGGGTTGGTTCGGAAAAGCGGCTCGACCGCAATCTCTCCCGCTATTACAAGGATCGCTCGTTCCGCGCCCACGAGGAACTCGTCGCCGATTTGGGCGGGTGTTTTTTGGCTGCCGATCTCGGCATCGTGCCGGAGCTCGAGCCTAGGGCCGACCACGCAAGTTACCTTGCCGGTTGGCTCACCGTGCTCAAGAATGACCGCAAGGCGATTTTCACCGCGGCCGCTCATGCGCAACGCGCGGTGAACTATCTCCACAGCCTTCAGCCGCAGGCGCAAGAGCGCGAGGCGGCGTGATGCGTCTTGCGATCACTCCGGCTATGGAAGCCTTGATCGCGACGGGGTCTCCCGTCGCGATCGGCGTCTCCGGCGGGAAGGACAGCCAGGCCTCGGCGCTCTCGGTCTGCGAGCATCTCGACCGGGTCGGTCATACCGGCCCGCGCCTTCTGGTTCACAGTCACCTCGGTTCGGTCGAGTGGCTGGACTCGCATCCCGTCTGTCAACAACTTGCCGATCACCTCGGCATCGAACTCGTCGTCCTGCGCCGCGACAAGGGCGGTCTGATGGAGCGTTGGGAAAGCCGCTGGCAATCGAGCATGGCGCGCTATCAGGATCTCGCCACCGTCACGCTCGTCCCCTGCTGGAGCACGCCATCGCTCCGCTTTTGCACGTCCGAGATGAAGACGCACTTGATCACGGCGACGTTGAAGGCGCGCTTTCCGGGGGAGAGCGTGATCAACGTCACCGGCATCCGACGTGAGAGCCGCAGGCGCGCCAAATCCGCCATCGCCGATCTCGATCGCGGCGGGCATCTGTGGAACTGGCCGCCGATCCTCGATTGGAGCGAAGATTACGTGTTTGCCTGCATCGCCCGACATGGATTGCGATCGCATCCCGAATATCGCGGTTTCGGGATGAGTCGCGTCTCCTGCCGCTTCTGCATCATGTCCAGCCTTCCCGACCTTGTCGCGGCGACCGGACAGCCCGAGAGCCACGATCTCTACAGGCGCATGGTGTCGCTCGAAATCCGCAGCACCTTCGCGTTTCAGGACGGAAGATGGCTGGGCGATATCGCGCCCCAGCTCCTCGATCGCCAACAGCGGGACAGGTTGATGCACGCAAAGGCCAGGGCCGCGCGCAGGATTGCGGCGGAAAGCCGGATCACGCCGGCCATGCTCTATGTCCGAGGTTGGCCAACCCGGATGCTGTCCAACGCCGAAGCCGATCTTCTGGCTTCGGTTCGCCGGGAGGTCGCGGACCTCTTCGGCTTCCAACCCCGCTATCTCGAGCGGGACGCTATCCACGGCCGATATGCCCGGCTCCTCGCCGAAAAGGCGTCCCGGTCGGCAAAGGTTTGCGGGTGGGCGGCACCCCGCACTGAAAACGTGATCACTTCCACCGGGCCGGCCGCAGCGGGCGCCCTGGGTGGCGCCCTGTAGCCGCGCGCGTGTTCCGTCGGCTGTTCGGTTCAGGGCGCGGCTCCGCCTTGCGGAGGAGCCTTCGAGCCGCAGCCTCGGTACTTGAGGGCAACACCGGCATGGCAGGTCCTTGCCTCGCCGGTCGCCTCGACCAGGCGGGTAGAACAGGCGAGGAGCGGGCGCCCATGATCGGCGGTGCGCATCTGCCCGTTCAGGTTCCCTTTGCGGTGGCGGAGCCCGGTTGCTCCTGCGAAACGAAGCGCCGAGGCGACACGTGTGCGGCTTCTCGGCGAAACCTGCCCCTTGCTGGGGGCCGATCGTGAGCTTGTCCGCCGGTGTGTCGCCGGTGTGATCATGCCAATAGATCGCCTGTTCTCATTCCGGATGTTTCGAAGGCCACGTCCATCTGCGTCCTCGATGTGACGGGGTCTGACCGAAGGACGATCCCGCTCGCGCGGTCTCTCGATCTTCACCCTGCAACGGCCGTCCGAGACTTTCTTCCCCTGTCGAAACCACCCCACGCGACAGGTCGCGTGGGGACCCCGGTTTTTCCGCCATTCCTTGCGGATCAAGAAAGTCTCTTCCGGCCGCCTTCCACTCACGTTCCAGCCCTAAGGACCACCCCATTGCGCAAGCGCAACGGGGACCCCGGTGGGGTGCAGGCCGATCGCCTCCGATCTCAAGACCGTCATCGAGGTCGCGATGGGCGCGGCCCGAGAAAACCAAAGGAATGAGACACATGGCTACCATCGGCACCTTCACCTCTTCGGCCAACGGCTTTTCCGGAGTCATCAAAACCCTCAACCTCAACGTCAAGGCCAAGCTGGTCCGCGTCGACAATCCCTCCGACAAGGGTCCGCACTTCCGCATCTTCGCCGGCGCCAACGTTGAGCTCGGCGCCGCCTGGCAGAAGGTCTCCAACGAGGGCCGCGACTACCTGTCGATCAAGCTGGACGACCCGAGCTTCCCCGCTCCGATCTACGCCACCCTGATCGAGGTGGAAGGCCAGGAAGGCCTGCAGCTCATCTGGTCCCGCCCCAACGGCCCGGGACTGACTACCAGACGGCCCCGCCGCGAGGTGGGGCCGTCGTCCTGTCTTGTCCGTTGACCGGGTCGTTCAGCGCCTTCGAGCATCCTGGTAGCCGCGGCGCCTTTTCGTCTTCTCAAGCCGGCCCAATGCATGGGTAGCTTCCGCCGCATGATCGAAGGTTTCGACCATAATCTGCCCGCGGGTTCCGATCCGGCCCCAGTCGCGGACGAGGGACGCCCCGCCGAACAGCGTCGGCTGGATGCTGAGGCTGTAAAAGCGGCGCATGTTCTGCGCCGGATCGATACGGCGAAGGTGGACGGGCGCGGGTTCGGAATTGCTCATGCCCCACAGTCTCGCTTCCTGTGGAAGCGCCGTCCAACGCGTTTCCTGAATCGATGGCAGGTGATCGATTCATGAAATTGATGTCACTCAGGGACAGCGCCTGACTGCCTCGCTCGTTCGACAAGTTTGGCGTAGGTGGTGCCGTTGCCCGACGGGAAATGTCTGCACCATGCTGCCAGGAAGCGCTTCTCCCGCTCGAAATCCTTCTCCTTGCGCAACAGAACCGCGACCCTCATCGGATAGTGCGGCGCCGGAATCTCGCCCGTGATGAGGTAATGCCTGAAGGCGTCGCTCACCGTGTCGCATTGCCAGGCGAGATCCTGATCGGCGGTCTTCATGAAAGCCCGAAACGAGGCATCGTCCTGGTTCAAAAAGTCCGGCGCGCCAGAACCCTCGCCATAGGTGAGCCCCTCGTCCAGCATCTTCTGCGTTGCCGCGCGCGTCGCCTGCCGGCTCAGCCGCTCCCGCTTCTTGTCATCCATGATCGGTTCCCTGGCGAACAGGTCGATCAGGTCATCGATTTTTTCGGCCAGTTCCGGCGACAAGCGGCTGTCGGAGAGCAGCGGCTTTCGCGCCGGGCGTTGCGCCTGTCTGGCCTTGATCCTGCTGTCGATCTCTTCGGCAAGTCTTGCCAGCTTCTGCTTCTGCCGCTCGGCCAACGCGATCAGTTCGGACGACACACCGGCGCGATTATATTCGGCGATCTGCCAGTCAAGCTGCTTCAGGTGGCTTGCGACCTTGGCCTGCGGTTTCCGCAGCGCCGTGATGGCCAGTTCGGTGTTTGTCGAAAGGGAGCGCTCCATCTCAGCGATCAGCGATGCGCGGTCCCGAATGTGTTCTTCCCACCGTTCACGGCGATTCTCAGCGTACACTGCCGACAAAGGCTCGTGCCGTGACGGGCCTCCACGAAGATAGGCGAGCGCTTCCTCCTTTGCGGCGCCTTCGCTGGCGTAGGCTTCCGAGAAGTAGGGCTCCTCATTGTCTTCGACATCCGCGATGCAGAATTTCCAGCCACGATCCTGCGGGAAGACCGTGACGCGCGTCGATCCTTCGACCATCGTCGGATTGTCGTTCTCGGAAACGGTCCAGCCGTTGCGGGTCGAAGATCTTGCCGCTTCGTTCGATTTCGATCCGCCGAACAGCCATCTGAAGAATGCCATTGTCGTCTCCCCCTGTGCCGCCATTGTCGACACATCGCGACAGCTGGCAAGCATAGCGTGATCGCGCGGCCGCTCTCAGCCGCGCTCGGTCGGACATTCTTCCTGGGGCGGGAATCAACCTTTCCGTCGCACCATTGTTTTGGTCACTCGGTTCAGTGGAACCGGTTCTTGCCTACGACCGATTTCATGTCCTCGCGCCGGAACCAGATCGCGCGTCCGCACCTCAGCGGCGGGTTGCCCGCGGTGAAGACGATCTGCTCGTCACCGCGCATGCGCAGCACTTCCTCCGGCAGGATCAGCGGCCGTCCCGCCAACTGCTTCGAGCGCGTCCGCGACGATCCCGACATCTGCGAGGTCCGGCTGAGCTGATCGACCTCCACGGTCGTGTTGCCGCATCGCCGCGAGATGTAGTCGGCGGTTTCCGGATCGTTGATTGCCGCAAACGACACCCAGGACGCGCTCTCGAACCATTTCGATGTGGCGTCGCGGCCGCCATAGGTTTCGCGCATCTGGCCGATCGACTGGAAGAGCCAGAGCAGGCTGATCCCGTATTTGCGGCCGGCGTCCCGCGCCGTCTCTCGAGAATACGCAGATAGCCAAGCCGCGCCACCTCATCGAGCAGGAACAGCGTCCTGTCCTTCGTCTCCCCATTCCGATTGTAGATCGCATTCAGCAATGCGCCGATGATGGTGCGCGCCAGCCCCGGATGGGCCTCAAGTGTATTGAGGTCGAGATTGACGAAGATGTCGGTGTTTCCATTTGCGAGATCGTCGGTCGAGAAGCTCGAGCCGGACACGAGTGCGGCATAGTTCGGATAGCTCAGCCAGTGGGTTTCCTTGATCGCATTTGCATAGACGCCGGAGAATGTTTCCGGCGTCATGTTGACGAAGGCGGCGACGTTCTCGCGCACGAATTCGGATTCGGAATTGTCGTGGATCGTCTGCAGCCGCTCGCGCAGTTTCGGTTCCGGCTCGGAGAGGTTCATGCGCACCTGGCGCAGCGTCTGCTTTTCTTTTTCCGTATGGCCGGAGAGGCAGACATCGGCGATCAGCGCGGTGATCAACTGAAGGGCGGCAGCGCGGAAGAAGTCGTCCCGCATTGAAACCTGCCGTCCAGTATCCGTCACGACCCAGCTCGCCACGGCAACGATTTCCTCCTCCTTCGTGCCACCGTAGCGGCCGATCCAGTCGAGCACGTTGAAACCGACGGAGGCATCCTTCGGGCTCAGCACGAAGACGTCGCGCCCTGCCTTGCGCCGGTGTTCAATGACCATGGGTGCGACTTCGTTGGATGGATCGAGCGCGACCAGCCCGCCGCCCCATTTCAGCGCTGTTGGCACCGTGACCGACGTCGTCTTGAACCCGCCCGACCCGGCAAAGACCAGGCCGTGCGTCGAGCCGAAGGAGGCGTCGAAGCACAGCAGCGGCGACCTGCCGCCGGCGCCCCAGGACTGCTTGTCATCGGCACGAAACGTGTGGCTCGCGACACTGTCCTTGTCGACGTGATAGGCTTCGCCGACGACGATGCCGCCGTCTTCGCCCAACATGCGTTTGGCCTCGGCGAGCGACATCCAGTCCGCCGACCCGTGGATCGCACGTTTGCCTGTCAGCCGGCGCGGCCTCGTGGCGGCGAAGGCGGCATTGCCGCGCAATGCGACACGCAGCGCGAACATGCCGGCGAAGAAGCAGAACATCGCGCCGATGCCGGTCGAAGGATCGGCATATTCGATCAGCCGGTGACCGTCCGGAACGGCCTCAGCGAAGCTTCCGAGGCGCGTGATCTCGCGCATTCCCGCAATGGCGATCACGCCGCTCGCACCGATCAGAACACCGATACCAGCTGACTTGATGGCGATGGCGCCGCGCGCGGCGAAGAGGAAGATAACCCCGATGGCTGCGGCGGCCGCACTGGGCACGGCCAGGCCGATCCGCCCGAGCGCCTGCTGCGCCTCGGGCGAATTGCCGAACGGTGCCAACCACGTTTCGCAGCCGGTGAGTCCAATACACACTGCGATCATCAAGCCGACCGGTGCAGTCAGGAAAAGAACCCTAGTTGCTGTCATCGGAAAACGCCTTCTCGCCGATGACCATCAGTCGGTTTCGCTCAGTCTCATCGGTCTTGATCCGGCTGGCGCCGTCGATCAGCAGTCCGAGCAGGAGCGCGCGTTTCTCGTAGCGCAGGCCTGCCTTTGCGATGAGCCCGCCGAGCTGGATCTTCTCTCGTGTATCTTGTCTGCGCGCTTCTGATCGGCTCGCCTGTCGCATGCGCTCAAGCCTCGCTATTGCCGCCCGAAGACGCGCCAGCCGGGTTTTGCGCGGGCGGAGACTTCCGGGTCGCGTTGCTTCCGCCGCGAAACCGTTTCGCCAGCTCCTCGAAGGCCGACAGCAGCTTGGTCTCGTCGGTTTCGATTTCGCCAAGGCCAGCTTTCAATGCGAGCCTGCCAATCCGTTCCGCCTCGCGCGCTTCTGCGGCCTTGAGCTGCTCTTGCAGCCTGGCGATCTCCTGTTTGATCGTCGACGATGGCTTCTTCATTCCGTCTGCTCCCGGTTCTCGCGAATGTCCGTAAGGCATGAGCAGAATCGCCCGGGTGCGCGTGGAGCGCATCCCGGCAGAAATGCCGGGTCGGCGAAGCCGACGCTTTGGGTGATGATCCCAGCGTTCCGAGGAATGCGTCCAAGGGCGCAGTAATACGTCGCCGACGCGACGTGGCTCGCTCGGCGGCCCTCCTGGAGTGGGCCGCCTTCCTGAAAGGAACAAGGATGGACTTGTTCTCAGGAGCCTGCCGCGCCGTGGCGATCACGCATTTCACACCTCAGCTTATTTCGCGCGGAAATGGCCGCAGCGCGGTGCTGTCGGCCGCTTATCGCCACTGCGCGAAAATGAGCCACGAGGCCGAGGCGCGAACCGTCGACTATTCCAACAAGAAGAACCGCCCATGAGGAGTTCCTGCTGCGCCCGATGCCCCGAAATGGGCGCGTGATATGGTAGCGGAGTGTTCTGTCGCCGGCGCCGCTGAGGCCTTCTGGAACAGGGTCGAGGCGTTCGAGAAGCGCAGCGACGCGCAGCTTGCGAAAGAATTCATCATCGCGCTGCCTGTCGAGTTGAGCCGCGAGCAGAACGTCGCGCTCGTCCGGCAGTTCGTCTCAGAACAGGTGCTTGCCCGCGGCCAGGTCGCCGACTGGGTCTTCCACGACGATCCCGGTAACCCGCACATCCATCTGATGACCACGCTGCGCCCGCTGACCGAAGACGGGTTCGGGTCCAAGAAGGTCGCCGTGATCGGCCCGGACGGGCAACCGGTACGGACCAAGACCGGAAAGATCCAGTACAGGCTCTGGTCCGGAGAGAAGGTCGAATTCCTCGTACAACGGCAGCGATGGCTCGATCTCCGGAACCATCACCTGGCCATGGCCGGACTGGAAATCCGTGTCGATGGCCGGTCCTATGCCGAGCGCGGCATCGACATCGAGCCGACCACCCATATCGGTGTCGGTGCCAAGGCGCTGCAGCGCAAGGCCGAGACCGCGGCGAGCGCCATCGATCTCGAACGGCTGGCGCTTCATGAGGCGCAACGGCAAAAGAACGCCGCGCGCGTCGAGGCTCGGCCCGAGCTGGTGCTCGACATTCTCACCTCCGAAAAGAGCGTCTTCGATCAGCGTGACATCGCCAAGGTGCTGCATCGCTATGTCGATGATCCGGAGACTTTCCAGCGGCTCTTGACCCGCATCACGGAAAGTCCGGAATGCCTGAAGCTTGCCGATGAAACCATCGATTTCGCAACAGGCGCACGTGTTCCGGCCCGGCTGACGACACGGGCGATGATCAGGCTCGAGGCCGAGATGGTTGCCCGCGCGAACCGGCTGTCGGAAAGCAGCGGGTTTGCGGTCCGGGCGAAGGTTCTGGAAACCGTCTTCGGACGCCACGAGCGGCTGGCGGAAGAACAGCGTGCGGCCATCGAGCATGTGGCGGGCGCGGAACGGATCGCAACCGTGGTCGTCCGGGCAGGGGCCGGCAAGACCACGATGATGAAGGCTGCCCGCGAAGCCTGGGAATTGGCCGGCTACACCGTCGTCGGCGGCGCGCTTGCAGGCAAGGCCGCCGAGGGTCTCGAGAAGGAAGCGGGTATTCCCTCGCGGACATTGGCGTCCTGGGAGCTCGGCTGGCAGCAGGGCCGCCGACATGTCGATCAGAAAACGGTTTTCGTTCTCGATGAAGCGGGCATGGTTTCGTCACGGCAGATGGCGAGTTTCGTCGAAGCGGTTACGAAGGCCGGCGCCAAACTGGTCCTGGTCGGTGACGCCGAGCAGCTGCAGCCGATCGAGGCGGGAGCAGCCTTTCGGGCGATCGTCGAGCGCACCGGTTATGCCGAACTCGAAACCATCTATCGTCAGAAGGAAGCCTGGATGCGTGCCGCATCCCTCGATCTGGCGCGTGGCCGGGTGGCGGAAGCGCTTTCCTCCTATCGTGCGAAGGGCCGATTGATCGCGCAGCCGCTGAAGGCCGATGCGGTCGAAACCCTCATTGCCGACTGGAACCGCGACTACGATCCGGTAAAGGCGACATTGATCCTCGCGCATCTGCGCCGCGACGTGCGCAAGCTCAACACGATGGCCCGGGAAAAGCTTGTCGAGCGCGGGCTGATCGAGACCGGCCATGTCTTCACAACCGAGGACGGTGAGCGGCGGTTCGCCGCCGGCGATCAGATCGTCTTCCTGAAAAACGAAGGCTCGCTCGGCGTCAAGAACGGCATGATCGGCAAGGTCGTCGAAGCCGCACCGGGTCGTATCGTTGCGACCATCGGGGACGGGGAGGGTGCGCAGCGGGTCGTGGTCGACCAGCGCTTCTACCGCAACCTGGATCACGGCTACGCCACGACGATCCACAAGTCACAGGGCACCACAGTCGACCGGGTGAAGGTGCTCGCCTCCCTCTCGCTCGACCGGCATCTGACCTACGTCGCTATGACCCGTCACCGGGAGGACATGACACTCTATTATGGCAGCCGGTCCTTCCACCTCGCCGGTGGGCTGGAGAAGCTTCTTTCCCGAAAGAACGCCAAGGAAGTGACGCTCGATTATGCAGGCGGCCGCTTCTATGCCCAGGCGCTGCGCTTCGCCAACAATCGCGGTCTCCATCTCGTTCGTGTCGCGCGAACCCTGATGCGCGACAGGGTTCAGTGGACCATCCGCCAGAAACGGAAACTCATCGATCTGGGGCTCCGGCTTCGGGCCGCCGGAGAGCGGTTCGGTCTCCTCGATCGCCCGCTTCAGCAATTTCCCCAGTCAGTCAGAAAGGCCGAGCCGATGGTCAAGGGCATATCCGGTTTCACCGTGTCGGTGACCGATGCCGCCGACCAAAAGCTGCAAACCGATCCGGTCCTGCAAAAGCAGTGGGACAATTTCTCGGATCGCATTCGGCTCGTCTACGCGGATCCCGAATCCGCCTTCAAGGCCATGCGACTGGAGGCGGTTGTCGAAGACCCGAATGTCGCCCGTGAGCGCCTCGGCGAAATCGAACGGAACGCGGCAAGCTTCGGGGCGCTGAAGGGTCGCGATGGATTGTTGGCTAGCCGGGCGGACCGCGAAGACCGGCGCGTCGCGCAGGTGAATATCCCCGCGCTCCGCCGTGATCTCGAGCGCTATCTCGACATGCGGCAGAGGGCGACAGCGAAAAACAGGCAGGAAGAGGAAGGACACCGAAAGCGGACCTCGATCGATATCCCGTCCCTGTCGCCGGCGGCAGCGCGCGCCATGGAAAAGGTCCGTGACGCCATCGATCGCAACGACCTGCCCGCGGCGCTCGGATTTGCGCTCGCCGACCGCGTGATCAAGGCCGAACTCGACACGTTCAACAGGGCGGTTTCGGAGCGGTTCGGGGAGCGGACGCTTCTCGGAAATGGAGCCAAGGATCCATCGGGTTCGACCTTCGACAAGGCGGCCCAGGGCATGTCTCCGTCCGAGCGCGAAAAGCTGAAATCCGCCTGGCCGGTGATGCGGGCCGGCCAGCAGGTCGCCGCACACGAACGCACGCAAACCGCGTTGAAGGAAAGTGAGGCCCTGCGCCAGACACAACGGCAAAGTCAGGGGCTGAAGCAGTGATCAAGCGCCGGCGCATTGCAATCGTGGCAGCTCTCGTCTGTCTTCCGGTCGTTCTGTTCGGCGCGGGATGTGCAGCCGGTTTCCTGGTGAACTTCACGCCGAGCTACCCGCTCGGTCTCTGGCGGATCGATTCGCTCGATCGCGAGGTTCAAGTCGGCGATCGCATCTTCATTTGTCCGCCGCTGACCGACACGTTCCGGCAAGCGCGCGAGCGCGGATATCTACGCCGCGGCTTATGTCCCGGATGGTTCAGTCCCCTGATCAAGACGGTCGTGGCGCTGCCGGGGCAGGCAATTGAGATCGGGCATTCCGTCGTGATCGACGGGCACACGCTGCCGAATTCTGAACTCCGGCCAATAGATGGGTCGGGGCGGCCGCTCACACCATTCGGCGGCGGCGCCGTACCTGACGGAACGCTGTTTCTTCATTCAGATTACTGGGGGTCATATGACTCACGATATTTCGGGCCGGTCCCGGCCAAGGGTGTCCTCGGGCTGGCGACGCCCATCCTTACCTTCGACCCGTGAAATGTCCTTTGCCGTTGCCCTGATCGCCGGCGCGGCCGTCGTGGGTGCTGTTGCCTGGAGCGGCCAGGTGCTCACACTGCCGGTCGCCTGCCTGTACCCGGCGCTCTGGGCATGGTCGCCATCGCGGGCGGTTTCCGCGCTGGTCGCGATGGCGTATTTCCTGGCGGCCTCGCGTGACCTGCCCATCGGTGTGTCGATCTTCTACGAAACCGACATGTGGCTCGGGATCGGGCCCTGGCTTTCCGCATCGCTTCTGTTCGTCTTCGTTCACACCATGTTTTGGTCGTCGAGCCCCGGATTGCGCAGAGCACTGCGCTATGCCGTTGCTTGGATCCTGATGAGCGTCCCGCCATTCGGGATCATCGGATGGGCAAGCCCGATCACCGCCGCCGGCGTTCTGTTTCGAGGTTGGGGCTGGATGGGTTTGGGTGTGACCGCACTGGGTCTGTCGGTCATGACCACAAGGGCGTGGCTGGTCCCGACGCTTGTGTTTGGCTTGGCCTTCGCGGTTTCTGCCGCAACTTGGACCCCGCCAAGAGCGCCAGATGGGTGGGTTGGGATCGATACGAATTTCCACTATGAAAATCGAGATCAGTACGCTGACTACGAGCAGCAGTTGGCAACGCTCTCGCTGGTCCGCCAGGCCGCACCATCAGGTGTCTCGACCATTGTGTTGACGGAAAGCGCCTTCGGCATCTGGACACCTACGACAGAGCGTTTCTGGGCCGAAGGCCTCCAGGGCGTGGACGCAATAGTGCTGGGCGGTGCGATCGTCATCAACGAGGCGGGCTACGACAATGTCGTTGTGGAGGTGTCGGGGGAGGGGACTCGAATCGTCTATCGGCAGCGAATGCCTGTGCCTGTTTCGATGTGGCAGCCGTGGGCGCGGGCTGGAGCGAGAGCGCATTTCTTTGAGGGTCCAATTGCCGAGGTTGCAGGAACTCGGATCGCGCCGCTGATCTGTCATGAGCAGCTGTTCGTCTGGCCCGTGGTGGAGGCGATGGTCTTCGAACATGACGCTGTCGTTGCGATTGGCAATGGTTGGTGGACGGGGGACAGCAGCATCGTCGCGATACAGAAAGCGAGCGCGGAGGCATGGGCGTTGCTCTTCGGGACGCGGGTTAGCAGCGCGTTCAATCGACAATGACTGTTGCATTCGACAGCACTGGCGACTGCAGGCTTTGGGTAGCGGCCCAAATTACTGGAGAAAGATGGTCGGCGACAGTCATAGCTGCTACGCGCATTCCGTATGGACGCGCGCTTTAGGTCGGTCGAAGAGCAGCCAATTCGTGCCCGGCAACCTGCCGTCAGTTCGCCAAGAGAGCTTCAAATCGTCAGTGCTTTGTCTACCTCGCAATGCTATTACTGCCCCGCTTTTGCGACTTCGTGGAGTAGATCCGAACTCCTGGGAGGTAGTGACAGTTTCATGGATCGCGGCCCCGGTGAGCGGACGGTGTGAGCCTGTCGAAAAATGCCTGGCATCATGAATTAAAAAAGAAACGTCCTGCCGGCGGGGAGGAACAGCGCCGGCAGGACGGGCCGCCATGCGCCCTGACTGCTTGGGAAGGGCATGCGGCGTGGGGCATCGAGTTTCGATTTGGGTCGCTCCGGATCGATGCATTGCCGGAGCGTGGTCTTGTCCCAGGAGACACGCTGCCAGGCGTTCATCGCCCTCGCAGCCATCTCCATCCTTGGATCCCGTCAACTGCCCTCAGGCGGCGACCTGCTCGGCAGGCTTGTAGGCATAGCCGAGATAGTCGGCGACGGCCTTGTAGGTAATCTCACCGAAGGCGACGTTTAGCCCGTTGCGTAGGTTGGCGTCATCGGCAAGGGCTTGCTTCCAGCCTTTGTCGGCGATCGCAATGGCATGAGCCAGTGTCGCGTTGTTGAGCGCGTAGGTCGACGTGCGGGCAACGCCGCCCGGCATGTTGGCGACGCAGTAGTGCACCACGCCGTCGATCACGTAGGTCGGCTCGGCATGCGTGGTCGCCTTCGAGGTCTCGAAGCAGCCGCCCTGGTCGATCGCAACATCGACGATCACCGCGCCCGGCTGCATGGTGGCGAGCATCTCGCGGGTGACGAGCTTGGGGGCGGCCGCACCCGGAATGAGCACCGCGCCGATCACCAGATCGGCTTCCGCGACGAGCGCCTCGAGCGCTGCCTTGGTCGAATAGACGACCTTGGCCGAGGCCTCGAAATGGTTCGACAAGCGCTCCAGCTGTGCCGGGTTGCGATCGAGGATGGTAACGTCCGCATGCATGCCGACGGCCATCTGCGCGGCATTGAACCCGACGACGCCGCCGCCGATCACCACGACCTTGGCCGGGGCGACACCGGGCACGCCGCCAAGCAGCATGCCGCGGCCGCCGCGCGAGTTTTCCAGCGCAGCGGCGCCGGCCTGGATCGACATACGCCCCGCGACCTGGCTCATCGGCTTCAGGAGCGGCAGACCGCCGGCATTGTCGGTAACGGTCTCATAGGCAATGCAAACAGCCCCGCTTTCGACCAGGTCGTTCGTCTGCTCAGGGTCCGGCGCGAGATGCAGATAGGTATAGAGGATCTGCCCCTCGCGCAGCATCTTGCGCTCGGCGGCCTGCAGTTCCTTCACCTTGACGATCATGTCGACCGTGGCGAAGATCTCCGCCGCTGTCGGCTGGATGCGCGCGCCGGCTGCCACATAGGCCTCGTCGGCGGCACCGATGCCGGCGCCGGCATTGGATTCGACGGCAACATCGTGGCCGCGCGAGACCAGTTCGGCGACGCTTTCCGGCGTCAGGCCGACCCGGTATTCGTGGTTCTTGATTTCTTTGGGGACACCAATTTTCATTTCGTTCTCGCCTTATCGATGCGTGTAGGTTGCTCGGCCTCAGCCGAGAACCTCTGTGAGGGCGTCCTTGAGCTTGCCGGCAATCTCGTCGGCTTCTTCGCTTGTCAGGCAGAAGGGCGGAGCAAAGCCCAAGATGTCGCCCTGCGGCATGGCACGGCTGATGATGCCGCGCTTCAAAAGCGCTGCATTGACCTTGGCGCCGATGGTTTTCGCCGGATCGAAGTAAACCCGGTCCCCCTTGTCCTCGACGAATTCGACGGCGCAGAGCAGCCCGTCGCCGCGCACGTCGCCGACATTGGTGTGGGACCCGACGGCGTCGGAAAGCGCCTTCTTCAGATAGGCGCCGACTTGGCGGGCGTTATCGACGAGGTTCAACCGGTCGATGAGTTCTAGATTGGCGACGCCGGCGGCCGCACCGATTGGATGGGCCGAATAGGTCCAGCCGTGACCGATCGCACCGAACTCGTCCGTGCCCTGCTCAAGCACCTTCCAGACCTTGTCGGAGACGATCGACCCGGAAAGCGGCGCATAGGCCGAGGTCAGTCCCTTGGCGATGGTGATGATGTCCGCCTTGATGCCATAGTGTTCGGAACCGAACATGGTGCCGAGGCGGCCAAAGCCGGTCACGACCTCGTCGGCAATGAGCAGAATGTCATGCTTGACGAGGACAGCCTGGATCGCCTGCCAGTAACCCGCGGGCGGCGGCACCAGACCGCCGGTGCCGAGCGCCGGCTCGCCGATGAAGGCGGCGATCGTATCGGCGCCTTCGCGCTCGATCAGGCCTTGCAGCTCAGCGGCGCAATGGGCGACGAATTCTTCCTCGCTCTGCGCCAGATTTTCCCGGCGGAAATAATAGGGGGCTTCGGTATGGATCACCTGGGCCAGCGGCAAATCGAACTTCTTGTGGAAGAGTTCCAGGCCGGTCAGCGAGCCGGTCATGAGACCTGAGCCGTGGTAACCTCGCCAGCGCGAGACGATCTTCTTCTTTTCCGGCCGACCGAGAACGTTGTTGTAGTACCAGACAAGCTTGATGTTGGTCTCGTTTGCATCCGAACCGCCGAGCCCGAAATAGACCTTCGACATGTGATCCGGCGCCCGGTCGAGGATCATCTTTGCTAGCTTGATCGAGGCTTCGGTGCCGTGTCCGACATAGGCATGGTAGTAGGCCAGAGTACGGGCCTGTTCCGATATGGCGTCCGCAATCTCCTCACGCCCATAGCCGACATTGACGCAGTAAAGTCCGGAAAAGGCATCCAGCAGGCGGTTGCCGTCACGGTCGAGGATGTGGCAGCCCTTGCCGCCGGTGACGATCCGCTGCGGCGCCTCGCCGCGGGCGAACTGGGCCAGATGGGTCGAGGGATGGAAGAAGCTCTCACGGTCCCATTGTTGGAGGTGGTCGTTGTGCAACATCTCATCGATCCTTTCTTGCCTCACGCCCAGTCGCGGCAGACGTATTTGACTTCCATGAACTCCTCCATTCCGCGGCGGGCGCCCTCGCGGCCGAGACCGGACTGCTTGGTTCCTCCGAATGGGATGGGGGCGCCGGTGACCTTGGTGCGGTTGACCGCGACCATGCCGTATTGCAGGGCGCGGGTAAGGCGGTAGATCTGACGCGGATCCTGGCTGTGGACATAGGCGATCAGCCCATATTCGGTGTCATTGGACCGCGCGACGACTTCCTTCTCGGTGTCGAACGGCATGATTGCGGCGACCGGCCCGAACGTCTCTTCGCTGACGATCAGTGCGTCGTCCGGCACATCGGTCAGCACGGTGGGCTCATAGAACAGCGGGCCCGACGCATGCCGTTTGCCGCCGCAAGCGAGCTTGGCACCCTTGGCAATAGCATCGGCGACATGCTCTTCCTGCTTGGCGACCGCCTTTTCGTTCATCAGTGGACCGATGTCCGGGTCGTCCATGCCCCGACCCACGGTCAGCGCCCTGGTTGCGGAGATGAACTTATCGCAGAAGGCGTCATAGATCGGACGCTCGACAAAGATACGGTTGGCGCCGAGGCAGTCCTGGCCGGAAGTGGCGAACTTGGCCCTGATGCTCTCGGCGACGGCATGATCGAGGTCCACGCCGTCGAACACGATCACCGGCGCATGGCCGCCAAGTTCCATCACCAGCTTTTTGATCGTGCGGGCACAGTCCCGGTAGAGGATCCGCCCGACCTCGGTCGAGCCGGTGAACGAAAGGGCCCGTACGCGCGAATCCGCGGTCCAGGGCGGAACCACGGTGGAGGCTCGACCCGTGACCACGTTGAACACGCCGGCCGGAACGCCCGCACGTTCGGCGAGTTCGGCGAGTGCCAGCGCCGAGAAAGGGGTTTCGTGAGAGGGATGTGCCACCACCGTGCAGCCTGCCGCGAGCGCGGCCGCAGCCTTGCGTGTCAGCATGGCGGACGGGAAATTCCAGGGCGTGATCAGTGCGACGACGCCGACCGGCTCGAGCCAAAGCTCGACCTCGGCATTATGCAAGTGGCTGGTGACACCCTCGATGTTGGGGCGTTTGGCTTCTTCGGCATAGAACTCGACGAAGCTCGCCGCATAGCCGATCTCACCGCGCGCCTCGGAGATCGGCTTACCTTGTTCGGCGACCATGATGCGGGCGAGGTCTTCCTTGGCCCCAATGATCAAGTCGAACCAGCGGTGGAGGATCGCCGCGCGGTGCTGCGGGAGGAGGGCAGACCAGAGGGCGAAGGCCTCCTGCGCCGCCTCCACTGCGGACGCACTTTCCGCCGCGCCGAGCGACGCAACCGAGCCGATTTCAGAGCCACTTGCGGGATCGAAGACGCGAAGGGAGGCGCCGTCCCCGGCGCCCCGCCATTTGCCGTTGATGTAGGAGTCCGAACGGCAAAGACCCGCGTCGGTCACGTCAAAGGGTGCCAGCAAGATAGTGTCGTGCATGCAAAAACCCATTGGCTACGGCGGCGCCGTCAGAGCAGCACCGCGCGTTCGGAGCTCAATGGGCGATCTTAAGTACCCGTAGGTTTCCCCCGCGGCGTAGTTTTGCGACTACACGCAGGATTTCTACCATCTTTGCTTAGTTTGGCCGAATTCCTGCGGACGCGGTATTTTCCGAGTTCAATGCACCGCGAAAGCGTTCGGGAAGTCCGCTCGCGTGTGGACTCGGGTGTGCCGCTTAGTCAATGTCAATCGGCAGCTCGAACCCGGCCTTGACGCGATCCATGACCACCATTGTCTTAAAACCCTTAATGTTGGGGTTCTCATAGAAAAAACTTCGCGTGAACTCCTCGTAACTTTCCATGTTCTCGGCGGTCACGACGAGCAAGAAATCTGCGTCGCCCGTGACGTAGTAGCTTGTCATTACTTCACGGCTTTCGCGGACTGCCTTCTTGAACTGGTCAATAATGTCATGGCGTTCCCGTTCGAGCGAGACCATGACGATCATCGCGATGGGCCGGCCAACTGCCTTTGGAGAAATGATCGAAACGTCCCTCTCGATCACCCGCTCCTGGCGCAGTCGCTTGAGGCGGCGCTGGCAGGCAGTGGGAGAGAGGTTCGCAATCGCCGCCAGCTCTTCCGAGGTCAGGCGATTATTACGTTGTACCGCCTTAAGGATGGCGGCGTCTGCGTGATCGAGCTTCATTCCGCGGATCTTATGCGTGCTGTCCAAAACGATGCAGAAATCCTGCATAACTCAAAGGAAATGGGCAGTCAACAGCATCGTCGGCGCTGTAGCTTCAACAACTAAACAAACTCAACATCCGCTGTAGGGGCGGAGTGAATCCGGCCCCAAGATGAGCGCCTGAATACCGCCGTATGCGAAGATCCGCTGTGTATCCGGCGACGAATCTGACTGCGGCCACTGGAGACCACGATGAACGAGACCCCTTCAATGAACCTGCGCGTGGAAACCGACTCCCTCGGGACAGTCCACGTGCGGAGCGCTATTATGGCGCGCAGACCGCCCGTGCGGTCGCAAACTTCCCGATTTCCGGCGTGCCGATTGCAAGGTTGCCACACCTTCTTCGGTCGCTGGCACAAGTAAAGATCGCCGCGGCGAAGGCTAATTGCGATGAAGGCGGTCTCGCGCCCGAGAAGCGCGACGCGATCATCGCGGCTTGTCGGGAGGTCATCGCCGGAGAGCATGACGCGGAGTTCCCGGTCGATGTTCTTCAAGGTGGTGCAGGAACCTCCACCAACATGAACATGAACGAGGTCATCGCCAACCGCGCCAGTGAGATTCTTGGTGGAGCATCGCGTCTTGTGCATGCGAATGATGAGGTTACCGCTCCCAATCGACAAATGACGCCTATGCGACGGCGGTCCGGTTGTCGGTCATTGCCGAGAGCCGGCGCCTGCAGGAGACCTTGGCCATCCTGGCCGGTGCCTTAACCGTTAAGCCAAAGGAATTTGCCGGAATCCAGAAGCTCGGCCGTACTCAGCTGCAGGACGCGGTGTCGATGACATTGGGCCAGGAGTTCGGTGCATTCGCCTCCACACTGCGCGAAGACTGCAAGCGCCACGCCGAACTCGAAAGCCTCTTCTGCGAGGTGAATCTTGGCGGCACGGCCATCGGAACCGGGGTTTCGGCCAGCGACTTCTACCGTGTCCGCGCCCTTGACTGTCTCGCTGAGATCACCGGGCTACCCTTGGTCCGGTCTCCCGATCTGATCGAGGCCAACTGGGACATGGGCGCGTATATGCTTAAAATGGGCATGATCAAGCGCAGTGCCGCGAAACTCTCGAAGATCGCCAACGATTTCCGGCTTCTATCGAGCGGTCCGAATGGCGGGATTGGTGAAATCGTGCTGCCGGCAATTCAGCCCGGCTCCTCGCTAATGCCGGGCAAGGTCAACCCAGTCGCGGCGGAGGCGCTTAATCAGGTCTGCTTCTATGTCTACGGCCTCGAATGCACCGTCGCCATGGCCGCCGAGGCGGGACAGTTGCAGCTCAACGCGATGGAGCCGGTGATTGTCTACAGCGTTCACAGGTCGGTGGATCTGCTTTCCAACGCCATCGACGCCTTTGCCCGGACCTGTGTCGCGGGCGTTGTTGCGAATGTGAAGCGATGCGAGGTCAATCTCGCTGCGAGCACTGCCTTCGCGACCGAGCTTGTCAGCACGATTGGCTACCGAGTCCGCAGCGAGGATTGTGAAAAGAAAGTTGAGTGGTTCCAATGATCAAGACGAACCAGCGCCGCTATCCGAATTCTTCCCTGCTCTTTAGGCTAGATCGTGTGGACAAACCTGATCCAGTGTCTGATCGTAGCGAGTTGAACGAAGCCGAGGAAGCTGGAAGCCAGCTTGTCGTATCGGGTTGAGATGCGGCGTGAGTGCTTGAGGCGATTGAAGAAGCGCTCGATGCGGTTGCGCAGCGCGTATTTGGCTTTGTCGACCTGGCACTGAACTCTGCGGTTCGACTTTGTCGAGATCACCGGGTCTGCGCCACGCCGTTCGAGATCGTTGCGAATGGCGTCACTGTCGTAGCCCTTGTCGGCCAGCATCGCGGCCGGATCGGGCGCCTCCTCCTGCATCAGATCCTCGTAGGCGGCCATGTCCGAGGCCTGGCCGGGCGTCAGGCAGAAGCCGATGGCAAGGCCCTGCGCATCCGTTCGGGTATGAATTTCTGTGAATCTGGCTTCTGTGAGGTCCGCGGGCACGGCGGAGCGGTCGGGCTGGCTATCGGACCTCATTGCAAGCCGGATTGAACGGAGCCGCGGGCAGGACTGGCGCTATGGGGATTGTAGCCCGGAGCGGAGGCCGGGATAGTCTTTGCCAGATTGATGAAGGGCTCTCGGGATGCGATGACGGCGAAGGACGTCACGATAGATGGCGGAATCGTGATGGCGGGTGCCGTCGGTCAGATTGCTGGGCCTCTCATGACCAGCCTGGCTGCTTCCGCCCTTGTGCGATGGGCCGAGAGTTGGCGTTCCGGCGCCCATGGCGACGGATGCGCATGGCGATGAGGACGCGCCGGGGGCGATCATGAGGTGTCGCTCCAAAAGGGCTCGGCGGCGTTTGTCCGCACCGCCAGATGGCGAGCGTGATCATCGGTCCTCCGCAACAGGGGCAGCGATCCGCGGCGGCGACGGCGACGCTTTCGGCATCCGGTTCGAGAGCGTCCTGCTGCGGGCTGGCCAGCAGCCTGCGGCACAGGTCGAGCTTGGCGGCTCGATGACCATTGGCAAGGAACATGCTCGCCGAAGTCCGTCGCCTCGAATGGGTCGTCTACGCCAAGCCACCCTTCGGCGGGCCGGAGCAGGTGCTGGCCTATCTCGGCCGCTACACCCATCGCGTCGCCATCGCCAACTCCCGGCTGATCAGCATGGACGACGATCGCGTCGCGTTCCGCTGGAGAGATTATCGTCATGGCGGCAGGACGAAGGTCATGACGCTCGACGCCCACGAGTTCATCCGCCGCTTCCTCCTGCACACACTACCCGACGGCTTCCGTCGCATCCGGCATTGCGGCTGCGGGCGAAGGCATCAGGCTTTGCCAGGTGGGCGAGATCGCCAAAGCAGCCCAGCCGGCCCGCATCATGGGCCGCTCGCAGTTCCTCCAGAAAGCGGCGGCGAAACAGGCGCGACAGCACGCGCACGGGCAAAAAAGAAGCTTGGCCTGCACGAGATCCAGCGTGTGCCGTCGGGCGAGACGCCGCCGCCCGGCACGATGCAATGCAGGTGGGGATGGTAGGTGAGCGTTTGGCCCCAGCTGTGTAGAACCGCGATGAGGCCGATCTCTGCGCCGAGATGCCTGGGATCGGCGGCGATCGTGCGTAGTGTCTCGGCGGCCGCCTTGAATAGGATCGTGTAGACCACCGCCTTGTTTTGGAAAGCGATCGCGGCGACCTCGGCCGGCAGCGTGAACACCACGTGGAAGTAGGCAACCGGAAGCAACTCGTCCTGACGCGCGGCGAGCCAGTCCCGGCAGGCCTGTCCCTGGCATTTGGGGCAGTGCCGGTTGCGACAGGTAATGGGCGACGCCCATTACCTGCCTTATGGGCAGATTCAGTAATGGGGAGCTGGCGCACTGACGTCGGCATTTTCGGTGAATTGTTGCGCTTTTTATCTCCATAACAGCGCGGTCCTGCGCCTCCGTCGACGCGGCCACAGATGGCCGGTCACAAACGGGGACGAACATGTTGGATATCTACTTCTCGGCACCGAAGATGCTGGGGCATTTGCGGAGCGGGCCAAGCGGACCATACTCTTGACGGTTTCGCAGCCGCGCTCGAGCGGCAGGGCTATAGCGCCGGCACGGCCGCGCGATATTTTCGGGCGGCAGCGCACCTCGGCCATGTCGTGGTTCGGCAAGGGGCAATGCCCGGCGACATTGATCTGGCGGTGTTCAGCGAGCACTTGCGCACTTGTCGATGTCCGCGCGCCATGGGAGGACGTCGCAACCACCACACCATTTTCGGCGCCAGGCTCTTTCGTCAGCACCTTGTCGAAATCGGCGTTTGCCAGTCCGCCGCTGCCGCATTGCAGCGTGCCGAGCCGTGCCTGGTGGCTCACTTCGAAGTGTGGCTGCGCAAGCACCGCGGGGCGTCCGATTCCACCATCAAGCTCTACGCCCGCGACGCCGCCCGCTTGATGGCGGTACTCGGGGACGATCCAGAGCGGTGGGAACCAGCCGCTATTCGCAGCTTTTTCCTGGACCGCGCGAGCCATTGCGGCAATGGAACCGTCGAGAAGTTGACGACCAGCCTGCGCGCGTTCTTGCGGTATCTCGCTGTCGAAGGCCGCTGCCGAGCAGGTCTCGCCGATGTCGTTCCTGGCTATGCCCATTGGCGGCTTGCCGACTTGCCGCGATATCTGGCGGCGGAGCAGGTGAACCGGCTGATCGCGGCATGCGATGGCGAAGTCGTTGCGCGCCGGCGTGATCGCGCGATCGTCCTGCTCTTGGTGCGCCTCGGGCTGCGGGCCGGCGACGTGGCGCAACTCCGCCTCGACGACATCGAGTGGGAGACGGGCTCGCTGCGGGTCTCGGGCAAGTCGCGCTACGAAGTGCGTCTGCCACTTCCGCAAGACGCCGGAAATGCGATCGCTATCTACCTCGCGTGCCGCCCTTCGACCTGCCCGAGCGACCACGTGTTCCTGCGCAATATCGCGCCGTTTCGACCGTTCCGGAACGGTGACGGCATCTCGTCGGTGGTGAAACGCCTCATGCAGCGGGCCGGCATCGTGGCGCCAGCCAAGAGGGCGCACGTCCTGCGACACACGGCGGCGACCGAGATGCTGCGCCATGGCGTTCCGCTCGAGAAGATCGGGTTGGTCCTGCGGCACCGAGGCATCGACACGACGGCCCATTACGCCAAGGCCGATGTCACGCTCCTGAAGCAAATCGCGCAGCCCTGGCCGGAGGTTCTCTGATGTTGAAGGCCATCGAGACTTATCTGGCGCTCCGCCGTGCCACTGGATTCGCGATGCTGAATGCGGGATACCTGCTCAGGAGCTTTGCCGCCTTTGCGATCGAGCGCGGGCAAACGCATGTCCTCACGCAAACCGCAATCGATTGGGCGGCGCGCGGACCGTCTGTCGCGCAACGCGATGCCCGACTAAAAGCCGTCTGCCGCTTTGTGCGTTATGTCCGGATTGAAGACGCTCGGCATGAGCTGCCGCCGGTTAATCACTTCGGCGCCCGCAAGACGCGGCGCTCGCCGCATATCTACTCAGCAGCGGAGATCGATCGCCTCATCAAGGCCGCCCTTCGGCTTCGACCCAAAGGCGGCTTGCGCTCGCGGACCTATGCGACATTGATCGCACTGCTCTCAGTCACCGGGTTGAGGATCTCCGAAGCGCTGAAGTTGACGGTCGCCGACGTGACGCGCGATGGCCTGCTGATCCGCGAGACCAAGTTCGGAAAACGCGCCTGGTGCCGCTGCACAACACAGCAGTAGCGGGCTTGAAGGGCTATCTGGCGCGTCGCCGGTCCTGTTCCGAGACTGATCCGGTGTTCGTTGACGCGCGTGGTCTGCCGCTGCGCTACATTGCGGTCAAAGAGACCTTCGACAGGCTGGTCGGCAGGGCTGGTGTCGTACCGGCGGCGAAGCGCCGCCCGCGTCTGCACGATCTGCGGCACACATTTGCGGTACGCGCGCTGCAAAGCACTCCGGCGGATCGAAGCCTATAGCGCGACAAACAAGGTGAGAGCGCAACGACAATCAAGATGAGAATGCCGCAGGCTTGGAACGCAGGGAGGGCGTAGCCCGACCGGCGTTTCAAGCCTGCGGCGGCG
>NZ_JBSPKX010000139.1:0-507 GCF_053848045.1 Mesorhizobium sp. BHbdii | reverse complement strand
CCGAAGTCACGCGCGAAGAAATCCATTCCGCCTATTTCGGAGTGGCGGCATGACGAGGCAGCCCCGCATGCCCCGGCAATTTTCCCGCCGCCTGATGACGGGGACGCGGCGATGATCTGGCTGGACACCCTCGTGCAGGGGATTCTGCTGGGCGGGCTCTATGCGCTGTTCGCGGCGGGGCTGAGCCTCGTCTTCGGCATCATGCGGCTGGTGAACCTCGCCCATGGCGACCTTATCGTCTTTGCCGCCTATCTGATGCTGATGGGGGTCACCTTGCTCGGCCTTTCGCCCTGGGTCGCCGCGCTGATCGCCATGCCAATGATGTTTACGCTTGGCTGGCTGCTGCAGGCCGCCGTGCTAAACCGGGTGCTTGGCAAGGATATCCTGCCGCCGCTTCTCGTCACGTTCGGCCTGTCGGTTGCCGTGCAGAATGGGCTGCTCGAGGCCTTTTCCGCTGACAGCCGGCGCATTCCGGCAGGCGCACTGGAGGGGGCATCGCTCGATCTC
>NZ_JBSPKX010000138.1:0-507 GCF_053848045.1 Mesorhizobium sp. BHbdii | reverse complement strand
TTCTCGTTGATGGTGTAGGTGCCACCGCCCCAGACTGCCCAATTGCCGCTCCACAGCTTGTACATGCCGCGGCCGGCGGCGGGGATTGCGAAGCCGCCATCCGTGTAGTTGTCGTCCGTGCCGTAGCCGGCCATGATGAACAGCGACAGGTTCTCCATCGGGGTGACGTCGAGGCGAACCTTGCCGGCCACTTCTTCATAGTTGCTGTCGTAGGCAATGACGCCGGTGATCGCGCCCCAGCCCTGCGTCCACTTCACACCGCCGACGACATGCGGGACGTAGCTATCGATCGTGAAGTCACCGTAACCTTGTTCGAGCGAAACCACGGCGGAGAAGCCGTTGCCGGCGTCGAAATAGTACTGGACGACATTGGTGTCGAAGCCGCCGTAGGGAACCAGCGTATCGTTCATGACGTTGCCGGCGTAGCCGATGAACGTATCGAAGGCCGATTCGTCCTTACCGACGCGCAGCCCACCGAGCTGGATCCAGGCGAAGTTCAGCGAGACG
>NZ_JBSPKX010000137.1:0-511 GCF_053848045.1 Mesorhizobium sp. BHbdii | reverse complement strand
AATGACTCCAATTTCCCAGAAGCAATGAGGCATTTATGTTTCCAGCGCATTTCCGCTGGAATACATATTCGTAAGAAGCCCTAGAGGTTGGCGGATCGGATGGGGTATCGATCTCGCCAATCGAGCGCAGAGAGCTCAGGAAAGATGCGCTCGTATTCGCCTGGAAACGGAGAAAGTGTCGAGACGCAAACATTCAATCGGTGTGCCGACGAAGTCAGCGCGGGGAGCGCTCGGAAACGTTATGATTCCTCATCGCGTTTGGATATGGTGTCGGCGCCTCTCGCACGTCTCGCGGTGGCGGATCGATGGTGGGTTCTGACATTCCTTGTCGTGAAGACGGACAGGCGGCTTTTTCGCGTTTGGCTTCGATTTCGGTTCTTTGAACTTGGTTGGCATATCCAGTTAACCGGCTACCCCACACTCTCGTTCCCAGGAACGCAAAAACGGCCCGGAAGCCGAAGCCGCCGGGCCGTATGAGTTGGCAGTGGAGTTCAGTAGGCGCCGTTGTAGC
>NZ_JBSPKX010000136.1:0-514 GCF_053848045.1 Mesorhizobium sp. BHbdii | reverse complement strand
GTGGCCTGATTTTGGTAGTGAGGGCCAGAGCCTGATATTGCCCGGAGAAAGCAGACCATGACGCCAGGAATTCGCCCGCTTGTCGCCGGCAACTGGAAAATGAACGGCACTAGCGCTTCGCTGAACGAGCTCAGGATGATCGGCAACGGGTTCATGAGTGGGCTCGACGCGGAGACCGAGGCCTTGGTCTGCGTTCCCGCGACGCTGCTTTCCCATGCCGCGGAGATTCTGTCACGCACGCCGGTCCATGCCGGCGGCGAGGATTGCCACACCAAGGAAAGCGGCGCCTACACCGGCTGCATCTCGGCGGAGATGCTGAAGGATGCCGGCGCGAGCCATGTCATTGTCGGCCATTCCGAATGCCGCGAACAACGCGGCGAGGACGATGCGACGGTCCAGGCCAAAGCCGCCGCCGCATGGCGTGCCGGGCTCGTGGCCATCATTTGCATCGGCGAGACGCAGCAGCAGCGTGAAGCGGGCGCCACGCTCGACGTGCTTTCGCGCCAGATCGCTG
>NZ_JBSPKX010000135.1:0-514 GCF_053848045.1 Mesorhizobium sp. BHbdii | reverse complement strand
CCCAGATGACCAGCAGCGCACCGACCATGCCCAGCATACGCGTATCGAGCTCGGTAGCCTTGAGGAACCGTCCGATGGCGCTGAGTTCGGATGCACGCGCCTTGTCCGCTGCGGTGCTGCCGACCGGTTGATTAGAGGTCGTGTCGGTCATGCTATCCTCCCATCGGTTTACCGTCTGGCGCGGATACCGAACATGGATGCTATTTGCTTTCCGCGGTCATTTGAAGCGGGAAGCCCCTTGAGAAACGCCGCGGCTTTTGGGCCGCGGCGTCGATATCGAACGGTATTGCGCCGTTTACTTGCAGGCGGCGACGCTGCCGGCGGCGACGCCCGCGCAGACTTCGTCCTTCTTGATCCAACCGGCGTCGATGACGACGTTGAGATTGTCCTTGGTGATCGCGACCGGGGTCAGGAACAGCGACTTGACGGTGTTGCCGCCAGGCGTCGTGAAGTCCTTCACACCGGCGATGTCGGTCATCTTCTTGCCGTCGGCCAGCTGCGAGGCGATCTCGGC
>NZ_JBSPKX010000134.1:0-516 GCF_053848045.1 Mesorhizobium sp. BHbdii | reverse complement strand
AAACCCGATGGTCCAGTCAGACCATGATGCGAAGCCTTAGAGCAATTCCAGGAAAAGTGTGAAACGGTTTTCCCGGGAAAAGCGTGTAGCGCTTTCCCTTGGGAATTGCGTCAAAACAAAGAGTTAGAGTGGTTCGCCGTTTCCATGAAACGGTGAAACGCTCTAGATCAACCGGGCGAACGGACCCAGGACGGCTTTCCGCGTCATGGAGATTTAGCCATCAGGACATTAAAGCTGAATTTCAGCCCCTGCCTGTTCATCGAACAAGACTGAGCAGCCCCGTGCAAGCGCTACCGTGGAGAGAGCGTTTGCCACCACATCGTCGGGTGACACGAAATCGCCGGTCAGCACCCGCAACTCTTCCACGCCTTCAGCCATCGAGACAAAATTTCCGACCACTCGATCGTGCCTGCAGGCCTCGACCACGCAAAGCAGATCGATCAATTCGAAGCTGCGCATGTTCAGCCTCCAACAAAAATGTCCCTTGCTGGATCGTGAAACGCATTGGTGGAGCGT
>NZ_JBSPKX010000133.1:0-517 GCF_053848045.1 Mesorhizobium sp. BHbdii | reverse complement strand
GTCAAGCGCCAGCTGGCCGATGCCTTCAAGCCCGGCGACAAGCTGCGCGACGGCGTTTCGGTCGAAGCCACCGACAAGGGCGTCGTCATCTCGATCACCGATCAGCTCGACTTCGGCATGTTCGAAGTCGGATCGGCGGTGCCCAGCCGCGAACTGGTCCTGGCGATGGAAAAGATCGGCCGCATCGTCAACAGCCAGAAGGGAACCATCAGCATCAACGGCCACACCGATGCGCGCCCCTTCCGCAGCGCCAGCTACGACAATTGGCGGCTGTCGACGGCGCGCGCGCATTCCGCCTACTACATGCTCGTGCGCGGCGGCGTCGACGAACGCCGCATCACCGAGGTCGCCGGCTTCGCCGACCGCCAGCCGAAGGATGCGACTGATCCGCTGTCGGCGGCCAACCGCCGCATCGAAATCCTGATGGCGACCGGCGGATGAAGAGGGCGGCGGTCACCAGCCGGCTGATGGGCCTGTTGCTGCTGGCAGCCGGATATCCGTCGGCCGGCTTCGCCCA
>NZ_JBSPKX010000132.1:0-518 GCF_053848045.1 Mesorhizobium sp. BHbdii | reverse complement strand
ACCTGACATGCTCCTCATGCGGCGATGTCCCCGTCGTTCGAAAAATCGTGGCTCGTGGTTTCACGGACTGTGCTCTGCAACACAAGTTTGCTGCACTGCAACATCCATGTCAAGGCAGATGCCAGACCGTCGAACGCGGACGGAACCGGTTTCGTCCGGACGCTGTAAGTCAGGCGCCGGGAGGCAGGTAGATCACGGCGTCGTCGTCCGCATAGGCTCGCTTCCAGCCCAACTCCGCGAAGAAGGGGATGCGGGTATCGTCGGCCGTCAGGAGTGCCCAGCCGATGGCGTATTTCTTCAGCTGCGCCTCGAGCAGCGGTTTTCCGTCGCTGTGTCCCGTCGCGTCGTCGGCTTTCGTGAAGCCGCCCAGGAACAACTGGTCCGTCCTGCCGTCGACGAAGGTCTTGATGCCGTGGAAAATCAGCGTGCCGCCGAAATTATCGGAATTCAGCACGTTGCCGGAAAGCTGGTGCTCCCTCGCATATGCGAGGGCGCCGCTGGCCGCTGTCTTCGGGATC
>NZ_JBSPKX010000131.1:0-518 GCF_053848045.1 Mesorhizobium sp. BHbdii | reverse complement strand
GCGAAAAGATAGAAAGAGCCGACCGCGAGAGCAGACTGGTTCTCGATGCTGAGTGCCAGGTAAGGGAACAAAAAACGGCCCGACCGAGAGAGCAGCGGCTTAAAGGGAAGGGCTCGCTAGACAAGGAACTTAAGCCGGCGACCGAGCTTAAAGCTCGATGACCACGCGCGGCATCAATTTCCTAGACCAATAGATTGCCAACAACGTCCCGGAGACTGCCAAGGCCGATGTGATCTCCGTGGACGAGCTCACGCACGAGCTCATCGCCGACGCGAAGGCCATCGGCATCAAGCGCGCCGAGATCGACGAGGAAGTGGACAGCCTCTACCGCACGATCCTCGATGCGATCGTGCATTACGATCCGGGTCTGCCCGAGTGACGGTAGTCACCAGTTTGAGAAATGGCAGGTTAGAACAATTGGCACCGGCTGTACCTGGAGCGAACTCGGTCTTTATGCGCGGGCGGCGCGCCGCTTCGAAACCGCATGCCATAACTCGGTGTCGTCGGTCGCCCCATCC
>NZ_JBSPKX010000130.1:0-519 GCF_053848045.1 Mesorhizobium sp. BHbdii | reverse complement strand
CGGATAGGTGTCGGGGCGCGTGTAGACGACGCCGAACAGGAAGTCGTTCCAGATGCCCGTCACCTGCAGGATGACGGCGACGACGAAGATCGGCAGCGACATCGGCAGCATGATGCGCAGATAGATGCCCCAGAAGCCCGCGCCGTCGACACGCGCCGCCCGGAACAATTCCTCCGGCATGGAGGTGAAATAGTTGCGGAACAAAAGCGTCAGGATCGGCATGCCGAAAATGGAATGGACGATCACCAGACCGGTCAGGCTGCCATAGAGGCCGATCTCGCGCAGGATGATGACAATCGGATAGATCATTACCTGATAGGGGATGAAGGCACCGACGATCAGGATGATGAAGAATGTGTCGGCGCCCTTGAAGCGCCAGTTGGCCAACGCGTAGCCGTTTACGGACGCGATCGCGATCGACAGGATCACCGAAGGTACGGTGATACGAACGGAGTTCCAGAAGCCGCGCGAAAGTCCGTCGCAATTGAGGCCGGTGCAGGCCGTCGACCACGCCTTGAC
>NZ_JBSPKX010000012.1:0-52302 GCF_053848045.1 Mesorhizobium sp. BHbdii | reverse complement strand
GCCGCAACCGGGGTTGCCCCCGGTTTCGGAGGTAGTCGGATGACGAACTCGTTGTCGCGCAGGGCAGGGAAAATCTCTATCGCGCGGCTCGGTTGCATTAACCTTGGCAGTTTACAGGATAGCGGCTAACTAAGGAGCCGCTGCTCCAAGCCATCATGGATATCAGCGCGGATGCGATCTCATTAGCAGATAGAAAGGGCAATTCATGAAGACTTCGTCCTTGGTGCTTGGGGGGCATTCCTTTATTGAGCAACTCGGTAATGAGCCTAGGCCATCGGAAGAGATGCAGTGCGACATTGTGGAGGCCTGCCTCGATAACGGTGTTCATTGGTTCGATACCACTTATCAGCCAGAGCGGGTCGCGCTGGGCAAAGCGCTCGCCCTTCTGGGACGACGTAACGAAGCCACAATTCTGGCTTGGAACTTCTTTGATACCTTTCGATCAGGTGAACCCGTGGGAACGCCAGACTACTACAGGGAGCACCACATCGAACTCATTCTCGAGCAGCTTCGGACAGACTATGTGGACGGACTGATCGTACATGAGCTCGACGATGCGGACGAGAATGCCCGCCAGGAGCAACTCGCCTTGTCTTGGGTGGAGAAAGGCTACGCAAGATTTCTAGGCTTATGGGTTTCGAGAGCTACGACGGAGACGTCCGAGCGGCTGAGTTCGCCCAATCCATACCGCTGCGTTGTTGCGCCGCACAACATTGTTGAGCCTGGCGCAGCTTCGCTTTTTAGCATCTGTCGAAGTCACGACATCGAGTTTTTCGCAACCTCGCCATTCGGGCGTGGTTGGGCGCTAGATCGGCTTGTGGCGAGTGCAGTACGCTTAACCGCCGGAGACCAAGCGGCAATACGTTCCCGGCTTGCCAATCTGATGCTTCGGTATGCACACTTTCATCCAAAGTCAGATCGTATTGTCGTGTCAATGAGACGCCCAGAGTGGGTGCAAACAAACATAGACATCGTTCGGCAGGGTCCACTGCATACTGAGGAACTGGACTGGCTCGAAGCGGTCAAAAACGCCGCATCGCCAGATTGAAGTATGAGCGGGTGATCTTCCCCCGGTACCGGTCGCTCGCACATTCTCGAAGCGCAGATCCTTGCTAAACCGCGCAATCTTCTCCGCCTGCATCCGCGACAGGGCGGCCACGCGCGACGCCACCGGCTCATCGTTCCAGATGCCGATATTGGCAAGCGCCGCCGCGCAGGCGATGGGATTGGCTGTGTAGGAGCTCGAATGGAAGAAGGTTTTTGCCCGATCCTTGGAATAATGCGCACGAAAAATCGCGTCGGTGGCAAGTGTGGCCGCAAGCGGCAACGAGCCTCCTGTCAGGCCCTTGGAGGTGCACAATATGTCGGGCGCTATTCCTGCTTGCTCGCAGGCGAATGGGGTGCCGGTGCGGCCCCAGCCGGTCATCACTTCGTCGGCGATGAGAAGCGTCCCGGAGCGCTGGGCGATGCGCTTCAATTCCGCCAGAACCGAGGCGGAATACATGAGCATGCCTCCGGCGCCGAGCACCAGCGGCTCGACGATCAGCGCTGCAACGCCGCGGTCGCGCGTCAGCCGTTCGAAGGCATCGAGCGTTTTTTGCTCGTGGCCTGCGGCGGGGAAGGGGATGGTGTCGACCTCGAACAGAAGGGGCTCGTAGGCGGCATTGAAGACGCCGCGCGCGCCAACGCTCATCGCGCCGATCGTGTCGCCGTGATAGCTGTGCTCCATGACGACGATGCGCGAGCGCGGCGCACCGTTGTTGCGGTGAAAGCCGAGCGCCATCTTCAGCGCCACCTCGACGCTGGTGGAGCCGCTGTCGGAATAAAAGACCCAGTCGAGACCCGCGGGCGTCATGTCGACCAGCGCGGAGGCCAATTGCTCCGCCGGCTCGTGGGTGAGGCCGGCGAAGATCACCTGGGCACCTCGAACTACCGACGTTTTCCGGACCGCCAGGGCCGCGCTGAGGTCCTCGCGGCCTTATGAGCGGCGATCGGTTCGGTTTCGGACGCTGGGGCTGATGCTGGTTGCCGATTTCGGCGTCGCGGCGGCGGTTTTGCTGTCTTCGCCGTCATGCGGGCGCAGTTCGCCCCCGATGCCAGACGAAGCGGATGAGATTGTAGGCGAGATTGGCCATGCCGATCTTCGTCCCGGCCCGCGCAATGCCGATGGTGCGCACGAACAGGCCCATGCGGGACTTCTGTTGCGCGAAGACGTGCTCGACAAAGGCGCGGATCTTCGAGCGCCGGCCATTGGCCCGCGATGTCGCCTCGCTCATCGGTCGGTCCTTTGGCTGTCTGGTGGATGTCGGAGACGTAGCCGTTCTTCTCCAGCCACGCCTCATTCGTCTTCGAGCGATAGGCGGTGTCGGCCCACACCATCGAGCCGGTGTTTCCGCGGTTGAGCACATTGCGAAGCTGCGCCCCGTCATAGGCTGACGCGCTCGTGACGTTCCAGCCGCGGATGAAGCCGTGCCGGCGATCGATCGAGGCATGGTTCTTGTAGCCGAAGGCTGGAATGGCGATGTCGCGCTGCTGCGCCTTTCCATCTTCGGCCACCTTGGCTTTCGAGAACTTTACCGTCCAGCGCGCATCCCGATCCTTCTGGCGCAGCTTGGCCGGCTTGTCCTTCCACGCGTCCGGCACCTTGCCCGCCTTGATGTCGGCCTTCTCGGCGTCGGTGTTGCGCTGCTTCGGCGCCGCCACGATCGTGGCGTCGACGATCTGGCCGCCCATGGCGAGATAACCGGCCTTGGTGAGGTGCTTGTCGAAGCGGGCGAACAGGTTCTCCACCGCGCGGGCCTGCGTAAGGTGCTCGCGGAACAGCCAGATCGTCTTTGCATCCGGCACCCTGTCGCCGAGCCCCAGGCCAAGGAACCGCATGAAGGAAGGCCGGTCCTGGATCTGGAATTCGGCCTGATCGTCCGACAGGTTGTAGAGCGCCTGCAAAATCATGATCTTGAACATAAGCAAAGCGTCATAGGGCGGCCGGCCACCCTTGGCGCCGTCGGAGCGCTTCAGCGCCTTTGCGAGTGGCTTGCGGAAAACTTCCCACGGAACCAGCGCGTTCAGCCTTTCCAGTGGATCACCAGCCCCGCTCAGCCGCACGTAGCGCTCATCAATGTCCCAGAACCCGGCCTGTCCCCGCATCCGTCTCCTCCCGGCAAATCACCGCAGAAGTGAATCAGAAACGGTCACCCCGGCGAGGTTCTTCGAGGTGTCCGACTGTTCTGGCGGCGGCTTTTCTGAGCAGGGCCTTGAGTTTCGAGAAAGCCATCTCGATGGGGTTGAAGTCTGGCGAGTATGGCGGCAGGAACAGGAGCCGCGCGCCCGCCTTCTCGATGGCGTCGCGCACGCCGCTAATCTTGTGAGCGGGCAGGTTGTCCATGACCACGATATCGCCGGAGCGAAGTTCCGGCGCGAGGACCTGCTCGGCATAGGCGAGGAACGCGGCGCCGTTCATCGGACCATCGAGTAGCATCGGCGTCGCCATGCCCGTCAGCCGCAGCGCTCCGGTGAAGGTCGAGGTCTTCCAGTGGCCATGCGGCACGCCGGCCCGGCAGCGCTCGCCGCGCGGCGCTCTTCCACGCAGGCGGGCCATCTTTGTGGAGAGGCCGGGGTGAGTAGGCCGGAGGAATTTCACCTGCCGGCCTCTCGCAGAACGGTGCGTTCGGCACCGGCAAGACACACCTGGCTTCCGCGCTTGCCATCGAGGCAGTCAAGGTCGCAGCGTCCACTTCTCGACCTTGGCCGACATCGTCGCCTCGCTCGCCCAGGCCGAGCGGGACGGAAGGCTGAGGGAACGCATCAGCTATCTGCGACGGCCGCAACTCCTCGTCGTCGATGAGATCGGCTACCTGCCGATAACCCGGGCGGCGGCAACCTCTTCTTCCAACTCGTCAATGCCCGCTACGAAAGGGGCGACATGATCCTCACCTCCAACCGCGGCTTCGCTGAATGGGGTGAGGTGTTCGGCGACCCCGTCGTCGCCACAGCACTGCTCGACCGGCTGCTCCATCACGCCGTCGTCATCCGGATCGAGGGCGCCAGCTACCGCCTCAGGCAGCACGCCGATCTCGTTCCCGAGCATGTTCGGTCAAAAGCCCTCATCACGCCGCCGCCGGCACCAAAACGCCGCGGTCGGCCACCAGCAAGGAAAGCAGACGATCACGAAAACGGCTGATAACCGACCAAATCCGAACCCGCCGAACTAGGGAAAATTGAACGCCCACAATCGCGGAAACTTCGGCGCCCATTGACAGCTGCTGATCCACGGCGCACGTGCGGCGCTGCCGAACCTCTCCAAATAGGCGACACCGTTGGGCGCGTGGCTTCGAGGTCTTCTGTCTCGAGCGCACCGCAACGTCGTCATTGTCGCGCTCGCCGCCAAGCTCGCCCGCATCGCCTGGGCAACGCTACGGCGCGGCGTACGCTTCGATCCAGAAATGGGTGCGACGATCACGGCGTGAGCGGAGCTGCCTAGTCGAAGGAATCGGTTCCGGGATCGCCGGAGCTATGTGAGGTTGGCGGAAGGAGGCTGATGGCCGGAAGGGTCGAACACCCGCGTACCTGGAAACCTGGTTCAAAAAACGGCACTTCGATGCCGGGAAGTTTTATGAGGACCAGGACGCGCGGATCTCCATCATGGCGAGGGCCAACGTGCCGCTACGCCGGATGCGTTTGTGCACGACCGAACAAAGCCTGACGCAACCGACTTGCCAACGGGGAGGGCCATACGTTTTTGAACGTGATGCCGCGCCGATCGAGGAACAGCCAGACCGTCGACGGCGCAGCCTGCACGCCACGCTCGGCAGCAAGGCGCTCCCCGATCTCGGCAAGGGTGACGTCCGGCGCCTCATTGATGAGGCCGCGAATGAAGGCTTCGTGCGCGTCGAGCTTCGAGCGCGACGGCTGACCCTGCTCGCGCGTCCGTCTCGCCGGTCTCGCGATAGCGCCGATACCAGGCCCCGGCCGTCGAGATCCCGATCGAGAAGCGACACGCCGCCTCCCGCGTTGAAACCCCACCTTCAATTGCGGCAATCACCCGACCGCGAAGATCGCCGCTCAGTCTCCTCGTCATCATCCCCTCCTGGCAAATCACCAGCAGCAGTGAATCAGACAAGGCCGACCGTACGGCGCACGTACACCATCCCCGAGATTCTGGCATCTCCGAAATTCTGGCCGAATTCGTGCAGATAGGAGCCGCGGCACGCCGCTTCTGGACGCGAAATCCGCAACTTCGATGCAATGCGTCCAGCTGGCTGAGCTAATGTTTCGCAAATGACAGTGGCGGCCTCCACATTGCGCGACGGCGGCCTAAAAACAACTGCCGGGAGCCGTCACGGCACCCAAGGGAAAATCATGATGCCTATAAAAAGGGGCTACCTCGCATTCTCCACTGACGAATACTTCGTTCGACTGAGGGCGGTAAAGGCGAAGATGAAAGAACGCGGCATCGACACGGTAATCGTTACTGTGCCGTCTAACATTACCTACCTGACGGGTTGCACGGCCAAATCCGGCTACGTTCCGCAGGGTCTTGTCATTGCGCTCGGCAAGGAGGAGCCGTCGTTTCTGACGCGGCGGCAGGACGCCCCGGCGGCCATCGGCAATGACAACGTTATCGGCTATTCCGAGAATCTGGTCGGCAACCCCGACAAGGACGGGTTCGATGCGGTGATCGCGTTCTTGCACGATGCTGGCCTGGCCACGGGGAGAGTCGCGCTGGAGAAGAGGTTCCTGCCTTATGAGGCAACCGAGAAATTCCGCATCAGTCTGCCCAAAGCCGATGTTGCCGATTTCTCTAACGTCGTGACATGGCTGCGGCTCATCAAGACGGATGCCGAGATCGCCATAATGCGCGAAGCTGCGGCCATCAGCGACGCAGCAATGAAGGTCGCCGGAGAGGTCATCGCTCCCGGCGTGACCGAAGCTCATGCTGCAGGCGAGATCATCCGCACTCTCGTGCAAGGTGCCAAGGGTATCCCTGATACTGATGTCGCGAGTTTCTTCCTCTGCGCCATTCCACGCCACATGTCAGATGGGCACAAGACACGCTCAGGACCGGATCGCAGGTGAACGTAGAACTAGGAGGCGTGCGTCATGGCTACGTGTCGGCCCTGATGCGGACCTTTATACTTGGCAAGCCGTCGGACCGGTTGCTCCGGGTACACGAGGGGGAACGCGAGGGACTCGAGGCGACGCCTAGCGACGGCCAAGCCGGGCGTGACCTGCGGCGAGGTGGCGGACGCCTTCTACTCGACAATACGCAAGCACGGGTTCGAGAAGGATTCCCGCTGCGGCTACGCCATCGGGATCGACTGGCTCGAACCGACTGCAAGCCTGAAAACCGGCGATCCGACCGTCATGCAGCCCAACATGACCTTCCACCTGATGCTGGGCAACTGGACCGACGAGGATTTCGGCTACGTCCTAAGCGAAACCTTCGTCGTCACGCAGACTGGCAGCGAGGCGCTGTCAAACACGCCGCGCGAACTGATTCGCATCGACTGAGCCGCAACGAAAGGGAGAGACCCATGCAGGGAATCGGAATGATCGTCCTGTCAACCGACCCGGTTGCCGAGGGCGCATACAAGTCTGAGATGAAAAGTGCAGACGCCCGGATCTTCACAACCCGCGTTTCCTACGATCTACAGAACCACCGGGAGGGGGGGTTCATCCCAATTCCCGACTGGAAGACCGTCACGGACACCTTGCCGCCAGGCGATCTTGTTGACATTATTGTCTTCACCTGCACCTCGGCGACAATGGCGCTCGGCAACGACGTGCTTGTCCGGCAGCTGTCGGAGGCCCGACCCGGCCTCAAGTACAGCTCGCCCGGTATCGCCAGCGTGGCCATGATGCAGCGCTACGGCCTTCGGCGGATTGCGCTTCTTAGCCCCTATGGTCCGAAGCTGCACAACGCGTTCACACCCTATTTCGCCGCCCATGGGATCGAGGTGGTGCAGAGCTATTCGCTCAATGCTGCCTTGAACATCAAGAGCGACGATGACATCTCCCGCATTCCAATGGACCGGATCGAATCCGAGCTCAAGCGCCTTTTGGCGCGGTCTGACCAGATCGACGCGCTGTTCGTGTCCTGTGCTGCCGTTTCGATCACGCAGACCGATCTCGTCCGGATCAGCGCGCGTTTGGGCCTGCCCGTTCTGGCTAGCATCCCAGCCACGGCGTGGCACTCACTGGACTTGCTGGGTGATACCCAACGCCGCGATGCGATGGCCAGCGCACTTGGTCTTGCACCGATTGGTAAGGAAGTCGTCGGATGATCGGAATCGGCGAGATTCACGCGGCCCGCGCTCGGATTGCGGGCCACGTGCGCGATACGCCGATGGTCATCTGACAAAAATTTACGTTGACAGATGAATTTGGCCCAACACCAACAACTTCCAGTCACGATCGTTTCTGGTTTCCTCGGCGCCGGGAAGACGACGCTCTTGAATAACATCCTGCGCGAGACCCCGCAAAAGCTCGCTGTACTCGTCAACGACTTTGCCGCGCTCAACATCGATGTGAGGCTCGTCGCATCCCAGAGCGACACCATCATTTCTCTGACGAATGGATGCGTGTGCTGCAGCATCAAAGATGACCTCTTGGGCGCAATTCTATCGATCGCATCTTCTAAGACGCGGTTCGACGGGGTTTTGCTCGAGACGAGCGGCGTATCCAATCCAATGGCCGTCGCGGAAGCATTTATGCAGCCGGCCGTATCCGGCCAGCTGAGGGTCGATCGCACGATTTGCGTTGTCGATGCCGAGAATTTTCCCGACCTCGACTTCGAAAATACCGAGCTGGCCATCGATCAAGCCGCCGTCGCAGACTATGTGCTGCTCAACAAGACCGACTTGGTGACCTCCGCGGTCCTCGACGAAGTCGTCGCGACGCTCCGCGGCGCATTGCCCCTCATGAGAATTATACCCACGCGGAACGCCGTGCTTCCGGGGTTCATGTTGCCCGGCGATGACGACCTGGATGGGGCCTGCCAGCCTTTGCCAAGTCGCAAGACGATCTTTCGGTGCAGCGAGGCGGAAACGCCTTGCCGCGATAGAGCCTGCGCCGCCTGCCGCGGCATCGGCTTGGCTCCTGAGCACTCCGGAACATTTGAGAGCTGGTCTTGGTCGGGCGATGTCGGAGACCGCGCGAACTTTGCCCGTATCGTGAAGGCCCTTCCTGCCTCAATCTTGCGGGCAAAGGGCATCGTTCGGTTTTCGGACTTCCCGAAGGAGTGCGGCGTTTTCCAGCTGATCGGCAAGCGCTCGACGATCGATCTGCGCCCGTCACCCTGGGATGAGCGGAAGAGCGAGCTCGTCTTCATCGGTAAGCGCGGCGAGCTGCCGACCGACACGCTTACGGAAATCTTCGAACGGCAATCCACGGCGCTTGACGCCCGATGCAAGCAGGAGGCGCGCAGATGAGCGCAAACACGATCTTTCACGGCGGACCGATTGTCACGATGGACCGCGACCGAATGGAGGTCGAAGCCGTCGCAACCTCGAATGGGAGGATAGTGGCCGTAGGATCACTGGGGACCGTAAGCAGCCATCGTGGTCCGGAAACCACGATGGTGGACCTCGCCGGCCGCGCGATGCTTCCCGGGTTCGTAGAAGCCCATGGTCATCCTCTCCTAAGTGCACTATGCTGGGGCGATCCTGTGGTCGATATTCGATCGGTCCACACGCCGACTTACGAGGCGGCCCTCGCGAAGATCAGAAGGCGCGTAAGCAAGGCCAAGGAGGGCGAATTCCTCTGGTTTCTAGGGCTTGACCCCCAGCTCCACAAGGGCGCGAGGGAGCCTAGCAAGGCAGAGCTCGACGAACTCTCGCCCACGATTCCAGTCGCCGTGCAGGTGTCGAACATGCACGGAATATACCTCAACACGGCGGCGCTTAAGGCGCTCAACATCACCCGAGATACTCCCGTCGTGCCTGGCGGCAATGTTCGCTTTGACGAGAACGGTGAACCTTGGAAGTTTGAGGAGCGCTCGCGCGAATACATCATCGAGAGTTTCTACGCACTCTGTGGTGAGCAGCGGGGTGTCGACTCCTTGCGCGACTGGCTGACAAAGTTCTCAAGGGCGGGGTACACAACTAGCGCCGAGATGGGACTGACGCCGATGATCAGCGTCTTCTACCAAAAGACGCTGGAGCGCGAGCAGATGCCCATCCGGGTGTTCTGCTATCAGAGAGCTGTGCCTGAAGGGGTCGAGACCATTCCGTTCGAGGGCGGCAACGATCGCTTTGCGATGGCGGGCATCAAGATGTGGGGTGATGGCTCCGTCCTGATGGGGAACGTGTGGCTGACCAAGCCATATCTCAATAACGAAATCACCCTTACCAGTATGGGTCTTCCGCGCGACAACGTCGGGCACATGAACTACAAGCCGGAAGATCTGCAGCGGATCATTCGAGCTTACGCGGCCCTCGGCCATCAGATGGCGGTCCATACGCATGGTGATCGCACGATCGACGCGGTCCTCGATGCGTACGAAATTGCGCTGAATGAGTTTCCTGAAGCGAAACGTCCATTCCGGCTCGAGCATTGCGGAACGTTGCGCGAAGACCAGATCGATCGCTGTAATGAGCTTGGGGTCGTGTGCAGCTTCTTCTTGCCCTACCTGTATTATTGGGGCGAACCCCTGCGGGACGCGCTTCTCGGACCGGAAGCGGCTGCCAGGTTTGTGCCGGCCGGGAGCGCCGTCCAAAAGGGGATGCGGAGCTCCCTTCATTGCGATGCGCCAATGACCTGGCCGCACGCACTGCTTTGCCTCCATCTCGCCACCACCCGTCGAAGCCGCGCCGGAAACGTCATCGGTCCAGATCAGATCATGGATATGGATTCGGCGCTACGCTCCGTGACAATCGATGCCGCCTTCCACCTCAGGAAGGACAAGGACATCGGGAGCATCGAGATTGGGAAGTACGCGGATTTTGTGCTCCTCGACAGAAATCCGCGCACCGTCGATCCCGAGCAGGTGCTGGATCTGAAGGTCCTCGGCACTTATGTCGAAGGAGAACGAATCTGGGAGTGCGCGGCCAACAACGCCCCTACTGGACGCGAGGCGGCATAGGGCGAGCCCGGCCGCGCGGGTGATGGCCGCAAAGCCTTCATTCGGTTTCAGCGGCCACGCGTGGGCACGCGCGCGTGTCGCGGACAGACAAGCGCCGAAATTCTAAAGCGATCGAGCTCGGGGAGCGCCTGGAGGGGCGATGCAAGTAGTAACGGAACGCGACAGCGTCTTGGAGTGGGCCGAGTCCGCGGCGACTGTCGGCATGACTTTGTCCGTATGGGCCGACGTGCAGCCGTCCAAGCCAGCCGTGATTGATCCGCAGGGCGGCATCCACACGTTTTTGGAGATCAACCGAAGGGCCAACCAGATCGTACGCCTGCTGCGAGATGCCGGTCTTCGGTCGGGCGATCCGGTCGCGTTGATCTGCTCCAACCGAAGCGAGTTCGTGGAGGTGCTGGCCGCCTGTCTGCGCGGGGGCTTCCGGCTCACGCCAGTCAACTGGCACCTGACGGCCGAGGAGATTGCATACCTCCTGAACGATTGTGAAGCGAAGGCGATTTTCGCTGAGGCGCGGATCACCTCCGTCTCGTCCGCGGCGGCTCAAGCACCCGGCCTGGTCTTGCGGCTCGCCATCGGCGGCGACATCGACGGCTTCATGAGCTTCGACACGACTTTGGTGGGCATCGAGGGCTCCGACATCGCCGATCCATCACCAGGCGCTACTATGCTTTACACCTCGGGCACGACGGGCCGGCCGAAGGGGGTCCTGCGTCCACCTTTGGTCATTCCACGAGCCACGCTGACCGCCCGCCGCTACGACGAGAACTCGGTGCAGCTTTGCGTCGGACCCGCGTACCATGCCGGCCCGCTGAACGTAGACGTCCAGGCCGCCCTGCGCGCCGGCGCGACATTGGTGTTTCGCGACAAGTGGGACACCGAGCAGGTCTTGCAGACAATTGCTGCCCGACGGGTAACGCATGTGCATATGGTCCCGACCATGTTCCAGAGGCTTCTCGCCCTGCCAGCGGAGGTCAAGGCGAAATACGACATCAGTTCGCTGACGACCGTGGTACACGGCGCCGCACCGTGCCCCGTGGAGGTGAAACGTGCCGTCATCGAGTGGTTCGGACCGGTACTGCTCGAGTACTATGCCGGTTCGGAGGGCGGGGCTGGCTTTTGGATCGACAGCCACGAATGGCTGAAGAAACCCGGGTCAGTGGGCAAGCGTCCAGAGCTCTTAGGCTCCAAGGTCGTTGATGAGAATGGTGCCGAATGCCCTCCAAACGTTGCCGGCACAATCTACCACCAAGTCCCGCCTGACGGCGGATTCACCTATTACAAGGACGAAAACAAGACTGCTGCTTCGCGACTCGGCGACTATTTCACTCTGGGCGATATCGGCTACTTCGACGAGGACGGCTATCTCTTTCTCACCGGACGGAACGCTGAGACCATCATCTCCGGCGGCGTGAACATCCACCCGCAAGAGATCGACAACGAACTCATCAAACACCAGGCAGTGGCGGACTGCGCTACCGTCGGCGTCCCGCATGAGGAGTGGGGCGAGGAGGTCAAGGCGGTGATCCAACTGGAGGCCGGCTACCAGCCATCCGATTTGCTGGCTGACGACATCCTGCGCTTCGCGCGCGAGCGCTTGGCTGCTTTCAAAGCGCCGCGTAGCGTCCACTTCGTTACCGAGCTGCCGCGATCGGAAGCCGGCAAGATCCAACGAAACAAGGTTCGGGCCCCGTTCTGGGGTGGTCGCGCGCGGCAAATCTGAACGCGCTGACGAGAACCCGCAAGTACCGAGGAGAACTATCATGGCCGATGCTGGATGCGCAGAGCTCGCAACTTTTCGCACCGAGGTCAAAGCGTGGTTGCAGGCAAATTTCCCCGCGCGCCTTGCGAATGCTCCGCAGGCTGTCTTCGGCGCGGAGGATGCATCAGATGACGCCTCTCCGGATCAGGTGATGTGGACGGAGAGAATGGGGGCGAAGGGCTGGGGCACGCCCACGTGGCCCAAGGAGTACGGAGGGGGCGGGCTTTCACGCGCCCAAGCCCAGGTTCTGCAGGAGGAGATGGCTCTCGTGGGCGCCGTCAATCCGATCGGTGGGATGGGCGTCTCAATGTTGGGTCCCACGCTGCTGGAGTTTGGCACAGAAGCACAGAAGCAGCGGCACCTCCCACCTATCTGTCGGGGGGAAATCCGCTGGTGCCAGGGCTACTCCGAACCGGGCGCAGGGTCCGACCTGGCCAGTCTGCAGACCAGGTGTGAGGACGCGGGCGACCACTGGAAGGTCACCGGCCAGAAGGTCTGGACGAGCGGCGCACAGTACTCAGACTGGTGCTTCTGCCTTGTCCGCACCGACCGGACAAAGAAGCACGAGGGAATAAGCTTCGCGCTCATCAACATGCACCAACCGCCCGTGGAAGTGCGACCGATCAAGTTGATCAGCGGGGCCTCACCGTTCTGTGAGATCTTCTTCACGGAGGCGAGAGTCGAGAGGGATGACATAGTCGGCCCACTCAATGGCGGGTGGGCTATCGGCAAGCGCCTTCTCGAGCATGAGCGCCACAGCCAGGGCGGCGCCAGGATGGCCGGCGCCAACGGACCCTCACTCGTCGAGATAGCGAGGAGGTATGTGGGGGTGGATGAAAAGGGCCACCTTGCCGATCCGGATCTACGGGCAAGAATTGTTCGACATGAGATCGACCAACGCGCGCACGTGCTGACGGTAGCTCGCGCCGCGGCCGAATCGCAGGGTACAGCCAACCCTTCCGTCGCGCCGTCGATCATGAAGAATTCATCCACCTGGATTGGCCAGGAACGCGCGGAGTTGCTGATCGAGATTCTCGGACATCAGGGCGTGGGATGGGCCGGTGAGGAGTTCGACAAAGACGAACTTGCCGCTGTTCGCGCCTGGCTGGCAACCAAGGCCACAACGATCTATGGCGGAAGCCAGGAAATCCAAAACAACATTGTGGCGAAACGGATTCTGGGGCTGCCGGACACCATTCGGCGTTGAACAAACATCTCGCGGGAGAAGAGACAAATGGCCGTCCTTAGCCAAGAACAATCCATGCTCCGCGACGCGGCGCGCTCCTGGGTGCAGGAGAAGAGCCCCGTGACCGCCTTCCGCAAGATGCGCGATAGCGGCGTCGAGCTGGGCTACGACAACGCTGCCTGGAACGAGATAGCCGAGATGGGCTGGGCCGGGGTGATCATCCCGGAGGAGTACGGCGGCTCCAACTTCGGCTACCTCTCGATGGGCCTGATTCTGGAGGAGACCGGCCGCACGCTCACCGCCTCGCCGCTGCTGGCCTCGGGCCTGGCGGCCGCCAGCGCGCTGGTGCTGGGCGGCTCGGAACCCCAGAAGCAGAGATGGCTGCCGAAGATTGCCGACGGCTCGGTGGTGGCGACGCTGGCCGTGGACGAGGGTCCGCACCACCGGCCGGACGAGGTCGAGGCCAAGGTCTGCGGAGGCAAGCTGACCGGCAAGAAGACCTTCGTGCTGGAGGGTATGGCGGCGAACCTGCTGGTTGTCCTGGCCCCGGGCGACGAGGGGAATGGCCTCTATCTGGTGAGGGCGGACGATGCGGGCGTGAAACGCATTCGCCTGCAGCTCGCCGACAGCCGCGGGGCGGCCAATATCGAGTTCAACGGCGCGGCCGTCGAGCCTCTCGAGGGCGGTGCGGATCTCGTCGGGAAGGTGTTGGATCGCGCCCGCGCGGGCATGGCGGCCGAGATTCTGGGCGCGGCGACCCAAGGCTTCGAGGTCACCCTCGACTACTTGAAGACCCGCGTGCAGTTCGGCCAGGTGATCGGCTCGTTCCAGGCGCTGCAGCACCGGGCGGCCAAGATGTTCATGGACCTGGAGCTTTCCCGCTCGGCGGTCGAAGCGGCGCTCACTGCCATCGACAACGACGCGCCGAACGTGGCCGAGCTGGTTAGCCTGGCCAAGGCCAAGATGGGCGATACCTTCCACCTGGTGTCGAACGAGATGGTCCAGATGCATGGCGGCATCGGCATGACTGACGCCCACGACGCCGGCTTTTACCTGAAGCGTGCCCGGGCCGCCGAGGCCGCCTTCGGCAACCAGGCGTTCCACCGTGACCGCTACGCGCGGATCAACGGCTACTGAGTTCACTCGTGAGCGGGCCCCAACCAGACGGCGACGATGTCGCGCCTCAGCTAGCGACAGGTGAGGCGTCTAGACTTGGTTTTGCGACCCACAGGCGCCATGGCAGAAAAGCGCGGTTGAAAACACCAACCGGCGCGCCAGAAAATGGCTGTCGAGAGACACCGATCCCTCGTCGATCGAGGACCCGCGTCATCTGGCCAGTTTCCTTCATAACCGGGAAATCCGTCCATCGATACCCAATATTTCCGCTGCGCCGCGGCAACGTTAGGAGCCTGGCAAAGCAGTGCAGCGTGACGAACCGTCGAATACACGAGGCGCGCCCGATCTGGGATTAAAAAACAGGGAATGACAACATTGTCCGCAATATCCATTCGCAGAGCCGAGCTGTCGGACGCTCCACTGTAGCCCGCTTCGTTTATGCTCTCCTTGACGAGCTTCCCGAGTGCTTGCCGATGTCAGCGTCGTCGCGCTGATCGCCCAGAAAGACGGAGATGCAGTACGGGCGCAGCGAGAACAGGCACTGGCAAAGTTGGCCGCTGCCGAGTGAAGCGGCTTTCAAAGCTAAAGCCAGGGAGTCAGGCTGGATCACACCCGATCGGGCTGCGCAACCCCGGCCAGCTTACGCCCGATCGGGCGCTTACGTCGGAGCCCGGAAGCGCGTCACTGTCGCATTTCTTACTTGCCGCCCGCCCTGCCCTTTGAAGCGTCCGATGCGACATTTCTACTTCGCAGAGCGGACGACGTTTCTACACCGCCGCCGCTTGCAAGTATAGAATCAGATGTGCCATGAATATCGTGAATGAACTCAAATAAAGGTGGCATTGGATACATCGTCTACAGCGATAGCAATGCCTTAGAACCATCACCGGCGCTGTCCGGAAGCCATGCGGCGCCCGGACTTTGGCGCCGCCTGCCCTGCCGGCGTCCTCCCCGCCGGCAGTACTATCGTTTTCGTTGGCCCGAGACCCACCCGCTTCACGACGCCTGTCGGAGAGGAATTTGGATTGTGAAAACCGTGCGCGCGACACCTCTGTTCGACATCCTGACCGATCTTCCCGAACTCAGAGAGGAGAAACAGATCGATCGCGTCGCCGCGCGCATTCGTGACCAATATGACCTCAAGTCCGTCGCCTATCTCGGCGCGGGCCTGAAACCTGAAAGGGGCGCCGAGCCCTACCTCGCCGTGACCTATTCGGCCGCCTGGGTCGACCATTACAAACGGCAGCGCTATGTTGAGATCGATCCGGTTGTCCAGCTGGGTCTGCGCCGGATCCTGCCGCTCGACTGGGAAGATGTCGACAGACAAGGCATCAGACTCAGAACCTTCTTCGGAGAGGCCGGCGAGTTCGGCCTCGGCAAGCGGGGCCTGTCGATCCCCGTCCATGGCCGCCAGGGCGACCGTGCGTTGCTCTCGATCACCTCGGATCTTCCGAAGCGTGAATGGGCCCGGGAAAAACGCCACTTAATGCGTGATTTCCAGCTGCTCGCGACGCATTTGCACGAAGCATTGCCGGGCAGGCGGACGCGCTCCCGACTCTGTCGCCACGCGAGCGCGAATGCCTGGAATGGGTCTCCGAGGGAAAGACGGCCTGGGAATGTGCGATGATCCTCGGCCTCTCCGAACATACGGTTCGCTGCTATCTGGAAAGCGCTCGCTACAAGCTCCAGGCCACGGGCAACACCCACGCCGTCGCCAAAGCCATCAAGTCCGACCTGTTCGGGTTGCCGCTGTAAATCCGGCCGATCAGCCGGATAACCGGTACCTCCACCCATGGCTAAGTCCCGTCGCGTTCCAAACAAACGCGAGGATCGCAGCCATGATCGTAACTATCGAAAGTGCAGACCAGGAGCGGTACCCGGAGCTGATGGACGCAATGTTCCGCATGCGCGCCGATGTCTTTTCCGGAAGGCTCGAATGGGAGGTCGACGTCGCTAACGGGCGCGAACGCGACCGGTTCGACGACGAAGACGTTCTCTATCTCCTATCGCTCGACGACGACACAGGCGCACTTCAGGGCGCCGTGCGGCTTCTGCCGACAACGGGGCCTAACATGCTGCGCGACGTCTTTTCAATGCTTGTGCCGGAGGGGGCGCCGGAAAGCCCGCTGATCTGGGAAAGTTCGCGCTTTGCCATCAATCCGAACATTCTTAGAGGCGTGCAACGCGCCGAGGCCAACCACATGGTCAACAGGACAACCTTGGAACTGCTGTGCGGGATCGTTGAGGTGTGCCAGTCCGCTGGTATCGGGACGATTGTTTCGGTGTTCGACGCCCGCATGGCCCGGATCTTTCGAGCGGTAGACTGCCCGTTCGACGTCATCGGAACGCCGACCCGCATCGGCAAGACCATGACCTACGCCGGGCTGTTCGAAATGACGGATCAGTTGCGCGCCCGGCTCGGAACAATTGGCGGCCTGCCAACAACCGTTCTCGGGAAATTGCCCGTTGATGCCGACGGATCGATGCGCCGAAGAAGCGCCGCCTGATCCGAAAGAGCCCGCTATCGGCTCCAATGACTGGCGAAGAATCGCTTGATCAAATATAGAAGTCCCGGGGCGGTACGCGCCGCCTCGGGGCTTGGAAACCCCTTCACAGCGGTTTGGTGCCGGCCGTCACGGCACCGAGGATCCTTCGGCTACGGCCGGGGGCCTGTGACGTATGTCCAGGTGCCTCGGTGCTAAAGGTCGCAGGGACCGTCTGTGACGGTTTTCCAACCCCCGGCTTGGGGTCGAGATCTTTTGTCGTGGGGGCGCACCGCGGCCCAAGCCGCGGGTCGCCCATGTCCAACCGTCATCCGATTGATCAACCTTCCAACGGCCTGACCGACGCCATCTCAGCCCTTCTCTCCGAATTGACCATGGAGGAACTTGCGCGAGTCGCGGAGGATGTGGTTCGCGAGAACCGGCGACGCGTCAGCCTCGCCCAATCGCTGTTCGACAAGCTCCAGACAACTCGGTCTGGCGCCACGGAAAACGGCGAGGAACTGCTTCACGCCTATCGCCTGTCCTTGCTCAAACTCAGGATGCATCACGAGCTCGTTCGCATCGTCATAGCCGAACTGGGTCATGTGCCGGACATAGGCGCGGCAACGAATTGCCACTGACGGCTCGCCGGTCGGCTAGCGAAGCATGGGACCAACGGATCACCCTCGCCATCATCGGGCTGCCGTCGACCACGGCGTGGCGCGGCTAGTTCGCCCTTCCCCGCGGCGCACTTTTTCAGCGTCATTTGCGCAATTTGAGGGTTGAACTTACCGGCAAATCGCAGTTGAGTGCGTCACTCGTAACATATTCTTCCCGAACAAATATTTGTTGCGGTGCTGTATCGCACACCGAAGACAATCGGACCCCAGTCAACTAACCATAAGCGCGACCGAGGCGCCGGTTTACGCACGACCAAAAACAGGATGAAAAGGCTTTAGAGAAATGAGCACCGGGGCGCGCGCGGATACCGACGCAACAACGCCATCCGCCCTTTCTCCTCTCGGTAATAGGACGTTCCGCTCTATCTGGCTTTCCACTCAGGTATCGTCGCTGGGATGGATGATGCACACAGTTGCCATCGGCTGGTTGATGGCGACCCTCTCCACCTCCGACCAACTGGTCGCTCTGGCTCAGGCCTCCGCTACATTGCCGGCCTTCTTCCTGTCGGTGTTTGCCGGAGCGGTTGCTGACAGCTTCAGCCGGCGCGGCGTGCTGTTGGTCGGCCGCTCGCTAATCGCACTGGCATCGGCGATATTGACGGGTTTCGTGGCGCTCGGTCTCGCCGATCCTTGGATCATCCTCGGCGTCAGCTTCCTGATCGGATGCGGTGTCGCGCTCAGCGACCCGGCATGGCAGGCATCGGTCGGCGACATCGTCGACAGGCGGGATGTTCCGGCAGCCGTTACGCTGATCAATATCGGCTTCAACACCGTGCGCAGCGTCGGCCCGGCGCTCGGCGGCATCATTGTCGCCGCGTTCGGCCCGCTGGCAGCGCTCACTATGAGCACGCTCAGTTACATGGTCCCACTAGGTACCATCTGGCGCTGCAACTGGACGGTTCGCGCCTCACCGTTACCGCGCGAGCGGATGACGACGGCAATCTATGACGGCGCGCGTTTTACCGCGATATCGTCCGAGATCAAGGCGGCGATCGCGCGTGCAACGCTTCTCGGTCTCGCCGGAATTGCCACGTTGGCACTGCTTCCGCTGGTCGTCCGCGACCAACTGCATGCTGGTCCCTTCGCCTACGGCGTTCTGATGGGCGGTTTCGGCGTCGGCGCTCTGTTCGGAGGAGTCAATGCCGGACGCTTCAGACGGCTGATCTCCCAGGAATGGCTGATCAGGCTCGCCTGCGTCGCCTGCGCGGCCTGCTCGGTTGCCCTCGCCTTCGCTCCCTCGATTACTGTTGCGGCTGTCGCGCTCGCTCTCGGCGGCATGGGTTGGGTCACCGCCTGGTCGGGGCTCGGCATCAGCGTGCAACTGGCGAGCCCGCGATGGATCGTCGGCCGCACAGTCTCGATCTACTTTGCTTTCACATATGGCGGCATCGCGGGCGGTAGCTGGCTCTGGGGTGCGGTGTCGGACGAATACTCGCTGACGGCGGCGCTGGTGGGCTCGGGCGCTGCGCTTCTCCTGGTTGCCGCGACGGGGTTCTTCCTGCCCATACTCGAGGACAAGGACACCAACGACAATCCGCTGGAAGGGTTCAAGGCGCCGGCGGTCGCGGTCGAACTCAGACCCCGAAGCGGGCCTATCGTCTGCAAGATCGAGTACCGGATACCGGATGAACACACCGAGGCGTTTCTCGCCCTCATGCTCGAACGACGCCGGGCGCATAGCCGCGTCGGCGCCCGGCATTGGACGGTCGAGCGCAACCTTTTGGATCCATGCCTCTGGACGGAGAGTTTCCGCACCCCAACCTGGACGGACTATTTGCGCCTCAATCACCGTCTGACGACATCCGACAAGGAACTCGACGATAGCATCCGGGCCCTGCACGATGGCGCGGTTCCGCCTGTGACGAAACTGTCGATCGAGCGGCCGACCGGACATCCCCGCCGGCCCGACCACATCACGCCTTTCGTCGCTCGGATTTGATTGTTTTGGGGCGCCGGCTTTGTCGATGACAGTGCAAGCTCCCGCGTCATCAGATCAGTCCCAGCCTGATCGCGATCGATGCGGCCTGACGGCTGTTGGCGGCGCCAAGCTTGCGTGCGGCCTGGTCGAGATAAGAGCGCACGGAGCGATAGCTGATCCCGACCGTCAGCCCGATATCGGCGAGCAACATCCCTTCAGCGAACCAGCGCAGGCATTCCGCCTCCCGTGGCGACAGACGAATATCGGCCGCGAGCGATGTGTCCTGCGCCGCGCCGGCAAGGCGCGAATGAACGAAGGCAACGGCGACCGCCGCGGTCACGGGATCGATGGCGCCATCGATGGAGGGCTCTTCGTCGCCTGTTGCGAGCGTGAACACCATGCGATCCGTGAAACCCACCGGCACCGAGATCGAGAGGCCGGAGCGGATCCCGAATTCCTCCGCGGCCTCGAAGAACCTTATCACGTCGCTCCGGCCCATACGCCGCGCATCTGTAGCCGACCAGACAAAGACCGGCGGGCCGTGCTTTGCCTGGGTGATGACGGGATCGGCGCGCAGAAATCCTCCCGCGACATAGATATCCTGCCACCGGCGCGGATAGTTGGAGACGGCGAAGGTCTCCTTGCCGCGCAGATGGAGATAGGCGAAAAAGTCGAACCCGGCGCCAATGGCGAAATCGCGCAAGGCGCGCCGGGCCGCTCGCTCCTCGAGCGGCAGCGACAATCGGTCGATCAGGGTCAAGAGAAGCTCATTCAAATCGATCCGGGCGCGACGCCATCACATGCAAGCGGCAGCCCCTCCAGCAACATGTTGCGATCGCGACCAGTGTCGCGTCACCGATAGGCGCGCGGAAACACGATGTCCTGGTCGACCAGGACATTGAAGCGGTAGCCCGGCCTGATCTTCAGGGTCGGCTGGACGTTCAGGTTCTTGGAGACGGTCTGCTCGGCAACTTGCCCGAAACTTTGGGCAAAGGAGCGGCGTGCGGCGTCCTCGGCGCTGTTGGCGCCGCCGAGCGCGTTGCGATCCAGCGGGATCACCAGTCGCTGCCGGCGCCGATCAGCGCCACCAGGATCGCCGAGCCGAAGGTCCTGAAGAAGTGATTGTCGACCTAGTCATGGAAGCCGCTGTTGCCGCTCTCATCGGCATGTCTTCAAATCGATCCGCGAAGCCAGAGACCTGATCGGCGCCACGGACCGCTCGTTGGCAACCTTGAACGCGCTTTTGTCGTTCCACCCCGAGGCCGAGCTCGCGGCCGACGGGGAACTGATCGTGTGGCCATCGAACGAGCAGCTCATGGCAAGGGCGAACGGCATGCCGGCGACGACGCTGCGGCGCCACCTGACCGTGCTGGTCGATTGCGGACTGATCATCCGCCGCGACAGCCCGAACGGCAAACGCTTTGCGCGCAAGGGCAGGGGCGGGCAGATCGAACAGGCCTACGGGTTCGATCTCTCGCCGATCGTCGCACGCGCCGAGGAGTTCGCCGAGACGGTCCAGGCCGAGAAACGCGCCTACAAGGCCGCCAGGGAGCGCCTGACGCTGTTGCGCCCGGGACATCGTCAAGAGATGATCGACGCCGGCATCGAGGAGGGCGTGCCGGGCAACTGGGGCAAAATGACCAGAACTTATCAGGCGATCGTCGGCCGGCTCCCCAGGACTGCACCTCGACAGCTCCTTGAAGACATCTGCGAAGACCTCGAGCTGCTTTGGAGCGAAATCCGTGAGGCAGTGGAATCCTTCACGAATACGCAGAATCCGGACGCCAATGAGTCCCATTCCGGTTGCCACATACAGAATTCAAACCCAGACTCCCTATCTGAATCTGAAAACGGCTTAGGAGAAAAAGAAGAAGCGGGCGGCACCGCCGCGGAAACCGACAACCTGCGCAGCTTGCCGAAACGGAAGTTGCCCTTGGGGATCGTGCTGGACGCCTGCGCCAACTGGCGCGAGCTGGCAAAGGACGGCGAAATCCGCAACTGGCGGGACTTTCTGGCGGCGGCGGAGGTCGCCCGGCCGATGCTGGGGGCCAGCCCGAGCGCCTGGCGGGAGGCCTGCGAGGTTCTGGGCGAGCGGCAGGCGGCGATCACCCTGGCGGCGATCTATCAGCGCGCCGACCAGATCAACAACGCCGGCGGTTATCTACGCAGCCTGACAGATCGCACCCGGGACGGGAAATTCTCGGTCTGGCCGATGGTGATGGCGCTGTTGCGCGCCAAACTGGACGCCGAGAAGACCGCTGCGCAGACTCGCGGCCGGCCGCCGGAGAATGGCGACCATGGGGAAGGGCGCCTCGAGGGCTCCGACGCGCTTCTGAGAAGCCTGCGCAGGCCGAGGTCGTGATGCCGGACGGATCTGTGGGCTCGCGTTTCGGGCCCGGGGGTGCAGCCACTCGTGTGGTTCGTACCGATGTCTCAGTCACCGCCCACAAGGCCGTCAAACGTCTCGAGCAACGCGTCAACGATCGCCTGACCCAGCGCCTCAGCGGCGCGGTCGATCGCCGATTGCGCAAAATCGTCTCGGCTGTCGATGATCCTCGTGTCCATCATGGAAGCGCGCTCCGGCGTTTCCCGGCTACGGTCACGGTGCGCGATGGGTATTGCGTTCGCGCCAATTCAATCCTTGCGTCTCAGGCCTCGCCGAGCAAGCCGTTCCGCTTGGCACGGTCGAGAAGGTTCTTGACCGATGATGGCGCCCATTTCGTCCCGCCGCGGGGCGTGCGCTCGTGCAATCTTTCCAGCTGGCTGGCGATTTCGCGCAGCGTTAGCTGCGGATTGGACGATTGGAACCCGGCAACCAGCGTCATCAGTCGATCCTCGGGAAGGCGGGGCGGGGATTTGGTCAGCAGCGCCGCATCCGCCATCCCCTCGGCGATCATCCATTTGACGGCCCGGCGCGGCGTTCGGGCGACCAGTCCAACCCGCGTTGCTTCAAAAACCGCGCGATGTCGTCCCAGGTGTGGTCCGGACGCATGCGCTTGACCGTCGGCAGCCATTGCTGCGCGCTGTTCTGAACGCGGGCACCATAGGCTGCCTGCTGTGCAGCCCTCATTTTGGCCAGCGCCTCCGGCTGGCGTTCGCGGATGCCCGGATTGCCGGGCAGGAGGGCCTTTTGCCTTGGCTGCCCTGATGCCGGCTTTTGTGAGCTCGGAAATCAACGCACGCTCGAGCTGCGCCACGGCGCCGAGGACCTGCAGGGAGAACATGCCTTGTGCCGTCGTCGTATCGATCGGATCCCTGAGCGACCGGAAATGCGCGCCTTTGCAGTCAAAACCTCGATCACCTCGAGCAGATGGCTGACTGAGCGCGTTAGGCGGTGACACATCTTTGGTGGCTCACCGGCTCTTGGTTTCATATTGATTGCACATCTTGACGTACGTGAAATCAAAACGTAAGTTGTGGCCAGGAGCACGAAGATGAACCAGAACGTCGTCTACCTGCATGGCCAGCCCAAACCGGTCGGCCATTTTTTGCGCGTGGGGACCAGTGGTCACCGCCAGCTCGAAACTCTGTTGGGCTCGGGAAAGATGATGGTCGACCGGGTCGTGGTGGAGGCGTCAGCTGCGCTGAGGCAACATGATCTCCTGACAGCGCTTGTCGAGGTTGGTGGCGAACTGATCCTGGACACCAATGTGGCTGAGCTTTCGTCGATCGGTCGGTTTGGTGGAGCGGCCAAGTCCGCGCCTTGGGCTAATCCGGAGAGTGTGCTGACACCGGACGATTTGCGACCGAACGCGAACCGGGACGTAATCGGGCAGATAGCCCGCTTTGCGGTGAAGCAGGGCTTCCACGCCGACCAGGCACCCGCGCATGTCCTTGAAGGCTCGACAGACCACCTTTTTGCTCTGGACTGCGGGGCTACCATCGCGCTGCGCCGGGCGCTCGATGCGGAAGGAGGAAAGCATGTTGGCATTGACTATCCATTGATGATCAAGAATGCGTCCCTTCGCGATCCCGCCCAGCGCCGGGCGTTCATCACCGCGTTGAAAAATGTGCCGTTCGACAATCTGTGGTTCAGGATCTCGGGCTTCGGCGCTGACGCGAGAAGGAACTGGCTACCGCGGAACGGGTCGCGCGATCGGCCGCGAAGCTCAAGGTATCGGATGAAGGCTTGTCGGAGTTACTGCAGCGCAGTAGCGATCGGCTGGAAAAGATGCATGCGGTTCTGGAAGCTTTGAATAGCACAATTGCTGGCCAGCCAAGGGCGGCGGTCCCGCCGCGGCGTCAGGGGAGGGGTGCGAGCGCAGCTTCGCAACGCAGGTAACGACAATGAGCACAGCTGTAGCACGAATTCTGGACGATCTTCGGTCTCGCGGAGGCCTGCAGGGCAAGGACATTGCCAACATTGTCGATGTGTCGACCGCAACCGTGTCCCGGTGGTCGCACGGAAACGGATCTCCTAATCTGCGAACCCAGACGGTTATCGCCGATTTGCGGTACGTGGTTGACCGGCTATCCGACTTTTACACCGCTGATGAAACGCGACTTTGGCTGCACTCGCGCCATCCGCTTCTTAACAACGAACGGGCGATTGATCTCATCAATGCGGATCGTACCCAGGAAGTCTTGGCGGTGATCGAACGCCTCGATGCCGGCGCCTACATCTGAGGCGGTTGAGTGGAGCGGCGGGCGCGAGATCTCGAACTGCTTGATCTGCTCGACACCCATCAAGGCGTGTCGTTTGAAGGGGATGTCTGGCGTATTGTCCGCGAGGAGCGCGAGCCGCTGCTTGGCTATCCGGCCCGGGCTCGATGGGATCCGGGCTCCTTTGACGTGCTTTATACCTCGCTGGAGCGGGAAGGTTCGCTTGAGCAGATTCATTTTCATCTGAGCCGCCAGCCGGTCTTTCCGTCTAAAATTCGATCGGTCCTTCATCGGATCTCGGTTCGTACCCAACGGACGCTTCGGACTGCCAATCTGACCGAGTTAAAGGGTCTTGGGGTAACGCCGGAAATCTATGGCTCTCTCTCCTATCAGCGCACGCAGGAGATCGGAGATGCGGCCGCGTTCCTCGGATTCGATGGCATTCTTGCGCCAAGCGCGCGATGGCCGTGTCAGAACCTCGTTCTCTTCACTGAGCACTTCACCCCGGCGGACCTCAGTGTCGTCAGCTCGGAGCCGGTCGATTGGGACGACTGGAAAAGGCGAAGAGACGCGGAACGAAAACAACGAGAGCGCACATCCTGATCCGGCCCGGGGGAGGGGAGGCGACTTTCAAAGCCCTGAGGCCTTGGTGAGGTTGACCCGGAACCGATCGCGGCGGCGCTGGTATTTGCGAGTCATCTCGGCGCTCGTATGCCCGAGCTGCTTCTGTACGAAGCGTTCGTCGACCTCGGCCGAGGACGCCAGGCCGGCGCGGAGCGAATGGCCGGCAAACAGCTTCCGCGCTCACCCTCCGGAAGATCGCCGCGCACGCCGGCCGCCAGCGCGGTGCGCTTGACGAGGCGGGCGACCTCCTGGTCGTTGAGCCGATTGGCGCCGACCGCCTTGCCCTGGCCGGTGACACGCCGAAACAGGGGCCCGTGGCGATGCGCGCCAGCCTGAGCCAGGTCTCCAGCGCCACGACAGGGCAGGTCGCATCGGACGAGCCGCGTCCGACCTCGACCTCGCGCCAGCCGGTCTTGCCGCGCAGGCGCAACAGCATGCCCTTGTCGAGGACTTCCACCCAACCGGAGGAATCTTCGGTCTGGTCGCGGCCGCAGTCGAGGCCGACAACCTCGGAGCGGCGCAGTCCGCCGGCAAAGCCAAGCAGCAGCATGGCGCGGTCGCGCAGGCCGCGCAGGGTGCCGCGGTCGAGTGTTTCCAGCATGGCGATCAGATCCTCGGGCAACACCGCCTCCTTCTGCCGGGGCGGGGTGGCGTGCTTGTTGCGGATGCCGGCCATGACGGTGGCGATGTGGCGGTCCTTCCTGTCCAGCGGCTGGCCACGCTGCGCATAGTTCCACGTCAGCGAGGAGAGCCGGCGTTCGATCGTCGACACGGAGTTCGGCTTCTTGTCCCCGGTTGCCTTTCCTGAGGCGCAGGCGGTGATGTAGAGGCCGACCACCTGCGGATCGGGTGGAAACATCTCGACGCCTTGCCGACGGCACCAGCTCGAGAATTGCCGCCAGTCCGAAGCGTAGGCACGGCGGGTGTTGGCCGAGCTCGCTGCCTCAACGTAGTCGCGCGCGCGATCGGCGAGCGCGTCGAGATGCGCCGGCAGGCGAAGATTGGCGACGGCCGGAAGGGTGAGGAGGGCGCCTGAACTTCAGCGGCCGGCTCCTCGGGCGCACGGCCCATTTCCAGGACGACGTCGACAATATCGGGGAGATCGTCGCTGATCGGCGTCTCGCCCGCGGCCGAGCCTGCCGGCGCGCTTTGGTCGACAACCGGCGCCGTCTGGTGTGATCGAGCGGAGCGATGCCGAGCACGGTTTCCGGGGTTTTGATCGACGATAGAGGCCATTTTCTATATAAAGACAAAACGACTGATAAGGCAACCTTATCATTCGTTATTATTCCCCAGACGGGCGCGGCGGTTTTGTCGCTTCTCGCTTGTGAAAAGCGCCGCTCTGATTCATCCTCTTGGCAATGATTCTCCGGCCAAAATCTCTCTCGCGCCACCCCGGTTCGCTTCCTGAAGCGATAACCGCCGTCCTCGTCCCGGCATGGCTGCGCCGGGCTGTCCCGATGCGCAAAGCCTTGCAGGAAAGGGTGTTGAGGATGTCACGCTTCTCGCCGGCGCCGCCATCGGCGCGCTCGATGCGGTGGTCCGCCGGCAGGAGCGCTGGGCCGGCGCCTGGCGGCAGCGACTGGCGCTTGCCGCGGCAGCGGTAACGGTTAAGCAAGTAGGCCGGGCCGAGGATGAGGCGGCGCTGCGCGATGCCTTTCTGCTCACTACAACCGGCGACGATGTCGGCCCCGCCGGTTGGATGTTTTTGGGCTGGCGCCGGCTGGCCGCACGCCCCACGGAGGATCTGCTGACGGGAAAAGGCCTCGGCGCGATGCTGGACGAATTCGGCCACGCTCCGGATGATGAGATGGTCGGCGATCTGGCGGGCGAGCTCCGGGCGCTCTCCGCAGGGGGGATGGTCGGTATGGTGACTGGTGCCTTCATCGCGGCCGAGCTAATACGGGTTTGGGCGTCCCGTCGGCGCCTGGCTCGCCGATGCTCTTGTCGCGCAGTGCCTGGGCTGGCCACGCGCCGTGCCGCTGCTGGGCGGCGAGAATATCTCGGGTGCGAATTCGGGCCGATCGCGTCGCGTGGCAACTGCCTCTCCACCTCTCGGGCCCAAAACAGAACCTGACCAGACGAAGATCTTGCTTGCTGCGCAGGCGCGCGCCGCGCTCCGGGCTGTCGACCTTTCCGCCGAACTCGGGCGCCGGGCGGACAAGCTCCTCGCCGTCGCGCCGAAACTCAGGGCGAAAGCGGCCGACCTCGTCGTCGAAAGACTCCTTTCCGACGACGCGATTGTCGCTTCGGAAAAGATCGCCGGGATGAGCGACCGCGGCCTGCGCCGCCTGTTCGACCGGCTGGTCGAGTTTGGCGCCGTGCGTGAGCTATCCGGTCGCCCGACCTTCCGCATCTACGGGCTGTGAAGATGGCGGCTCGTTCGACGAAGGCTCGCCGAGAAAATGGGGATGGGCAACGACCGTTGCTTGATCGCGAGCTGGATCACCTGCCGCCGGAGGCGCGCTGGCGCGAATGGATGCACCGGGTCGAGGCGACGATCTTTGCCGCCAGCGAACCGGTCGGCCGCGAAACGCTGGCGCGCATCGTTGGTAAGAGCTGCAGCATCGATCTGCTAATCGACGACATCCGCGAGGAACTGCGCGGCCGGCCCTACGATCTGGTTGCCGTGGCCGGCGGCTGGAAGCACCTGACATCCGCGGTGCATTTGGCAGTGCATTTAGCACCGCCGTCGGCGGCAACGGGCGTGCCGCAGACCTGACGCAGTCCGACGTGCTGGTGCTGATGTGCATCGCCTACTTCCAGCCGATCACCCGCGCCGAACTGTCGTCGTTCTTCGGCAAGGAAATCAGCCGCGACCTGATCGGCCATCTGCGTGGCGCCGGCCTGATCGCCTCCGGGCCGCGCAGCCCGACACCGGGCGCGCCCTACACCTATGTCACCACGAAAGAATTCCTGCTCGAGTTCGGCCTTGAAACGCTGCGCGATCTGCCGGATTTCGAGGCGCTTGAGGATGCCGGATTGCTTTCGAAGGAGAAGCTGTTGGCCGGCGACATCATGCCCGGCAGCCAGCAGGACGTCGGCGTCGAGATAGAGGCATAGGGGGAATAGGTTCGTCGGAGGTGGAGGGAATCGATGACTGGGAGGTGGTTGCGATCGGGAATTCCGCATAAGGGCTGGACCTGTGTCAATGTGGAGGATCTCGATGAACCGTCTGAGATCTGCGAAATGTGCGAAACCCAAGAGATCAGATACGTCCATTACATGACTCATCCTGACCATGCCGAAATGCTTGGCGTGGGACGTGTCTGTGCGGAGAAGATGGAGCAGGACTACGAGGCGCCGCGAATGCGCGAACGTACGCTCCGCAGTGCTGCACACCGCCGACGCAATTGGCTCCAGCGCAAGTGGCGCGTCTCGCACGCTGGCAACAGCTATCTGAATACCGACGGGCTGAACATTTCCATATACCGAAAGGGATCGGACAGTTGGGGCGGCCGGATCCTGGAGCGCTCATCCGGTCGCTCCGTGGAGTCTCGAAGGCGCTATGCTACCGAAGCCGCGGCCAAACTCGGCGCATTCGATGGAATGATGTTCTTGAAAATGAAAGGCTGGCCAAAGACATAGAGCTCCTCAGTATTTGCGGCTAGTGTCACAAAAGATCTGATAATATGTCCTCCGGATCGGGTACCAGCGGGGCGAGTCGGATGTTCGCTGGGCGACCTTCCTCATGGAACCAGAGATCAACGATTTTGGTGTCGTCGCTGGATGGCCGGGGAGATGCGTCCCTGACGCGGAACGTCGTCGGCAAATTCACGGATGTTCCGAACACCAACGCGTGCTGCTTCGGGAGGGATGGCAACCGTTTGAGAACGGCGTCGGAGATAAATGGAGTCATCTGACGGATTTGCGACAGGTCGTCTGGGTTCTGAATGCGGTGAACGACAAAGTTGGAACACTGAGACAACACGGTTTTTGAAAGCTCGCTTGGCCTCTGTGATGCTACCATCAGGAACATACCGTATTTGCGACCCTCCTTGGCTATCCGCTCAAAAACCTTCGCTGCGTCCAACGCATAACGGGAGGGTGTGGAGGCAATATAGCGATGAGCCTTCTTCAAGCAGCAAGTGAACTGGGAAGCGGTTGCGCGGATCGGCTTGCCGCAGCAGCCTAAACGTCATGCGTGGCAGAACCGAGCAAAAAAGCTCGACGACGTCATCCGATACGGCGTTCATATCAACGATCACGATCTGATTAGTCTTAGAGCCTTTCGCATTTAGGTTGATTTGTATCCGGCATTTTCGATGTAGTTTCGGCATTCCAGTGGGGTGACGGCATTCAGGGTTGCGGCGATGGCGTTGTGGACGGCCTCGACACTCCGTCTGGCGGCGCGGCGCATGAAGTGCTTGAGCTTGGCGAACAGCTGCTCGATCGGATTGAGATCGGGCTGTAGGGCGGCAGGAAGAACAGCCTTGCGCCGGCGGCCCTGACGATGTCGCGGACGGCAGCGCCCTTGTGGGAGCCGAGATTGTCGAGCACGACGATGTCGCCCGGCTTCAAGGCTTTGATGAGTTGCGTTTCGACGTAGAGGCGGAAGGCTTCGCCATTGATGGGCCCATTGAGGACCCAAGGCGCCTCGACGCGATCGAGCCGCAGCGCGGCGATGAAGGTCATGGTTTTCCAATGGCCATAGGGTGCGTGGGCAACAAGTCGCTTGCCGCGCACGCTCCAGCCACGCAGCGGCGCCATGTTGGTCTTGACCCAGGTCTCGTCGATGAAGACCAGGCGTGTTGGATCAATGCGGGTCTGATAGCGGGTCCACTGCGCGCGTCTGCGCGCCAGCTTCGGCCTGAGCTGCTCGGCAGGCAGAACGGTTTTTTTTGAAGCTCCTGCCCTCGCGATGCAGGAAGCGCCCGACACTCGCGGGATGGACATGCAAGCCACGCTCGGCAAGCGCGGCCGCCAGCTCATGCAGCGTCACATTCGGGTCGCGTTCGACTTCACCCAGCACGAACAACCGATGCCCGCCGCTGATCAGATACGGCCGGTGGCCGCCCATCTTGCCGGGCGCCACGCTGCCCAAACGGCGCTTGCGCGCCGCCCACTTGATCACGCTCGAAACCGCGACCTTCAACGTCGCAGCCACTTCGTAGCTCGTCTCCCCCGCCTCAAGCCGAGCCATCGCCCGCTCGCGCAGATCCATGGAATAAGGTTTCGTCATCTCCCGACCTCCAAACGGTCAGGACATCGAATCTGATTTGCGCAAACTTGGGAATCCAGATTCAGTCAAAAGGCGAAGCGCTCTAGTGAGGTCACTGCCCTTCGCGGTCAGCCCGAGGATTCGGGCGAGGAATTCATTCTGACCTTCACCGGTTTGTCCCCCGACTGGCAGTGAGTGGCGCAGAAATTCATACTCCCGACGCTCCTCAAGCGATTTGAGGCGGGTGACCATCTGCGACCAGTAGTCACGAATCTGGCGGTTGCCGTGTGCCTCCTCGTAAAGGATGGCGAGATCCATTGCCTCTCCTAGGGAGCGGAAATCGAAAGGGATGTTTTCGTAGTCCGGCAGCTTCAACTCGTCGATAACAAAGGCATTCTCGCCGACGAGAAATTCGTCCAAACCTTGGGCATCAGCTAGCTGACCGTAGCTAACTGTAATAAAAGGTTGGATGGATTGCAGATTGATTTCACCAGTGTTGAATCGCTGCAGGATGCCAACTATCCGGTCATGCTTGGACGGACTGCTGGAATCGTCGCGCATGATCTGCGTGATGCACTTGGCGAGGATGTGGTTCTTCACGCCGCCGAGATCGTCCGCACCAGCTTCTGAGAACATCGTTGAAAGGCCAAGCGCCATACGTAGTATGGGGACCTGCGTGCGTTCGCTCGCCTGGAGCAGAAGTTCCCACTCTGAGAGGTCCAGAAACCAATGGGGCAAGCGGAAACCGGTTGCTGTTCCATCGAGTAGAACCCGGTCGACCCCAATACCGCCCGGCATTGCCAGTGGTTCGAGCGCCTGCCGATACTCGCCGTTGACGTCGAACACCACAAACGTGGCACCGCGGGCATGATGTTCGTCCGGTTTTCCAAAAAGCTCCTGTAGAATCGAAGCGACTGTGCACGACTTTCCGCTTCCCGTGTTGCCAAGCACTGCAACGTGACCACCGAAGAAATCGTCGAGGCGGACCTTCACCGCATAGTCCTCGAACACGACGGACTGGCCGATGCTCAAAACACGAAAGCGGGTGGCGTTCGCCGGCACACAAATTTGCCCGTCAGGTCCGATACCGGCCTCAGCCTCGGTTTTCGTCTCAAATATTCGGTCGAGTTCGCTGTCGAGGGCATACAATGCGTCGGCATAGAGCGAAGGGAAGACCGACACACCGAACCGGAACTTTCCGTCCCCTGAAGCAGGCAGCATGCCTACGGGCACCACGTCGAGGAATTTCGCCGATCCGGCCTTGTCGAGGTCGCCTCTTGAGGATGCAGCGACATCACGTTCGCGCAGCCCCACAACTTCAGCGACAACATATTCGGCGTGAGTCGGTATCATCAGGAACGAGCCCAAGCGTGCGACGTAATGCACATCGTCAAAGCCCACGACCGTGAAGTTGTCGGTTCCCGCGTGCATCTCGACCACGAACCTGTCTGCTGCCACTGACGTGACCTTGCCGACGGCGCGTTTGCGATCGTCGTGACTCATTCGGTATCGTCCTTGTCCGGAGCCAATTCCTTCATCACTTTGCGAACGGCGTCGTCGATACGCTCGCTTGGTCGCTGAGGCATGAAACGATCGACCATCGTGTCGAAATAATGTGCCCTTGTACCCGGCTCGGGACCGTCGCCCCCGATTATCCAGATTCGCGGATCACCGAGGGCGCGCAGTTTGGCAATCTCTCCGGGTGCGTCCGGTGACGCAAAGATAATCAACCGGAAGGTCGGAATTGTCAGCGCCTGGTAAATGATGTTTCAGGTGCTCATCCCCGAACCCGTAGCCCGAAGTCACAAGCACGCTTTGCTCCCGGACGATGCGCGACTGGAATTCGCGAAAGAGGTCGGCATACGGTGACCCTAGACTCGAGTTCTGCTTTGCCGGCGTGGGAAAGATCATCATCTTGGCACTGCCGTCGGCCGGCCACTTCTCACGGATTGGGAACAGGCCGTGATCGTCTTCTGTCCAGCTGATCGATCCGTGCAACTTACACAAGTAGACAAACGCATCGACCGCCGACCATTTGCGGTTTGAAAGATCGAGCTGCTCAGCCAAGGCGTAGCGAAATGTGGAGGGATTGAAACGCCGCTCTATGATGCCGGAGAAACCGTTGGCATAGGGAATGCCGAGGCGGTCCATCGCAGTTTCATTGAACAGATCATAATTCGTGGTGAACACCGATGGCCGGGGTAGGCTTCGGTCGCGCAACACTAATTTTCGGTAAAACTTCTCATAGAGGTCACGGACAGCTGTATCCCCTTTCGCGAAAGCACCGTCAGTGCACCGTTCCCAGATGAATGCCTGGACCTTGTTGATTACCACCGTAAGCTCTTTGGCTCGCGCCCAATGGGATGATTTCGCGCTGCGTTGGGAGACGAAACGAAGACTGTGCAATACCTCCATCAAGCGCTCAAGGTTGCGCGCGTACTCATCTTCCAGTTCTACGCCCGCCTCTTGGAGAATGGCTACTTCCTGTTTGGTTAGAAGCCAGTCAGGTGGCTCTACAGGCGGCACGTCGGCGCTGCCTTCGCCCAATAGATCCTCGTCTTCCGCAGCCTGCTGTGCGGCTGCCAACGCTTGAGCGGTAGTATTGCAAAATATCTCGGCGAGGGGCTGCATGGTTGAGATGCCTCGCTCCTCTCCATCGACACGCAACGAGGAACAGCCAGCGCCCAACAGGAACGACACGTTGCGAGCATTCAGGGCATCGGCGATGCCTTTTTGAACGGTCTCGACTCCTTGGGACCAATCTATGTTGGCCGGTGTCGAATCGCCGTTGCGGACAATCTGGAATTGGCGCCGCAGCGCCACATCCTCGTCAGCCATCCCTCTTCTTCCCCCATATATGCGAGCACCAAGAATATGCCGCAGTAGTGACCCGCCATTAAAATTAAAGCAAAGATGATTTGTAACGATCGGCAGGTCATCACCTGCAATCTAAGCTGCTTTGAAGCGATCGGCTGCTGAAAGCCGTTGCATGAGCGGCTCAGCTTCGTGCCAGCGATAGATGTCCCCGCGCAGAAACCGAAGTTCGTCGTCGAGATTCTCCTCAGCGATTTCGGCCCACCAGGCCTTTGGTCGACCGTCGCTGCCATCCGACCATCGATATCCACGCGCCTTCAGATGATCCTTCATCTCGAAGGGGCTGTTCTCAGCCCACACGCGGACGCGGAGTCGTTGGCTTGCAGCATAGAGCTCGGCGAATGGGGTACGTCGCTGCTGGCGATCGGTCTTGCAAGAATTTCGAGGAGGGCATGGCAATCATCGGTCGCGCGGTGTCCATTCATGGAACAGGCCTGATTGCCCGACGAGATAACCGAGTTTGTTGCCCTCAAACCCGTGATCCGCCCAGCGGATTTCAGTCACAGAGCATGCCCACGGTTTTGGGATGAACGATGGCGACAGGCGCTCGCAAAACGGCCTGTCGAAACCGACATTGTGGGCAATGACGAGATCGGCCGGCTCGATAAGGGCGCCGAGAGCGGCGAGATCCACAGAATGTCCAGCTACCATCTCGTCGGTGATACCGGTGAGGCGGGTGATCTCCGCCGGTATCGGACCTGACGGTTGCCGCAACGCGCTGAATACGCCGACGACATCGCCGATCATTCCTGCATCGTCATAGGTGAAGGCGACAGCGCCGATTTCAATCACCTCGTCGCGGGCATGATTGAGACCAGTCGTCTCGACATCGACCAGGACGGCAAGCCTCGGAAATCTGCTGCTGGCGCGATCGATGATCGGACGGGGCACCAGCTTTCGCAAAACCTTGAATCGCCCAGTGTCTTCTAGGAGCTGCACCAGATCATCCTCAGTTCCCGGCGCAACATTAGGCTGTTTCCGCGCAGGCCGAGCCGCAACGCGTCGCGCTGCTTCCCTATAGCCGGGATCAAGGTCGAACAGATCGAATTGTCCAGAAAGTGCGTTCATCAAATTGTCCGGCCAGGAGAGTAACAACCAATTCCGACAGGCTAAGATGGCATCGCTGACTGTTCTCCATGCAATTAGGACGACTCGAGCCCAGCCTTGCAATCGCTATTTTGCAATTATCCGCTGTCTGTTGGGGGGCGTGATCGACGGTCGATGAGTATGGTTCCGTCCGGACCAGACGAAACGTTCCGCTCTTTCCGACCCTCGTAAGATTGCGAGCTGCCGGCTATAATTTCGAATATCTCAGTTGTCCGACGGCGTCGTTCTTGCTCACTGTCGGGCCGCTCCTGTATGGCAGCGAAGACTTTCTGGTCGAGGCCGAAATAGACACCGTCTTCAATTTCGCGACCAACGTATCCGTCAACAACTTCTGCCGGCAGATCCGTCGTAGGTTCGTCGAGAAAGAAGGAGTATGCCTTGGCGAGCGGATCAAGCACGTCGAAGTTGACACCGCTGCCGGTTCCATCACCGGGAGGGTCGGACACGAGCCCCTCGGTGCCAGCGCTCCTGAGCATGAAGAAACTTGCACACCGGGTCTTTGGCGCCTTGCCATTGACCGAATGAAGGGCGGACACTTGCCCGAGCGCCTTGCTCACAGCACTTACCGCCGGCCGCCGAATCCGGCCCATGCTTTCGAAGACATGACTCTTCGTGCGACGTATGCCGATGAAATCGGGACGGCTCTTTGCGGCTGGCGGGGACGCGCCCGTCTTCGGGGCAAGCGGAGTAGTCGGTGAAGTCCACGAGCAACTCGACAGCCCACCCACATGGACGAGATATTCAATCTTCATCCTGTCCTGCGCGTAACCAGTGGGTGAATGCCTCGCCGAGCAGGAAGGAAACACCGACCTTCTCCGACTGCTCGAGATTGCGGAAGTAAAGCGTCGTGTTTAGCGCATTGTCGAGATAGCCAGTCGCCATCGCGACCAGCATTCGTTCCCTCCACCTACCCACGACGCGCACGGCCGCCCTTCGGCTCGGATACCCTACCGTCAGCAGTGACCAAATAATGTCCGCATGCGTTGCGGTCAGTGCGACGGTTCCGTTCAGCTTCTTGAAACGTCCCGAGAAATTCACCGACGTAACGTTCCCGGCCATCGTCAGGCACCTCCCCGAAGGGAGACGCCAATAGACTGCAGAGCTGTTATCAGGTCTGGGTGCCGCACGAGATTTATTGCTGGCGACGCGTCCAGCTTTCCCTCAATGGCTCTATCGTAAACGGCCACACACTCGGCGGATGTGAGACGGGATGCGTAAAGCAGGCCGTCAATCGCGAAGGCGCCATGAATCGCCGCGCTGAGTTGTCGCCCCTGCCGGTGCTTCTTGGCTCGAGCGGCGTCAGTGCTGACTCCCAACCTGAGGAGGCCCGTGGTCCGCAGATCGAGTACCGTGAGCGGAGAAGTCGCCGTAATCTCCGCTACGGCCCACTCTTCGATCTCGCTTTGATCAAGGACACGCTTCATCCTGCCCTCGAACCTGTCCCGGACGATGGTCTCGGCAATTGCCGTTGCAAGGTCGCGGGCGATGTAGACGAGTTGAAACGTCCTATCCGGACTTGAGAAGCGTGTGTGTCCAAAACCCGTCCCCAGCGGCGTCGCCATATGCGCGGCGCGCATCACGCGTAGGTATGAACGCGGCTGAAATTCGAGAGCGAGGTCCGCGACTGTCTTGGGATCAAGCTTCACGTTCAGCTGAAGTCACGTTCGGCGGCGGCAACTACCTCGTTCACCCGTCCAGCCTTGAGAAGGTCGAGGGGGGCGCCCCCGATGCTGGGCTTCGGCTGAATAAGCCATTGCCAGGCCGCGCGAGAATTACGGATGATGCTGGTGACTTCAGACATCCCCTCGACCGGCCGGCCGTCCACAAACTGTGCCAAGGGAAAGACATGCTTTCGTTCACCCTTCAGCAAGCCGATGACGGCTCCCCGTTTTTGCCAATCATGGAGTGTGGATCTTCTTGTTCCAAAGGCCTTCTCAATATCGCTCGGCCCTGCAACCGGCCCGGCCCAGTCTTCGAGGCGAACCGCTGTTACATATTCCGCGACCCTTCGCCGACCTTCCTCAAGATCTACTACGTTGCCGAGTCCCGCGCCGTGGCTGACCTCAACAGGCCTTTCAATGTCGAGCTTGATCAGGCTGCTGTCGCCTCGACCAGCGAGATCCGCGACCACTGTTTCCATTGCCTGGGCAAGATCCTTTTCATGGACCAGAATCTGACGCTGGTTCTCCTCCGAAAGCCGGACGGCTGCCGCAGTGACCGCAGCTACCATTTTGCTCTTGCCCTTTAGCGCTGATCGGGAGATTCCTGGATTGTGCCGTGCTAACACGTCAAGAATGTCGGCGACGGCCGCGCTACTCACATTAACGTGCACGCCTGTTCCAGATTTTCGAACTGTTGCGACCATGGCGGCCTCCATTTCTATGACATAGACATAGTCCGGATCGTCCGCATTGTCCAGATCGTTTGGAGGCGGCTTGTCTTCTGGCTGTCGCAAGAGCCGCTCTGCATTCGCGAGAGGATGGGGAGAAGCGCTATGTTGTTTAGGTGCGCACGCCGAGACATCAGAAAAGGTCCTCGATGTCGCTTTCACTGCCCTTGCGGCGCGGCAGGCGCAGATCGATTTTGCTGCCCAGCGCGCCCTGCGTGAGGCCGGTCTGCTTGCGTCCGCGGCACAGTATAGGGCCGAAAGCTTTTCGTTGCGGGCGTCCGGTCGGTCATGGCGAGCTTCCAGAGAGACTGCCGGCTTACCCGTGTGATGTGTGGCGCGGTGTCGTGAGAAACCCACCTCTAGCGGTCATCGCTGATTAATACACGTCGCCGCACATTGACAATGTCAGAAAAAAATATCAACATATCTGACATTGAGGAGATTCCAGTGAGTGACGGTCCGCATAAAAGCCTGCCACTGCGTCCGAAATATCGGCGTGTCGCTGAATGGGCGTACAAGCCGGCATTTTCTATCTCCGAGGTCTGCGAAGCGACCGAATCCGCGCTAGTTCAGGACGCCAATATGGAAGTGCGCGGTGTGATCAGGCAGCTGATTGACATTGTTGACGGTGGCGATCTTTTCAGCAGGCAGCCGGATGAATTGCAGCGGCAGCTGCAGGAGCTGCGCGCTGATCCGGCGGTGCATCCACTGGCCGCAAACGCGATCGAGTGCACCCAAATGGCCGTCCAGCAAGGCTTGCAAGGACGTGATGCGGTCCAGGACGGGATTGTCACGGCCTTGAGCGAGCGTCTGCATGCGAACGCGCGAACTACTGAGGAGCACTACCTCGTCGAGCGCGGGCCAGGCGCAAGCCGCACTATCCGCAATCGCATGGGCGAAGTCAGCGCTAGAATGAACGAGAACGGCTCGTTCGCCCGTATCGCTCGTTCGCTTTTCGGTGACAGCACGGTCGCCATCACGAGAACTCCCGCGGCGCGCAACGGTCTTGACGATGGGGTTTCCCTATGAAGGTTCTTCAAGGGGAATGCCCCGCACTCAAGGTTGCAGTTATTGAGGCCGGCGGGAAAGCCAAGGAAAGTTGGCAACCGGTCGAAATTGGCAAATTCATCATTTTCAACATGAAGGATTTGGACGACTACCGTACGAAGAATTGGGACACTCGTATCTTCGACACCTTGGTCCTGAGCGCTGCAGTTGAATATTGCGACAAGACGTGCAAGCGCTCGGCATGGGGCTGGATGCGGAAGTTCGATTTAGCTGTCCCTGTCCATGATTTGGCTCGCTGGCAAGAACCCGAGGTCATCGCGGCGCTCGTTTCCGTTTTGAAATTTCTAACTGGCGATGAGTGGAGCCTCTCTTTCTACCAGCGCCGGCGGGCGCCCGAGGAAGATGTCGGTCAGCAGAGCCGTCTGGAATTTGGTGATGCCACGCGCATAGTGACGCCGTTCAGCGATGGTTTGGATTCTCGGGCGGTGAGCGCTTTGCTTTCGGCAGGAGGGCGCCCGGATCGGTTGATCCGTATCAGGGTGGGCTCGAAAAAAGATGATCGCCCCCGTCGCGACGCTCGAAAGCTTCCATTCCTGAACATTCCCTTCAGGGTCAAACCTGGACCGGACGGCTTCAACGAGTCCTCCGCTCGGAGCCGCGGCTTCAAATTCACTCTTTTGAGCGCGATCGCAGCCTATCTGCTCGGAACTCATGACATCGTCATGCCGGAAAGCGGTCAGGGCGCGCTCGGGCCTTCGCTGGTACAAACCAGTCATGGCTACGAGGACTACAGAAACCACCCACGCTTTCTCACTAAGATGGAGCGTTTGTTCGCTGCGCTTTTTGACTACCATGTCGCCTATCGGCTTCCGCACTTGTGGAAAACGAAGGGCGAGACGCTTCGCGAGTTCGCGGCTCTTCCCATCGAGCCGAAGGAGTGGATCGAGACGCGATCGTGCTGGCAGCAAAACCGTAATTCCTCCGTAGATCACAAGTGGCGCCACTGCGGCATCTGCGCTGCCTGTATGCTTCGCAGGCTCAGCTTTCATGCGGCCGGTGTTGACGAGCCAAAAGAGAATTACATCTGGGAGGACTTGTCAGTCCCCAAGTTTGCTCGGGGAGCTGCCAAGGATTTCAACAAAATAACGGGGGCGATGGAGCAGTATGCCATCGCCGGCGCACTGCACCTTGATCATTTGGCTGATTTGGGCTCTTCACCCGCCCATCGGAAACGCATGAGCCGTCACGCGTGGCAATTGTCCGAAGTACTGGACATGTCGCATGCGGACGCGGAAGGCCAGCTCTTGGGCCTGCTTGAACGGCATGAACTTGAATGGAAGGCATTTATGAAAGATCTCGGACCCAAATCGTTCGTCGCTCGGTGGTTGGCCTGACAGCGATGAGTGAGGCCAATAATCAGCTCTCACTAGTGGAAGTAGGCGAGAGAATTCGCATCGCGCGTGAAAGTGCGGGCAAAACCCAGGCGGAGGCTGCAGAGGCAATCGGTGTGGCACGCACTACCCTAGTTGCGATGGAAAAGGGTACGCGGCGCGCAAAGATTGGGGAGTTGCAGAGGCTGGCAGGGTTCCTAGACACGAACACCAACGCGTTGCTCCGCAAGGAAGCGGTCCACGTCGAGCTAACGCCAAGATTTAGGAAGCTGACCGAAAACGAAGAGCCATCGGTTGCGAAAGCCGCCGACCTTTTGACGCAACTCGTAAGGGCTGAGGTTGAGCTTGAGGCTCTGCTCGGTGTCGAATATGCGCGCAACCTGCCGCCTGAAAGACGCATCCTTGTTGGCGACGTTCGCCAACAGGCAGAACAACACGCTTTGGAACTTCGCCATTGGCTCGGTCTTGGGCTTGCGCCGATCGCAGATATAGTCACTCTGCTCGAGCTGCAGATGGGTGTCCGTGTTTACGCTCGACGCCTAGCGGCGAAAATCTCCGGCTTGTTCGCCTATGATGAAAAGGTGGGTGCCTGCATACTTTTAAATGCGAACCATCCAATCGATCGGCGCACTCAAACGGCCGCGCATGAGCTTGGTCATTTAGTAGCTACGCGCGGAGACGCAGAGGTCTATGAGATCGACGAACTGGAGAGTTCGCGCGAGGAAAAATATGCCAATGCCTTCGCAAGGAGCTTCTTGATGCCGGCGCAGGCTGTTCGGCAGAAATTTGTTGAAGTTACGGCGGGTGCTACGAGCCTCACTCGCCGGCACGTGATCGTTATTGCCCACTATTTCCATGTTTCGCGCGAAGCGCTTGTCCGGCGCCTTGAAGAGCTCCAACTTACGAAAAGAGGAACTTGGGATTGGTTCGTTCAGAACGGAAACATTACGGATGAGCAAGCACAGCAAGTGTTAGGTGACGTTTCGAGGAGTGATAGCCTGAAAGACGACGCGACCAGACCAGTGTCGCTGAAGACGGGCCTGATGGCTTATGAGGCGGCAAAGCGGGGGCTCCTTAGTGAGGGGCAAATTGCACGGCTCCTTCATATCGACCGGATCCAGGTGCGCGTTTTGCTAAGTGATATTGATGCCGAGGAAAGTGGGGCCAATGCGGCGACCTCAATTCTCCGGTGATCTTCCACCGAACCTAGTTGCTGACGCCAGCGTCATAATTAATCTCAATGCCACTGGCGCTGCGCATGAGATCATTCGATCACTGAATGTCAAGCTGAGTGCAAGTACGGTCGTGAGAGATGAGCTCATCCATGATCGGATTAGCGGGCGCAATGACGCCGACCTCGCTCAACGGCTGGTACAGGATGAAGTGCTGCAGTTTGCTGAGTTTGACGAAAAGAGCGGGGCGATATTTGAAAGCCTGGTCAGTGGCACCGCGGAGACGACTCTGGATGACGGTGAGGCGGCGACATTGGCCCTCGCCGTATCGTCTCAGGGATTGGCAATCATTGATGAACGCAAAGCAATTCGCATCGCCACTCATCGCTTTCCAACTCTCCAGCTGCTCGCCACGGTGGACCTTTTGCGACTTGATCGCGTCCTTTTAGCGCTCGGAAACGAACGTCTCGCAAAGGCCGTGATAAGCGGCCTGAAGGATGCACGGATGGCAATCCCGGAGCGACACCATGGTTGGATTGCAGACCTTCTTGGTGACCAGATTGTCGAGTGCCGGAGCTTGCCAGCGGCACTGCGCCGAGCACCGGCCTGATCGCTTCCCAGCTTCCGTTTGCTCTCTTTGCGGCCTCAGACAGACAGTTGGGCATCGCGAAGCAAGAGATCGTCCTCGACGATCGCGGAGAAAACGCCGAATCTTCAAGCTCTTCGGCCCGAAGCCGAGGCTGTGACTGCAGGGTTGTGGTTCGACTTCTTTCAAGACCAACTTCAAGGGTTAGTATCTGGAATCACGAAAGCCGGCCGTCCTCGCCTGCGAACCGGACCCTCGGGGTGGCTCGCCAACGCCCGGGTCGGTAGACGCGCGGTCGATACCGACTTGCACTCGAGGAGGGTCTTTCCGACACCGTGCTCGTAGAGCGCCGAAATCGCGGCATCGAGGTCCGCTCCAGACGCTAGGCTAAGACCGGCGCCATTATGCGTGGCATAGTCCAGGATCTCGTTGCGGCTACGCGCAATACCCTCTGCCAGGTAGTTGGCAAGCCGAGGCGTGAGTTGCTGCCGCCAATCGAACAGGATGCGCAAGGTGCGCGCAAGCGTGCCGATGTAGTGGGGGTTGGCCTCGAGATTGATATCGACGATGCCATGCTCGATGCTCGCCCAGAACCGCTCGGACCGGGTGATCTCCAGCGTGCGGCAGTGGAACAGGACTGCATCACAATCGAAGAACGTGGTTTTGACTAGGTCAGTCAGCGAGTGGACCGCGACGTAGTCATTGCTGGCCGCCCATGTCGTCTGCAAGGCCCAGACGTCAAAGTCGAAGCGGCCATACTTCAAGCGATACCCGCCGAACCGGTTACGCTCACCGCCCAATTGCCCGAGCAGCGCCTCCAATGCTCCAGGGACGGCGTCAACCACGACATCGACATCCGACCTGAAGGAATTGCGGCCGTCGCGGGCGAAATCGCGTGGCAGGCCGCCGAAGATCGCACAATCCCCGACCGGACTCAGACGGTCGATCAGATCGCCGATATCGTGCCCTTGCGGCCCTCGGATGAAGTCGGCAATGTCCGAGCTGAGACCGTGGTCCAGCATATACTGGGATGTGGTCATGCCGCGCCCCGTGCCCGCAGATCTTTCAGCAGCGAGATCGCGAAGCCGTCCGTCATGCCCGACACCATGTCCGTCATCAGCTGCAGTTCACGATAGCGGATAGGCATGCGGTTGTCCGAAGCCTCAGCGACGCGGCGATAATTCTCCGAAATTCGGGAATAGACATAGCTGTGAAGGGGCGATGTTCGCTTCGAGGCGATATCCAGCGGATCTTTCCGGTTGGTGATGGCTGCCCAGAAGATGTCCATGAGCCCGTGAATCGTCTGATGGCCCGTCAGTTCAACCTCAAGCACCTGGCGGTGCGGGTAGATGTGCTTGCCGGCGAATTCCTTGAGCAAACGCCATAGGCGTGCCGCTTTGGACACTGCCATCAGTTCCTTGTCGAACGTGCCGGCCATAATTGCGTCCAGGTTTGTCACGAACGCATCTGTCGCTGCGACGATCATCACACCAATCGCGTTGACCCGAAACATCTGCATTGTGATGTCGTCAAGCTCTGCCGCCGACAGGGATTTCTCACGGAATTCTTGGTGCTGCTCCTTGGCCTTTTCGGCTACCTTGAGAACGGCCTCGTCCTCCTCTGCCTTGTGCATCAGGTAGCCGACGAGACGGTCGAAATTGACGAGCCCCTTCTTCGCGGCATCTTCAACATCGACGACGGAGTAGGCGATGTCGTCACAGGCTTCCATAACGAAGGTAAGCGGGTGCCGAATACCTTCGGCAAGCCCGGTTTCAGCCCAGACTTCCCTGGCGATGTTGGCTTCTGACTGGAAGAAGTTGAACTTCTTGCGAGCCAGCACCGACTTGTTCACCTTATCTGACGGACTGGGGTATTTCATTAGAGCTGCGAGGAACGCGTAGCTCATGTTGAGTCCGAAGTCATCGTTGACGATCTGCAGCCGGGTTAGCAGCCTGAATGCTTGAGCGTTTCCTTCGAACCGAAGGAAATCTTCGCGCAATGCGGCACCATCCAACCCTTCAAAGATCTCTGGTCCCTTGGACTTCACCCAAGATTGGATCGCATCCTCACCTTGGTGACCAAAGGGCGGATTGCCCAGGTCGTGGGCCAGCCCGATCGCTTCTAGCAGGGCAGGGACGTTACGCCCGGCATTTACGGCTTCGGGCAAATTCAACTTGTCGGGATAGACGTGGACCAGCGCGGTACCAAAGCTGCGTGCCATGTTAGCTACTTCATGGCTATGGGTCAGGCGCGTCCGCACGCTGTCATGGGGGTCCAGTGGAAAAACCTGCGTTTTGTCCTGCATGCGTCGAACAGGTGTCGAGAACAGAATGCGGTCATGATCGCGCTCCAGCTCGGTCCGGTGTTCGGCGGTTTTGGCGGAGCGCTCGGCGGCCTTGCCCTTGGCCTTATCCTTGCGCCGTTGCGCATTGAGTAACTTTTCCCAATCTAGGTCAGCCAATGTCCGTCGCCCCCCATCTTCGCTCCGGTATCGGCTCGGTGCTACGATTCGTCAATTGGCAGAACCTTGTTGCTGGAAAAACCACGCTACAATGATCAAGCACAAACCATCATTGGCTCTCCACCCAATTGGCGCATCAAGTCCTATCAATGACGTTCTCTATTTGTTCTAAATCAGAATAATCGTAGGGTCAACGGTACCCGCCGCGCTTAGCCCATTAGTCGACTTCTTCCGCGATGTGGCCTCTCATGTTCTGGCATCGAAAGTCTGGTTTCGGGAATCGCAAATGGGTGATGACTCCGATAGGGTCGTCAGACGAATGGCGGCTTCTTGCTGCTGAGCCGAAAGCCAAGCTTCCACACATGGCCCGACAGTGCCGCAATACTGATCGGGTCCTTCGACGCGAATGACTTCTGGGGCAGAGAGCAAAGACAGTGCTTTCGGGCTCGATGTTCACGCTTGGTGCTTCGAAAGTCGCATAAGAGGCAGACTGGAACAATCTGAGGGCTCTCGCAATGCACGACAGGGCCCGCGCCTTCGCGGCAGTCCATGCCATTACCGCACACGCTTTCATTCCAACACCGGGCCGTGGCGGTGGATTTCGGTGCTTCGTTGGCGTGAGCTGCCATGCCTTCACATGCACCCTTAAGGAGAAGCTTGGTGCCGCTGCAACGCGAGTAGCGTCGCTTGCTAAGAGGCACTCTCATCCGATAGAGCACGGCGCAAACGAGGGAAACGTCAGCACGTTCGATCCTCTTCAGTAGCAACTTTCCGAGCAATTCGCGTCCAAGAAGGAAGCAAACATGAGGCGGCAGACCCGACCGTTCACTGTCGAGATCAAACAGAAGCGCAGCTCTCAGAGAAGCAGTCGTTCGATTTGGGGCGACGTCGATTTGTCAGCAGCTATGGCCGAGACAACGAGGGAACTCAAGGAGATGGAGCTGCCAAATCGGCATCTTGTTGACTCCAATGTCGTAGCCTTGGATGCTGCACACGCGCACGAACCCCGAGCGGAGCATCTCATGGCAGCTGAATCAGAAGAAACCGCAACGGAACCTGCAGTCACAGTTGTGACGCCTGATGCGAAGAGGAAAACCCAGCGATCGCGGAAGGCAAAGGCCGAACCGAGAGCGCGGACTCGGAAGAATGGCCCCGATGCGGGATCGTCCACGGGGGAAGCACCAGCAGCAGCCGTGCGGACTGGCCGGAAGGTGTATTCCGAAAAGGAGCGCGCCCAAAAGCTTGATCAGATCGCGAGTTCGATCAGCGGCGGCGCCACGCTCAAGAGCGGCGTAAAGCAGGCCGGCATATCGGAACAGACCTACTATCACTGGAAGAAGGCCGCGGCGCCCTCAGTAGCCAGTGACGAACTGACGGATCTGCTCGCGCTTGAGAACGAAAACAGGCGTCTGAAGCGCCTGCTCGCGGAACGCCTTCGCAAGGAGAACGCGGAACTGAAGAGGAAGCTGGGACTCCAATAAAGCTTCGGAAGTCTGCCGGATCGCTGATCCGAGCGGCGCGCCATATCGTCCTCGCCGAAACGTCACCCAAGAACCAATTCTGGCGTCGCCGCAAACGTCACGTTCAGCGATACCGCGCAGGCAACGCACCATGATATGGCCGCAACCCGGGCCATGTCATTGCGATCGATGCGTCGGATTGGTCGATCTGCCGGTCCTGACGGAAGTTATGGCTAGCGACCTCACATTCGATGAACTCTTGGAATCGAACGATGCTTTAGATTTTGGCAACCCCTTTGACTCCCACTGAACTATAGAAACCTGCGGTTGAAGTGTTGAAGCTTACTTTTTCCGAATTGTTCGGTGCTAGGGAACCCACACGCAGCGACTACTCTGGTGTGGGGGAGTGAAAGAGTGATGCAGCGTCTGTCTGCCGCAGGAGTGGGTGACCTTCTGGCAGGAGATCTGCGGGCTTTTGGCGGGCCCTCTACGGTCGAACCGCTCGCCGGCCGAATCAGGGCGGAGCAGGTCAGTATCGTGCTTCGCAACACGCCTCTTGTGATGGTTGCGAATATGCTCAATGCGGCCATCTTTGTTATGGCGATTTGGGGCTCGCCCGAGCAAACGAAAGCCATCCTCTGGGCGAGCGGCATCATCGTACCCGCTGCTGTTGTGGGCTTCCGAGCGAGATCATCGTTTCAGGCGGTCAAACCAAGATCTGTGTCTCGCCGCACGATACAAAACCTGGTGCGGAACGCCTTCTTGTTCGGCACCTGGTGGGGAGCGCTTCCCGTCCTGTTCTTCAGCGGGGCAACAAGCGCGGTCCAAGTTGTGATCACCTGCCTGAGCGCGGGGATGATCGCAGGCGGCGCCGCTTCCTTTTCCACGATTCCCATTGCGGCCGTCGCCTATACGCTACCAATCTTCATCGGTTCGGCGGTTGCGATTGCGTGGGTGGAAGCCGCCGTCAACCTGCCCGTCGCAATCCTGATAATCACCTACGCCACCACGCTGTTGCGTGCAGTGCTTGCCCACGGGTTCGAATTTACCCAGCGACTGATTTCGCAAGCGGAAAGCGAACGTGCCGTTCGGCGAGACGTTCTGACGAGACTACCAAACCGGTTCAGCTTCAATGAGCGGCTTGAGAACGCGATCGTAAACGCGGCGCAATTCGATCAGAAGGTTGTGCTGCTCTTGTTCACTCTCAACAACTTCAGAGATGTTAACGATCATTTTGGCCGCGCGATGGCGGATGCCCTTCTCGTCGAAACGGCTGCCAGACTTCGAAAATCGACACGGGAGAGCGACAGCATTGCGAGGCTCGAGGGGGCGGAATTTGCAATAATCGCGCCCCGCGACTGCAGGCCGGATCAAATCAGATCCCTTGCTAAACAGATCACAGATGCCATGCGCGCGCCGTTCCTGATCGAAGGACGAGAATTATATTGCAAGGTCTCGATCGGCGTCGCTTTCGCGCCCTCTGACGGCTCGGATGCCAATCAACTCCTACGCTGCGTCGACACAGCACTACACAGGGCCACCACACTGGGAGCGGGCCCTATCCAGTTTTTCAGCGCAAATGACAACGAGGCTGCCGCGAGGCGCCATGCGCTTGAACGCGATCTGGCATCTGCGCTCGCCAACGACCAACTCTCGCTCGCATTCCAACCGTTTCTCGACCTCGGGAGCGATCACATCCGAGGTTTTGAAGCGCTTCTGCGGTGGCACCATCCGACGTTGGGCGCCGTCCCGCCGTCGGAATTCATACCTATCGCTGAAGACACCGGATTGATTCACGACATCGGACAGTGGGCCGTCAGAACGGCTTGCCAGAGCGCGGCGCAATGGCCGTACGACTTGCGGGTCGCCGTCAACTTGTCGGTGGTGCAGCTCAAGAACAAGGCACTACTTGATGGGATACGAACGACCTTGTCGGAGGCCGGCCTGGAGCCAAGTCGGCTCGAGGTCGAAATCACGGAGTCCGTGCTGATTGCGAATTTTGAAGATGCGATCGCATTGTTACAGTCGTTGAGTTTTCTATCCGTCACAGTGGCTCTTGACGATTTTGGCACCGGCTATTCATCACTCACTTATCTTCGTAAATTGCCTCTTTCGCGGCTCAAGATCGACCGCTCCTTTGTCCAGGACATGCTGACCGATGCCGACTGCGCCGCAATTGTCAGATCATTAATTGATTTGGCGCATGAGCTTCGAATCGACGTAACAGCCGAAGGGGTAGAAACCCCCGAACAGCTCGATTATCTGCGTCGGGTCAGGTGCGATGAAGCTCAAGGCTATCTAATCGGGAAGCCAGTCGCTGTAGATGAGATTCCTGCATTGCTGCGAGGCCGTTTGGTCAGGAGCGAAGCACTTGAATAGGAGCACTCAACCTTTGGCATGCTGATGCTTCAGATGCCGCCCATGCAGAGGTATTTCATCTCGAGGTAGTCCTCGAGCCCGTGCCGGGAGCCTTCACGCCCTATTCCGGACTGCTTAATCCCGCCAAACGGCGCTGCCTCCGAAGACATGCGTCCGGTGTTGATGCCGACCATGCCATATTCCAGGGCCTCGGCCACACGCCAGACGCGCTTCAGGTTGGAGGCATAGAAGTAGGCAGCGAGGCCATAGATCGTGTCGTTCGCCTCATGGACGACCTGATCTGCGTCTTCGAAACGAATGATTGGAGCCAGCGGCCCGAATGTCTCCTCATGCGCCACTGTCATCTCGCGGGAGATGCCGGTGAGAACCGTGGGCTGGAAGAACGTGCCCTTCTCGCCGATGCGATTTCCTCCGCATCGCACAGTTCCACCCTTCGCAACGGCGTCGGCAATATGGGATTCGATCTTGGCCAAAGCATGCCTGTCGATCAGCGGTCCGATAGCCGCTCCTGGTTCGAACCCGTCGCCTACCGAAAGGTCGCGGACTTTCTCCACGAATTTCTCGACGAACTCATCATGAACACTCGACTGGACGTAAAGGCGGTTAGCGGAGACGCAGGTCTGGCCGGCATTGCGGAACTTCGCCTGGATCGCCCCGTCGACGGCCGCATCGATGTCGGCATCGTCGAAGACGATGAAAGGCGCATTGCCGCCGAGCTCGAGGCTGACCTTCTTGATCTGGTCCGAGCACTGGCGCATCAGCAGCCGGCCGACCTCGGTCGAGCCGGTGAAGCTGATCTTGCGGACTTTGGAACTTGCACAGAGTTCGCGACCCACCGCATCGCCCTCGGAGGCATAGATCAGGTTGACGACGCCTTCGGGAAAGCCAGCGTGGTGGGCGAGGGCGAACATCGCCCCCGCCACGAGCGGCGTCTGTTCGGCAGGCTTGAGCACGATTGCGCAGCCGGCCGCCAGGGCCGGCGAGATCTTGCGCCCACCATTGAGGCCGGGAAATTCCATGGTGTGATCGTGCCAACGACGCCGATCGGCTGCTTGATCACCAGCAGGCGCCGATCGGTCGAGGGCGGGAGAATCGTCTCGCCATAAATGCGGTTGGCCTCTTCGGCGTACCACTGCAGGTATGCGGCCGCATGCGACACCTCGGACCGGGCTTCGGCAAGCGGCTTGCCCATTTCCGCCGTGAGGATCGCTGCGAGGTCGTCGGCGTGGTCGACGATCAACTGGTGCCGCGCCAGAGAATGTCGCTGCGCTCTCGTGCGGTTAGCGCCGCCCATCCAGGCTGCGCGAGATAGGCTCTATCGATCGCGGCACGCGGCTCAGCGACGCCCATGTCGGAAGCTCCGCCAGCAATTCGCCGGTCGACGGGTTGAAGACCTCGAATGTCCGGTCGCTCGCAGGCGCGCCAAGCGCCAGCATGCGGTCGATGGTGCGGAACATGTCGGGGGATTTCAGGTGGCGGATCAGTGGCAGGCGCAGGGGCAATACCGGATTCCTCCTCAACGCGGCAAATGCGTCTGTTGGTTAGGGGTGGATGTTTATCCCTGCTGCCCGGCTTGCCATAGGGCCTCGACAAACACGGGCTAGACCCAAGCTGAGTATTTCTCGACCGGAAGGGGACGGTCGCAGACGAAGCCGATGGCCTCGTCTTTCCTCTGTCACCCCGATCTCGCAAGCGCATCGAAAACATGTTGCTTGGCGCTGCGCACGCTTTCTTCCAGTGACACCCCGAGCGCAAGAGAGGCGGCAATGGCGCTGGATAGCATGCAGCCTGTTCCGCGCATTTCGCGCGGCAGGCGGGGCGCCACAAGGTGAAGAGGGAGGCGGTCCGGCTGCAACAGAATATCGACTGCCTCGTTGCCCTGCGCATGTCCGCCCTTGACGAGCACAGCGGTCCGTATGGCGCTAGACAGTTCCTCGCCCTGAAGACGGGCGCCTTTTTCGTCCGATGCCGGTGCCGATCCGTTCAACCTTGCCAGCTCGATCAGGTTGGGCGTCACGAGCCGGCAGGCCGGCATCAGATCGCGGCGCAACGCATCGATGGCATTGTCCTCCAGCAATGCTCGGCCCGAGGTCGAGGCCAGCACCGGGTCGAGCACCACAGGCACTTGGCGGTTGCTCGCCAAAACAGCGCCGACCGCACGAACCGCCGCTGCCGTGCCCAGCATCCCGATCTTGACGGCTGCGACAGGGTTGGCGGCAAAGGCCGCACGCATCTGCGCGGCGATAAGCTCCGGCGGCATCTGCTCGACGCACTCGACGGCGGCATGCGTCTGGACAGTCACGACCGTGACGGCGAGGCAACTGCGCAGCCCGAAGGCGGCAACCGTCTCGATGTCGCGGACTATTCCCGCGCCGCCACTTGAATCCGAGCCGGCGACGATGAGCACATGCGGTGTCATCGCCACGGGGCGGTCGCCGCCAGCCATTTCAGGACACGAACTTCGGGACGAGCATTGCGGATAATGTCGGTCACCACCGCGGCACTTTGGGCGCCCTGCGCGAAGACGCCGGCCAGGCGTTCGACGGTAAGCCCGCCAATGGCGACAAGCGGAAGGTTGCCGACCCGCTGCTTCCAGACGGCTATGCGGTCCAATCCCTGCGGAGCCCATTTCATCGCTTTCAGGGTGGTCGGGTAGATGGGACCGAGCGCGATATAGTCCGGCTCGGCGGCAAGCGCGGTTTCGAGCTCGGCGTCGTCGTGGGTACTTAAACCCAGCCTCAAGCCCGCCCTACGGATCGCCTTCACATCGGCGGCGGCTAGATCCTCCTGGCCGAGATGGATGAAGTCGCAGCCCTCGTCGATGGCGAGCCTCCAATAATCGTTGACGACAAGCTGACAGCCATGGCTTTCACATACCGTCTTTGAAGCCCGAATCTCCTGGCGCAGCGAGGCTTCGTCCTTGTCCTTGATGCGCAGTTGCACCAGCTTCACGCCAAGCGGCACAAGACGCTCGATCCAGGCAGCGGAGTCAACAATCAGGTAGAACGGATCGAGTTTCATGAGAATGCCGCCATCCCGATGACCGGGGTCGAGGGGACCGCCATGTCGCGCGGCTCGAGCAGGCCGGCGCGATATGCCCCGCGACCCGCCTCCACCGCCTTGCAGAAGGCCGCGGCCATGGCAACGGGGTCGCCCGCCTTGGCGACGCCCGTGTTGAGGAGCACCGCGTCGTAGCCGAGCTCCATGACGATCGCGGCATGCGACGGCCGGCCGATGCCGGCATCGACGATCAGCGGAATATTTGGGAAATGTCCGCGCAGGCTGCGCAGCGCATCAAGATTTTGCGGCCCGCGCGCCGAACCGATCGGGGCGCACCAGGGCATCAACACCCTGCAGCCGATCTCAAGCAGGCGTTCGGCAACGACAAGGTCGTCGGTCGTATAGGGAAAGACGTCGAACCCCTCCGAAGTGAGGATCTTCGCGGCGTCGACCAGCCCGAATATATCAGGCTGCAGCGTGTCGTGGTTGCCGATCACCTCGAGCTTGATCCAGTTGGTGCCGAACACCTCGCGCGCCATGTGCGCCGTCGTCACCGCCTCCTTGACCGAATGGCAGCCGGCCGTGTTGGGCAGGACGCGAACGCCCAACGTCTGGACCAGCGTCCAGAATTGGCCGCCGCTTTTGCCACCGGCGGTTTCGCGGCGGAGCGAGACGGTGACGATCTCAGCCCCCGAGGCCTTCACCGCCTCGGCCATGACAGCTGGGGAGGGATAGAGCGCTGTACCAAGCAGAAGGCGTGACGATAGTTTTTGTCCGTAGAGTTCGAGCATAAGATCAGCCCCCCTTCATCGGTGTGAGGATTTCGATGCGGTCACCCTCGGTGAGCCGGCAGCGGTCACGCTCTCTGGCCGGCACGACTTCGCTGTTCAGCGCGGTGGCAAGCCAGTCGCCTTCAAATTCGAGGTCGGCCAGGAGCTGCGACAGCGTCGTGGCTGTCACCTCACACGCTTTGCCGTTGATGGTCAGCTTCATTTCCCCTCTCCAATGACTGCGTGCGGTTGAAGATCAGGTCGGCCGCCTGGCGCGCCATGGCAGGCGCCAGCAGGAAACCGTGGCGGTAAAGCCCGTTGACGGTGACCGTGGCGCCTTGCCTTTGAACACGCGGCAGATTGTCGGGAAAAGCCGGACGCACCCCGGCGGCCGTTTCCACGATCTCGGCCTCGCCAAAGGCGGGGTGCAGGCTGTAGGCGGCGTTCAACAGCTCCATTGCCGAACGGGCCGTCACCGGGCCTTCGGCCTCCGTCTCGACCATGGTCGCACCCACCATGTAAAGGCCGTCGCCGCGCGGCACGACATAGACCGGGATGCGCGGGTGGAGCAGGCGGATCGGCCGCGAGAGGGTGATCTCGCCAGAGCGCAGCAGTAGCATCTCGCCGCGCACGCCGCGGAGTTCGGGCAGCAAATCGCGGGCGGCGAAGCCGCGGCAGTCGATGGTGACGTCGAAGCCGCTTGGCGGATCGCGACCGTTTCGGCTGAAGTGGAATTTCACGCCCATGCCCTCAAGCCGCCGGACCAGCGCCTTCATGGCGCCGCGCGGGCAAAGATGCGCCTCTGCAGTAAACAGCAACCCCGCCCGAAACCGGCCGGCAAGATCAGGCTCCAGCCCGGCGATGCCGTCGGCATCGACCCACTCGAAATGCGCGGTTCGGCGGGCGAAGCGATGAAGCTCGGCCTGGTCGCGCGGCGGAGCAAGGACGAGGCTCCCTTGCCGCTCGACGCCGGGCACGCGCGCTGCCCACCAGTCGGCGGCGCCGGCACCGAGGCGGGCAACCTCGGGTTCGGCGCTTTCCAGTTCGCACCAGGGCGCCAGCATGGCGCCGGCAAGGCGTGATGCGGCGCGCGCACCGAGGGTGGCGCGCTCGAACACCTCGACGGCGGCGCCCCGTTCGGCGAACTCCGTGGCGCAGGCGAGGCCCGCGACGCCAGCGCCAATGACGGCGACGCGCATGCCGCTACTCCCCGGCGATTTCCGAGGCCACCTCCGCGGGCACGTAAAGATCGCCGCCCTGGCGATATTTCGCCGCCATCGCCGCCATGCCCTCCTTCTGCGCCCCCTCTTGGCGGGCAGCGTCGCGGATGTCGTGCGAGATGCGCATCGAACAGAATTTCGGGCCGCACATGGAGCAGAAATGAGCGACCTTGTGCGCCTCCTTTGGCAGCGTCTCGTCGTGCATGGAGCGCGCGGTCTCGGGGTCGAGCGAGAGGTTGAATTGGTCCTCCCAGCGGAACTCGAAGCGCGCCCGAGAGAGCGCGTCATCCCTGGTCTTTGCGGCCGGATGACCCTTGGCGAGATCGGCGGCGTGGGCAGCGATCTTGTAGGTGATGACGCCGGTCTTGACGTCGTCGCGATCAGGAAGGCCGAGGTGTTCCTTCGGGGTGACGTAGCAGAGCATCGCCGTACCAAACCAGCCGATCATGGCAGCACCTATGGCCGAGGTGATGTGGTCGTAGCCGGGTGCGATGTCGGTCGTCAGCGGCCCCAGCGTGTAGAACGGCGCCTCGCCGCAGATTTCGAGCTGCCTGTCCATGTTCTCCTTGATCTTGTGCATGGGAACATGGCCCGGTCCCTCGATCATCACCTGGCAGTCCCTGGCCCAGGCGATCTTGGTCAGTTCCCCTAGCGTTTCGAGCTCCGCGAACTGCGCCGCGTCATTGGCGTCGGCGATGGAGCCGGGACGAAGGCCGTCGCCCAGTGAGAAGGAAACGTCATAGGCTCGGCAGATATCGCAGATGTCCTCGAAATGTTCGTAGAGAAAACTCTCGCGATGATGGTGCAGGCACCACTTCGCCATGATGGAGCCGCCGCGCGAGACAATACCGGTCACGCGGTTTACCGTTAGCGGC
>NZ_JBSPKX010000129.1:0-520 GCF_053848045.1 Mesorhizobium sp. BHbdii | reverse complement strand
CATCGTCGAGCAGTTCGCCGCCGGCGGCCACCCGGATTTCACGCGCGGCTTCGCCGCCCGCCCGGACCAGAAATATGCCGAAGCGCTGAAGGGCACCGATCTCTACAATGGCTGGGGTTCGATCTGCTATCGCGGTGACGACGCAAGCTTCAAGGACTGGACCTGCGGCTCGGGCCTGCGCTGCGCCGGCGTCCACGAAAGCGCCATCCATCCGGGCTTCGGCACCTGCGTCAGCGAGAAGGGCACCGCGGTCGGCGATCCTGTCGAGTTCGGCGAGATCAAAATGTCGACATGGGGCAACGACCAGTATTGCCGCCTGTCGCCGGCCACCGCCAAGGCCTGCGCCATCGACCCCGCACACGACAAGAAACCATTGGTCAAACTCGCCGGCTATGGCGCGGCGCGCCAGCGCTACGACAACCCCGAGCAGAAGACCGGCGGCTTTCCCGGCGGCATGCTGCGCAAGGCGACCTGCGACAAGCTTCCCGACGAGGCGACATGCGGCCGTCTCGCCAAGACC
>NZ_JBSPKX010000128.1:0-520 GCF_053848045.1 Mesorhizobium sp. BHbdii | reverse complement strand
TCTGAGCGTGGCGGCTACGCTGGCCGATCGCGTCCTCGTTCTGTACGCTGGACGTATCGTTGAAATGGGCTCTATGCAGGACGTCGCCCGCAATGCCGCCCACCCCTATTCCGCCGGCCTGCTCGCAGCTCGATTCGATCTGGACACTGATCGACGGCGCCCACTCCCCACGCTCCCGCCCGAGCGCTCGCCCTCCATAAATGTCGAGAACGCCTGCGCCTACGCGACTCGCTGCCCGATCGCCCAGGCAGATTGCACGGCGATCCGCCCGCCGCTGCAGCCTGTTTCCGTCCACGGTGGCGCAGTTGCCTGCCTTCACCACGAACAAACGCCACTTCTCTCAGCTCAGCGCGCTTATGCGAAACCATGGCCCCCCCAGGCGATCCAGGAAACCGCGGCCCTAAGGCTGTCCAACATCGGAAAAACATATCCGACAGGCCCCCGATCGTTTTGGGGACGGCGTCAACCGCAGCCCGTTCTTAAGTCGGTCAACCTCTCGATCAAGCTTGGCGAGTGCGTG
>NZ_JBSPKX010000127.1:0-524 GCF_053848045.1 Mesorhizobium sp. BHbdii | reverse complement strand
CGAACGCATCCGAGTGCAGTGCCAGGACAAGCCCGTCCACCTTCGCCGGGTTGGTGGTGACTGACGGCAGGATCGCGGAGACGTCCAGGCGGGCCTGCGTGCTCTCGCCCGCCACCTTCGCCGACAAGGACCGGATCTCGATCATCACGGGGCTCGCGGCGCTGCCGACCGTCAGCGGCAGGCTTGGTCCCGACGATGTAAGGTCGAGGGCAAAATCGCTGGCGCCGTTCGGATTGATGGTGCCGGCGGCGGTGCCAGAAATCTTGTCGCCGGACAGCGTCGCATGGTCGAGGGCGACGCCGCCGGCCACGGTATAGACGCCGGCCGCATCGACCGCGAGCGGCCCGAGCCCGGCCTGGCGGGTCTGGCTGGTTTCGACGCCGGCAAGCTGCGCGTTGAACCGAACTTCGGGAGCGGATGGCGAGCCGGTCACCTGCGCGGCGCCGCCGAGCGTACCCGCCGCATCGAGCCCGGGCGCAAAATCATTGGCCAGGGCCGCCGGCAGCGCGGAGAACTGTGCCGCG
>NZ_JBSPKX010000126.1:0-525 GCF_053848045.1 Mesorhizobium sp. BHbdii | reverse complement strand
ACGGCAAGTTCGTCCTTGAGGGCAACATCTTCGGCGATGGCGCCAAGCGCAACATCAGCGCCTTCGGCGTCAAGTCGGCGGCGCCGACGCAATATCCCGCCGGCACGACCGCCGATCTTGGAGACGGCGTGACCTTGCTGCTCAATGCCGATGGCAGTTTCGTCATGGCCTCGCCCAAGGCGTTCGAGGGCGATCGCGGCCAGCGCGTCTACTATGCCTCGTCGGCGCCGCCGAAATTCACCACCGAAAACTACAAGACCGTGCTGTTCTCCGAAGGCATCGGGCGCTCCTTCATGAATTCGTTGACGGTGACAGTACCGGCGACCGTCATCCCGATCCTGATCGCTGCCTTTGCCGCCTACGCGCTGGCCTGGATGCGTTTTCCCGGCCGGGCGCTGCTGATCGCAGTCATCATCGGCCTCCTGGTGGTGCCGCTGCAGATGTCGCTGATCCCCTTGCTGAAGCTCTACAACGGCGTCGGCACGTTCTTCGGCGTACCATCGAAAACCTATCTCGGTATCTGGC
>NZ_JBSPKX010000125.1:0-525 GCF_053848045.1 Mesorhizobium sp. BHbdii | reverse complement strand
TGTTGCGCCGCCCGTTCGATCTCGGCGTCGGTGGCCGACATGCGGCCATAGCGGATGTTGTCGCGGATCGTGCCTTCGAACAGATAGGGCGACTGCGAGACATAGGCGATCGAGCCGCGCAGCGACTGCTTGGTCACCTTGGAAATATTCTGGCCATCGACCTCGATGGTGCCGGACTCGACGTCGTAGAAGCGCTGCAGCAGCGCCACCAGCGTGGTCTTGCCGGCACCCGACGCGCCGACGATGGCGGTCATCTTGCCGGCGGCGGCGACGAAGCTCAGCTCCTGCAGCACCGGCGTCTCCTCGACATAGCGGAAGGAGACATTGTTGAAACGCACCTCGCCCGTGGTGAAGTGCGCCTCGACGGCGTCAGGCGCGTCGCCCTGCTGCGGCTCGAGGTCGAGCAGTTCGTAGATCATGCGGGCGTTGACCAGCGCCCGCTCCATGCCGACCTGCATGCGCGCCAGGCGCCGGGCCGGGTCGTAGGCCAGGATCAGCGCGGTGATGAAGGAAAACACCGCGCCC
>NZ_JBSPKX010000124.1:0-527 GCF_053848045.1 Mesorhizobium sp. BHbdii | reverse complement strand
CCGTCTACGGCATGACGCGGGCGCTGGCCCGCGAACTCGGCCCCGAGCGCATCCGAGTCAACTGCATGGTGCCGGGCTGGGTGATGACCGAGCGCCAGATGCGCCTGTGGCTCGATGCCGACGGTGAACGCCAGATCGCGGAAAGGCAGTGCCTGCCCGACCGGCTGCAGCCCGGCGATATCGCGCGCATGGCGCTGTTCCTCGCCGCCGACGACAGCCTGATGTGTACGAGCCAGCAGTTCATCGTCGATGCGGGCTGGGTGTGACCCATACGGCTGCAAGGGAAGAAGGGTATTTCATGCGTCTTGTTCAGTACAGAATGCCGGATGGCAGCAGGCGGGTCGGTCGCGTGTCCGAGGATGGCGACCATCTGCACCCGCTCAAGGGGACGAGCACCGTGCTGGAGTTGGCGGAAGCCGCGATCGCGCGTGGCGGGTCCATTGCGACGCACGTCGAAGAGCGCACGACGGCCGAGCAGATCGGCTATGACCAGTTGCTGAGCGATGGCCGCGTCCTGGCACCCGTCG
>NZ_JBSPKX010000123.1:0-530 GCF_053848045.1 Mesorhizobium sp. BHbdii | reverse complement strand
AAAGTACCTACGGTCTTTACCTCTCCGATATGGGTAGAAAACCAGTTTCGTTTTGTTGTAAAGAGGCTGCCAGTCGCCGATACAGGCGAGGGGTTGAGACAGTTTTCAACACGGTGGCAGCAGGCCTTCTTCGAAGAAGTAAAGAATGTATTATCCGCAGGCCCAGAAAATCTACGTCTCAATGGCGGCATCTGGCGCAACATTTAACGGTACTCTCAGGGTCGGCGCAGCCTTCCATGGGGGTAGGTGGACGATGAGAGCACAGTAAAGAGTAAAGGGTGTCCGCGATCGATCGCAGCGGATGAGGCGATCGGTGGAATGGACGTAGAGACGCTCAACGTGGCGACTGTGACCACATCTCTCAGCCCCCATTGGCGACCGCTGAAGATGATCTGCTGCCCAGGTCCGGGGCATAGATCGGCGATAATCCGACCCGGCGTGGACGGCCGGGCGGGATGTCCGCATGGATATGCCTCGCGCCGGACGCCAATCATTTTATAAGGGTCGATCATCGTGGCAATTGGCAATTC
>NZ_JBSPKX010000122.1:0-530 GCF_053848045.1 Mesorhizobium sp. BHbdii | reverse complement strand
GACGGCGAGGCTGGGCTAGCAGCGGTCACGATTCGCGGCCTTCGGCTCGGCGTCCTGCAGGACATTTTGAGAAACGATTTGTCCCGCGTGACGCCCAGCCGGGTTCGCAAATGGGAGACCGCACTCACCAGATCGTGTACCCTCCATCCACGGGAAGAACTGTGCCGGTCACGTAGCTGGATGCGTCGCTAGCGAGAAATTGAACTGCATTTGCGATCTCCTCCGTCCGGCCCAAGCGCCCTATCGGCGTAAGCTCGGCCCAGGTCGAAATGCTGTCGTTGGAGTCATTGGTCATCTTCGTGGCGACGTAGCCTGGAGCGACTGCGTTGACGCGAACGCCTGATTTTGCCCATTTGCAGGCATAGCTCTTTGTGAGCATGTGCACGCCAGCTTTGCTGGCGTTGTAGGCTGGGTCGCTCTGCAGCTTTGCAACGATCGAGCCGCAGATCGATCCAATATTGACAATGTTGCCCGAGCCGCGTTCGGCCATCGCAGTGCCGATCGTCCTGCAACAATTGAACACTCCGTCC
>NZ_JBSPKX010000121.1:0-531 GCF_053848045.1 Mesorhizobium sp. BHbdii | reverse complement strand
ATCGATGCCTGGATGCGCTCCAGCGGCACCGACGCGCGCGACAGCGAGCCAAGCACGAAGAACAGCGTGTTGATCGACAGGCTCCACAACACGCCGTGGTTCAGCGGCTCGGCCACCGTACCGAACAGGGCTTGCGGGCGCAGCGCCTCGAAGCCGAAGAGCCCGTGCACGACGATGTCAGTGTCGGGCGCGACAAGCGAGGGCAGGAGCAGTGTGTAGCCCCAGACGATGATGCCAGCGACCATGCCGAGCGCGGCACCCCTGCCATTGGCGCCGCGCCAGATCAGCCCGCCGATCAGCGCCGGCGCGAACTGCGCGATGGCCGCGAAGGACATCAGCCCGATCGACGACAGCCGCGCTGAGTTGGTGCTCTCGCGATAGTAGAGGAACGCGATAAACAACAGGATGAAGATCGCCCCGCGTCGCACATTGAGAATGAGCGTCGACCAGTCCTCGTTCTCGGAGGTCGAGGTCTTGAGCAGGCGGCGCACGAACAGCGGAATGACGAGGTCGTTGGAGATCATGATCGAC
>NZ_JBSPKX010000120.1:0-533 GCF_053848045.1 Mesorhizobium sp. BHbdii | reverse complement strand
CACTGTTTCGCGCTCGATCACGCTCGACCAGCCGATCTCGGCGACCACCCTACTGGCCGAGATCGCCGGCGACCTGGTGCGCGGCGTGCTCGCCGACCATCCACGGGAAAAGACGATCTCGCTGCTGGCGATCTCGGTCTCGCATCTCTGGGAGAGCACGGAGTTGCAGCTCGACCTGCCGCTCGGCCTCGCCGACGAGAAGCGCCGGCCCGGTAGCAAAAAAGGCCTCGCCCGCTTTGGTGCCGACCGCGCCATCGACAAGATCCGCGAACGTTTTGGCAAACAGGCGGTCGGCTACGGCACGGTGGCGCTGGAAGCGGCGCGCTCGGTGCCCGACGAATTCAGGGAGCTGGCGGAGAAGGAACTGTGAGTGCGGGAGCGTCCGTCCCTCATGGCTTGCCAAGAAAATGCGAAATTGCCGTGCGAGCCGGGATCGGGAGACGCCTCAAAACCGCGCCGTGCCGAAAACCCGGTCCCACAACAGCGACGTCACGCCGAAATTGGCGTTGTCGGCGATATGGTGGTGCACCGCG
>NZ_JBSPKX010000011.1:0-55646 GCF_053848045.1 Mesorhizobium sp. BHbdii | reverse complement strand
TGTGGCGAGCACTTTGTCGAGTACGCCGCCGGCATTGGCCGTGGTCGCCGAAGCCACAGATCCAATTGCGATTGATGCCGCAGCTGCCATCATCGTCACCAGCTTGTTCATGCGATCATCCCCTTCTGGTTGTGATCTTAACCGATGGTACGGGCACGTTCCCGCAGGAGAGCAACCTGCAGCAAATCAGGGAAACCATCGAGTCTTCCAGCTACATTGTGCAGCGGCGAGCGCGCATCTCCGCGCCGTTGCCTATGGCCACCCTATCTCCATCGGCCCGGTAGCGGGCAAGAATATAATCAATATTGTGTCCATCTAGAATTCAGATAATTGAAGCCGCCATTAGGAGAGGCGACTCCTCGTGCCTCCAAGGGCGCATGGTCTGATCAATATTAGATCGACAGAACGGGGCTGAAGGAAGCATTGGCTCTAAAAGGACGCAGCTAGCGAGGCGGCTGGGTCCGCAATCTTGCGAGTGCGCTGGACACGAGGCCAAGCAGCACATGTTGAAGACGCGCGCGGGGTGTCCGATCGGGTCGATTTGAGAAGCAGGCGGAACCGTTCCCCCGGGACGGATCCGAGCTCGGCGACTACATCGCCTATAACAGGAACGTGCTCCTGCACCCGGGATCGCTTGCGAGCCGAAGGTGACGCCCCAGACGAAGCGCGCCGCTAATCGCGATCTCACTGGATGGGACAGCTGAGAAGCCGGGCCCAGCACAGCGGCCCAGCCTATGACGGCATTCGGCGCCAGCCTCTGAGCAGAGATGACCCCGAGTGGCTACTGCACAACCCCGTCATGCATAGAAGAAGTGCATGAGGAAAAAGATCCGCAAGGAGTTATCCTCATGAATCAGACATTGGACGCTCTTCTGTAGTCTCCGCTTGGTCATCAAACTGGCACGCGTGGCCTCCCGTTTCTTCGACTCCACTAACTCGTGCACGGGCGAAGCAGGCTTCGAACCACCTCGGAAGCTTGATCGTGTAACGCTCCCGAGCTGCCCGAACGGAAAGGTAAAACTCAAAGTCGACGCTCATCCGATGCCCCTTTCATATGGTAGTCATATGATAAAGTCACTTCCGCCCCTGCCCCTACTCCGTAACCCATTCTTCTGCCCGTGATTTGACCGCCCACGTTTTCCCGAACTTCCGGCTTGCGAAATGTAGGCGCTGTCATGGGAAGAGATTCGACACGGTATCCGACGGAGGATCGTGAGCGGGCATTCCGGGCTGCTTTCGGATCATCAGGGCTATCGTAGGGACGCGGCTGAGCGTTATGAAGCAGGACCGGCGATGCCCCGGATGGAGTTACTGCCGCAAGTCGGCTGTATTCATCTGAAAACCAGATGGTCTCAATGCACAATCTGGATTTGACGCAAGCCGAACCGGCGCCCCAATGTGGTGGCTAACAAAAGGGACAGGAACGTTTAAATGCGCCGCGTCGATGCTTTCCGGGTGTTGCAGAGCGAGGCAACCGAGTGGCGGCGCCATCTCCATCAGACCCCCGAGCTTGATTACGGGCTGCACAACACGGCCAGGTTTGTGGCCGAGAAGCTGGCATCGTTCGGCATTAATCACGTCGAAACGGGCATAGCCGAAACCGGTATCGTCGCATTGATTCAAGGCCAGGGCGGTGATGGTCCGACTATCGGGTTGCGAGCGGATATGGATGCCCTGCCTATACTTGAAGCGACACAAAAGCCCTGGTCGTCGACTATACCCGGCAAAATGCACGCATGCGGCCACGACGGCCACACGGCTATGTTGCTCGGCGCCGCCAAATACCTTGCGCATACGCGCAACTTCAAGGGTACCGTGGCCCTTATTTTTCAGCCCGCTGAAGAAGATGGCCGCGGCGGCCAAAGAATGGTCCAAGAAGGGATTATGGATCGTTTTGGCATCTCCCAGGTGTTCGCCATGCACAACTGGCCTGGTCTGGAGGTCGGCAAGTTTAGTATTCGCACCGGCTCCATCTGTGCCGCGCTCGACGAGTTCGACATTGTAGTGAAGGGCAAGGGCGGCCATGCCGCCAGTCCGCATAAAAACGTCGATCCGATTGTGATAGCGGCACAGATTATCGTGGGCTTGCAGACTTTGGTCTCGCGCAATACAGACCCAACCGAGTCGGTCGTAATCTCTGTCACCAAGTTGAATGCTGGCCAAGCCTACAACGTTATTCCAGAACATGCTGAAATCGCTGGCACTGTCAGGACCCTCTCAGAGATCTTGCGGGACTTTGCGGAACGACAGATTGAGGTGTGCGCAAATGGTATCGCGCGCGCATTTGGCGCGGAGATAGAGTTCAGGTATCGGCGGCTCGAACCCCTCGTGATTAATCATACAGAGGAGACCAATTTGGCACTCAAAGCGGCACGCGGTCTCGTCGGGCGAGCCGCCGTGGACGACAAGTGCAAGCCGAGCTTGGGGTCGGAGGATTTTGCTTACATGCTTGAGGCGCGGCCGGGTGCGTACATTCGCATCGGTAACGGCCCGACCGCTTCCGTGCATCACCCGGGATATGATTTCAACGACGAAGCCCTGCCCTATGGCATCGGCTATTGGGTGAACCTGGTCGAGACGGCGCTGGCTGCCTGAAAGTGCGTCTGGGCGACCGAACTCGAAAGTGAATGGCATCTCGTCCAATGGAGGGTTCATCAGACTGCGGCCCAGTTCGCACTATGACCGAGCGGGCGTGCTCAGACGGTGACGCGGCCGCGATTGAGTGCCTGGAACGCGCCCCACTGACGTTCTCGGCGTTCGGCCCCATCTGCTCGCGAAATTTGATCATGGCAAATTAGCCGAGCCGAAAACACCAAGCTCGATGCCGTCAAAGGGGATTTTGGTAGGTTTCAGGTTCAGGCCAACCGCGAACGTCCGATTTGCGACTGACGTTCAGATTATCCGGTCTCCTTGAACTAATTTGTGCATTCGGGTGGTGGGAAGAGGGCTCAGATGTCGTTTGGCGTTCAGGCGCTGGCCTTTGGAGTAGCGCCCACAGAGCCGAGTCATCTTCGTTGTCGTATCGGTTCGTCGAGGACGATGGGCCGGCGGTGCAGTTCCGCGCCCGGCGTGCCTTCCTGACATCAGGCCGATCATGTTCGCTGGCCAGCAGCGTTTTATGGAATGGCCCGCCCCTCTTCCCCGGCGCATGCTGCTGTCCGGACAACTGGAGAGAAGGAACTGGAAGATGGACACGATCGGCCAAATCGTTCTGTGTCGGCGTATGCGGCGGGAGAGCGTGGTCAAACTGGCCGCAGGCTTACCAGCTTGCATAGTGGCAATGGAGGCTTGCTGCGGCGCGCACCATCTCGGACGGGTGCTTCAACGACAAGGGCACGAGGTCCGGCTCATGTCGCCGGAATATGTCCGTCCTTACGTCAAAGCGCAGAAGAACGACGATCGTGACGCGGAAGCGATTGCAGAGGCCGCCACACGACCGATGCGGTTTGTCGAACTGAAAAGCGAAGCGCAGCTCGATATGCAGAGTCTGCATCGCGCCCGTGATCGCCTGGTTGGCGAACGGACGGCGCTGATCAACCAATTGCGAACCTTTCTGCTGGAGCGCGGGATCATCGCTCCGCAGGGACGGCGGAAGCTGCATTTGCATCTGGATATGCTGACGGCCGAGGAAGCGTTGCCCCTTAGCTCACGCATCCTGGCGCTGATGGAGGACATGAGATCATAGTGGGCTGATCTCGATCGACGGATCACGGCCTTTGACAAGGAATTCGTGGCGCATGTCCGTTCGAACGAGTCCGCGAGGCTGCTGTCCACGATTCCGGGTATCGGGGCGCTGAATGCGACGGCTCTGACGGCAGCGATCGGCAACGCCCAGACCTTTGGCCGCGGCTGGGGTCTTGCCGCTTGGCTGGGATTGGTACCGAGGCAGATGAGGACAGGTGGAAAGCCAAGATTGCTCCGAATCAACAAGCGAGGAAACGGATATTTGCGCAAGATGCTGATCCATGGGGCCAGGGCAGCGCTACCGACCCTGTCCAGAACCACGACGCCTCTTGGCGAGTGGCTTCGTCACCTCCTTGCGCGTGCCCACATGAACACCGCAGTGGTGGCGCTTGCCGCCAAGCTGGCGCGGATTGTCTGGGCAGTTCTACGTTGTGGCCAAAAGTTCGATCTAGTGGCTGCGGCGGGAAAAGCTTCATAGCCTGATCTGTCGAATAAGCAGACCCGGCGTTTTCGACTTTTGATGTTTGCGGGTGGTGAGTGTAGATGGCCTGACAGTCGATCGGCGTCCCGAAAACCTGATCAAAAAAATGGCGCTTGATGCCGCACGTTTTATGAGGATCGGGGCGCGCGAATCTCCATCTTGGCCAGGGTGCAACCCTAAGACCGGATACGTTGGCGCAGACTGATCAGATGATGCTGCACAACCCGCTTGCGATGGGGTGGGCCATACGTTTTTGAGGTGGTAGCCGTTCCGGATGAACCAACGCGACAGGTTTGATGGATCGATGTGTATTTCCAGCGCGGCAAGTTCGGCCGCAAGCGCCGGCATCGGGATGTCGGGCATCTCGGCAGTCCGCAGGATCAGAAATTCACCATGCAGCTCCAGCTTCGAGCGGTGCCACACTGCGATCCGCACCGCCGAATTCACCGGACCGCAAATTCCTCTGCCGCTTGTCGGCGTGAATCCCGTCCAACACATGACCAAAACAAGCTCACGCCAGATTGATTGAAAGGGTCTTTGGCATCGCAAATCACCCCTCATGACAGGAGTGAATCTGGAGGCTTTTGTGAGGTCACTGGGCGCGACGGAGCGGCCGGGCTGGTTGTCGGACCTCATTGCAAGCCGGATTGAACGGAGCCGCGGGTAGGAACTGGCGCCATGGGATTGTGGCCTAGAGGAGGGGCCAAAGCCATCTTCGCCAGGTCGGTAAGGACATTTGCGAAGGCGATCACGGCAGTCGAGGGCGCCGTCGCAGACGGATCGTGACGACGATTGCCGTGGTGCGGCGCGGCGATCAAGGTGAGAGCTTCTCTCCAAGATCGTCGCGCTACACCGTGGAGTTGGACGCGGTGTCTTTTGTTGCCGTCTTGGAGGTGTGCGCCGCTCGGCGGCGGCACAGATATTGGCGTCCGGCGCATGGCGATGGACGGCGAACTGCGCGATCCGGACAGGACGCAGCGGCCGCTTTTGCTGGCATGCGCCAGAACGTTCCTTATGAAGTGGACCCGAGGGCCTGTTGAGGAAGCCGGCTTTTCCGCGTGTGATCCGGGCCTGCGCTGGCTTCGACGCTATGATTGCCGGAATACTTCCTCAGGGTTCCTCAACGAGTGTCAGAGGCGGCCTCAGCACCAAAAATTTCAGGAATCGGGCAAACAAAGCGGCCGCCAGCCGCTTCAGGTTCACCGCCGCTGCGATGAGGTAGGCTTGGATTTCATGTTGCCGAGGCCTCGTCGGATCGCTCGGACGAGGCCGTGTTCTTCGCCTAGCCATGGATCGGCGATCTCCCCGAAGAAGTTCAGTCTGCCCGCTTCATAGGCGGCCGCAGTTCTTCCAGAAAGAGGCGTCTAAACAGGCGCGACAGTACCACCGGCAGGAAGAAGCAGCATCGGCAGGAGACTCAGCGGGTGCCGTCGCGGCAAGATCGATGCGGATAGCGGCCTGTTAGCCTGTTCCGGCCGAGCTGCAAAATTTAGCTACACACCGGAGATGGGCTCCCTGTCCGGCCAGTGACCGGAGGTAGTCAATTATTGCCGGCGATGGCCAGGATTTCATGGGCGCGCCGCACCACCGGCGGGTCAATCATCTTGCCATCCATCGCGAAGGCACACAGACCCCGCCCTGCGGCAGCCTTTTCCGCCGCGACGACACGGCGCGCCCATGCGAGCTCTTTTGCGCTCGGCGAGAACGCCTCGTTCAAGATGGCCACCTGTGCCGGATGGATCGCCAGGGCGCCGGCAAAGCCAAGCCGTCGCGCATGAATTGCGACTTCATGGAGCTTACAGCTGTCCGAGAACTCGCCGATGCTTCCTATGAAGCCCAGAGGGAGTAAGCCGGCCGCACGGGCAGCGAACAGCACGGCAAGGCTCGGCGCCAGGAGCAGGTCAAATTCCGGGGCGCCGCCAACAGCGGCACTGAAGTCTTCAGGACCAAGCGTCATTGCGATCATTCTCGGATGGGCCGACGCGATGGCCGCGAGTCTCTGCAATGCGCCCGGGGTCTCGATCTGGGCAAGGAACCGGATGCAACCCTGGGCAAGATTTCTCTCCCGTTCAAGTTCCGTTACGGCATTCACGACCTCTGACACCCACTCCGCCGAGTCCACCTTGGGAAGAACAAGTGCATCAACCCCCGCCATGACGGCTACATCCAGATCGGCGGCCAAGGCGCGCAGGCCACGGTTCACGCGGACCAAAACCGACGCACCCTTGCGACCTACCTTCGCCACGGATTCAGAAATTTGCCGCCTTGCCTCGCCTTTCCGCTCCTGCGGGACCGAGTCCTCGAGGTCAAGTATGATTCCGTCCGCACCGCAGTCATGAGCTTTTTCAACGAACCGTGGGATATGGGAGGGGACAAAGAGCAAGGACCGCCAGCGGGGAATGGAGGTCGCGCTTTGGAATGCTGGAATGTTGCCGCCGCTCATGGAGATGCTCTTCCTGTCGATTTGAGGTGAACGCGATGGCAGTGAAACCTTTTGGCAGTCGTTGCGATCGGTCGGGCCGGCAGCAGCCACGGTCACCAAAGTCGTGCGCGCGTCACCGGTTACGGACCAAATGCGCTTTCACGCGGAGCGGCCCTTTTCGCATAATCGCGCTTGGACCTCTTCGCGGACTGCCACCGTGTGGGCGCCAAGCGCCGGAACAGGGCGCAGCGAAGGCTCCTCAGAGTTAAAAATCGCCGCGGGCGCTATAGCCTCGACAGCCCCTCCGGGTGTGCCAACCTGCACCCTGCGAACATGTGGATGCTGTGAAACATCCGAGATCTCGTTCAGCCTGCCATATGCCAGACCGGCCGCCTCAAGCTCCTGCATCGCCTCCTCGCACGACAGTTCTGAAAAGCGCCGCTTGATGATCTCATCAAGACGCGCGCGGTTACCGAGCCTCTCCATGTTATCGGCAAACCCGGGCGCGCGTGTTAGCTCGGGCTGCTTGAGGATCTTCACGCAGAAGTTCAACCATTCCCGGTCATTCTGGACTGAGAAGATGACGTCTTTGCCGTCGGTGCAACGGTAGGCACCATACGGGGCCAGCGACGGGTGGTTTACGCCGCCGCGCATCGTCCGGTAGCCGCTATAGTCGTGCTGCAGAACCGGTACGTTCATCCAGTCGGCGACGGCATCGAACAGCGAGACTTGTATGCCGGCGCCCTCACCTGTCCGCTCGCGGTTATACAGCGCTTGGAGAATGGCGCTATGCGCGGTCATGCCTGCCGAGATGTCGCAAACTGACACCCCTACCCGGGCCGGCCCTTGTTGCGTACCGGTAATCGCGCACAGACCTGTTTCGGCCTGGACGATGAGATCGTAGGCCTTCAGGTGGGAAAACGGCCCCGCCTCCCCGAAACCGGAGATGTCGCAGGTGATCAGCCGCGGAAAACGTCGACGGAGATCCGCAGATCCGAATCTCAGTTTTTCGATGCTGCCCGGCTTCAGGTTCTGGATGAAGACGTCAGCAGTGGCGATGAGAGATTCCAAGACGGCACGGTCCGCCTCAGACCTCAGGTCCAGGCAAACCGACTCCTTACCGCGATTTAGCCAGATGAAATAAGCGCTTTGCCCCCGCACCAGCTTATCGTAGTGTCGGGCGAAGTCCCCTTCAGGTCTCTCGACCTTGATCACTCGTGCACCTGCGTCCGCAAGGCGAGATGACGCGTAAGGCGCGGCTACGGCCTGTTCCACGGCAACGACAGTGATCCCCTCAAGGCTGTTCTGCATGGCGACACCGCACTTTTGATCCAACTTTTTCGGCCTGAGTCCGACGGCGGTTCAGCATCGCGAACAACCGGTTCTGTTCGTTCCCAACGATGGAAAATCCCTCGTCGACTCCCATTCCAGGCTTTGCGAGCATCATGTCCGCTTGGGTTGCCACCGATATGTGTACCGAAGCACGGGCGGAGAGATCCGTTTCAGTGCAGCTTCCCCCAACGTAAGCCCCCACCTTGTTCTCCTTGCATAGGAGAACGGCACGCGCCGTATCGGCCATTGAGCCGACATCCGGCGCCTTGATTTGAACGAGATGCGTGGCCTTCGCTTCGGCAAAGAGCCGAATATCTTCGAGCGTATTGCATCTCTCATCCACGACAACGCGAGCGCTAGAACCCCGGTCGTCCAAAATCGATACAATCCTGGCGTAGTTATCAATTTGGGCCAGCGTGGAACCAAAATCCGCCGGGCACTCAATATTGAGCGTGAAACCCGGAACGGTATCGGCAACCCTGCAGATAAAGTCGGCGATCCGTTGCGGCTCCAGGCCGATTTCAAGGCCGATCCAGCCATACACATCGAAATGCAGCACTGGATGATACCCCGGGCGGCCGATTTCGCGCGTGCGCGTTGCAACCCACTTCACGAACTCCATGAAGGTCTGGCCATTGACGCCGAATTTCTGCCGTGAGTTGATCAGGCCGTGGGGAAGCACATCCACTGCTTTAAGTATCATTTTGTCTACATTGATTTCGCGAGCATCGCCACTCTGGCAGTAAACTGGGACTCTGTGAGTCGGCAGCGGCAGATCAAATTCAGCACACACGACCTCGGCCATGGTGCTGCGCTGGAGGTAGGCCGCAGCTCGAAGCAGCGCCTGACTCACGCCGTACTCAATCGCGAGAGGTAGCCGCTTACGTTGGTGAGGATCGAGAACCTTCGCGCAGGAATCCAGGTAACGAGACGCATCGATATCGAGAAGCCGTGGAGCCACGACCCGCGACGTCAAATCCGAGATTTGAGCAGTTTCAAACAAAGGATCGCGTCCGCCAGCACCAGAGTACTGAACGCCCATCATGTCGCCCCAAATGATTGTCTCGTCGGTTAGGACGAGGCCAATGCTGAGCGAAGATGCCGGAACGCGAATGGACGTGAAGCCAGGCGTTATCGGTTCGCTGACATAGATGAAGCCTTCTTGCGTTGCGCCGGCTCTGATAGCAGCCTGGTCGTCATAGAAAAAAGCGCCATTGCCAGGCGCAAGGAGGACGTCTTTGATTCGCACTTCACTTCGCTCAATTTCGGTCGGACCGTATTCGGGTGGCTGAGTTCATCCGCAGCCTGTCCAACTATGCGCCACTTGGCGTTGAGTTCGCCAATATAATGTCCTGGACGGCGCCATCGCATTTTTAGATATCTGGCGTCCGCCCGACGAGGACCACCGGGCACCAATGCATCTTTAGGGGACCAGTCCGCAACAGCGATCTCGAAATGAACCGCCGAGGAACGGGATCAGGTCGTGCCAAGGCTGTGTACCGTTCGTCAGCTGATTCTGAAGCCTTCATCATGTGAAGGATTTCGCGGTCAGGTACAACAATGACCACGAACACGCCGTGCAGTATTGCTAGTCGGTTGAATGACCGCTGTTGAACATTGAGAACACCAATATTCGAAGAGCCCTCATGCCCGATATTGACAAACAAACCCGCCGCCCGCAACCCGCAAACCCCGCCTTCCATAACGGCGGATCACCGGAGGCGCCCAACGAGCTTGTCAAAGAGCCGCAACGGCGACCAGATCACCGCCTCAGGCCGCCGAACGTTCAGCGCCATGCATAAAAGCCGGCTAGGACCTCATCCGCTCACACCGATCTAAACCCATCGAGCAGCTGTTCGCCAAGATTAGGCACCTGCTATGCAAGGCCGCTGCCCGGACCGCCGACGCCGTCTGGCAGCCCATCGGCCCAGAATTTCAATACCATCATAAGATCATCTCACTCTGGCCCCCGTGTCGCGGACTTCGTCAAGACCGGCGCTATGACCGCCCTGGCAGGCCGGGACATGTGACCAAACCGTTCCCAAGTGTGAAATCGACTGAAATAACCATTCACATGCGCTCCGATGCGCGACTGCTTCTCCCACGGTTGAACCTCGCGTCCGAGATGCGGCGCTACGACACACCTCGGCCGCAGCCATCCCTCCTCAGCCTGCCGAAGGCGAACGCGATCTGTGCCTCCGAAACTTGGGCGCCTTTAGGGGACCCTGCTTCTTCGACGCCGGTCTCACAAGTGGAATATTCCCCTCAGAAGTCGAAAAGCGGAGCAGGTCAGGTGTTCCCATATTGGTTGCTGCTATTAACCCGCTCTCGGGCCGCGCCGAAAGGCCGTCTTTGCCCGAAGGGGCCAGATGGCGGACGTCAGCCGACGGACGCAAGCGTCAGCCGGCAGAGATCCGTGATGTCGTAGATGGGCAGCCCTGTGCTACGGCGGATCGCGGGTGTTACCAACGGGAACCCCGTGCATTCGAACAGCAGCGCCGCGATTTCTGGATTCGCGGCGCGGAGTTGCGCAACGCAGCCAGCGACCTCTGTCTCAATATCGGCGACGTCGGTCAGGATCGGTGGCCGCGTCAATGCGTTTCGCAGCAACTTGCCGCCTTCTATTCCGCCAATAATCACCCTCCCCCGATCGACCGGATCGGCGACCCCAAGCAGATCTGTGCCGCAATGAGTCGCGTCGGCGGTCACGACGGCGAGCTTAGCAGAACCCGGCAGCTGGCGGAGCAACGTCGGAACGAGTAGCAGGCTCGACATCGCCACAGGTATATTCACCGATGCGGCGACCACCGCCTGATGCCGTATAAAGAAGCCGCAGTTTGAAGTTATCGCGACAGCGCCGCGTTCGACTAAGCGCCGGGCAGCTGCTATGCAGGCTAAATCAAGCGACGAGTCGCCGCGAATAACGATATCCGCCCATGCTCCCTCGACGGTTTCCCAGATAATCGGGAGGTCGTAGGTCGCCGGAGTCAACATGAAGCGGGGCCGCGGCGACGGCGTGCCCCCAGGTGGCGGCCCTTCGTCAAGCTTGAGGATCCCGAGGGGCCGGCGGTTTTGTGATGTCATGGATGAGATGAGGCTCCTTCATACCGGTTCGAATGGGCCTGGAGATGGGGTGGCCACCTGCTCTGCTGATCGAATCACAGTTGAAAGCACAGCCTGATGACGTTCTCGACCTCCAGCGATAAACTAGCCCTTCGTCTCAAGGCGGCTTGCCGCGCGATAGAGCGTCTGTGGCGTACGGTCGCCTCTTTCGCGCCACGCTCCGTCACCAAGATGTGCCCGCTGGTCCCAAACTGATAGCCGCTTTCGCTGTACAAAATATTAGGATCAAAGTCATGCTGGCTGGGGTGTCCTCTGCACCAGGCCCCAGGCTCAGGTCATGGCGTTGATTCAATGCATCCTGGTTTGGTATCCGACCCCACTTGCCAATGAACCGTGGGTGCTCAGATCGCTCGAGCACCTTGCCGTCTACTGCCCCCGCTGTCACACCCGGTTTAATCGTAGCAATTGTGGCTCTCCAGAGTTTCCACCGCGACTGCGTGCAAATTTCGGTCTCAGGATACCGATAAAACACGGCGCCGAACCAGCTCCGCCACGTGCCCTTGCTTCGAGCCGCCGACTTCTATTTGGCTGGTTCGTTTTTGATCGGATGGCGCGTTGGACGCTCCTCGTCTGCTCCCCAAACAGCAGACGAAACGGCGTTGAAACTTTCGGCTCCAGCTTTTTCGACCTTCGCCTTGAGAGCCTTGAGCACTTCCGTTTCGCTACCGCCGTCCGGCAGCGACGGCTGAACGTGCGGACCGGCAATTCCGTAGTGGCCGCCACATCGCGCTTCGAGTTCCAGTGGCCTTTGACGGCCGTTACCGATCCGACCAGCCTATTCGCATCGCCGACCTTCACGTCTAGGAGCTACGCTTGAAGAGCACTCACGGCGGTCGGTGCCAGATTCCAGCAGCCGAGCTCGAGCCTCTGCAGCCCAAACCGCCGAAGGGGATGGGCGGCGTCTCCTTTCGCAAGTAAGCGGTTCAATGACCAAGCACGTTCTCTCAATAGCGACGGCCGGAACGTGGGCGTTTCGGTGGGACTCATACAACCTGACGCGTGTCTCCAGAAAGGCTCCGCTGACTTAGCCGAGAAACGCGAACAACCAACCTACTAAGACTGGTAGTCCTCTGTGACCAGAACTGCGTCTGCATCACTGCCATGTAGGCGCATGGTCGATCTCGGAAAACTGAAGATCGTGCCCGCTGAGTAGGGTAGATGCTTATATGCGGGCGCTCTCGTCGAGCGATGTAGTCGTGTGCGTCAACGTCAGCAGGAGAGTCATAGCGGAAGGCGGGGGCATATCCCTTTGTTCGACCGCGACGACCATCTCTTCCTCCCGACCTGGAGACTGTGCAAGCGCCGCGCGCGAGCGCGATCGAGACTGGCTGTAAGGCCACCGCCGAAGGCGGCGCGAAGCGGCCGCGACGGCGCGAGCGGCGGCGCTATCCTTGGTCCCGGTCGAGAGGGGGAAGCGGGGGGGCTGACGTAGTGTCCTTCCCTTCACGCAACATCCTTTCCTAGGTGCTGTCTACCTGCACGATGACGCCGCGCCTCGGGCCGGACTTCTTCCTGAACTCAGAACGCTTATCAGCTATTTGCCTTCTCTCGAGGACGCAGAGTGTGACGTGTTCGGGATCGGAGCGAAGACTGAACAGGGGCGCGCCTGTCGCACGTTATATCCGTTCCGGCCTGGGCCGATAACCAAAAGCTGCATGCTACAGCGCACTCGGGGGGCGGCTCTTTCTATGGGACGTGCCGCGTTTGCGGCCTAGCATCTAAACTGCACACCCCATCCCGTGCACGGCTCGACGCCCATGGCGTCGGTCCCGCCCGAGGAGGCGGGGCTACGCGAGCACCGCGCCCTCGGGAACCTGTTCCTCTTGCAGACAGCGCCACAACGCCACCATCAGCTTGCGGGCGGCGATGTCGATCGGGTGCAGCCGTCTGCTGCCGCGGCATAGCGCTTTCGCCACCAGCGGGCCAGGACGTTGTCGGGCTGATGGAGAGTCCACTTCCAGGCGCATTCGATGGCCAACGTTCGCGCCCGCCGATTGCCGACCTTGCTGATCGGCTGGTCGCGCGCGTGTCGGCGCTGCTCCACGGCCACGGCGTTAGCCCGAAGGCGCCGCCGACCTGGCGTCAGTTAGCGAAGTCGCGCCGGAACGCCTCGTGTGTCAGCCCGCTCGCGAAGACCTCGCCGAGCCCCTTGAGGCGTTTCAGCTTGCGGGCTCTGGTGGCCAATGCAGTATCGGCCCTCAGGGCGCAGCCCCGATAGCGCATCCCGGTCGCTGCCAGCGATCTGGAAAAGCCGGGCGTGCCGGTCCCTAGGCAGCAATATCCCCACCGACCAGCAACGGCGGCCAAGATCGAGCGCGATGTGGATCGTCGGCACCTTCGAGCTGTCCTCTTCTCTGATCATTATCTCCTTTCTTGGTGCCATGTGACTCCTCTCTCACGGTTCGGGGTTTAAGGATCACCTCATGGTACCCGCACCAGGAGGTGCCGTCGCATAGCTTCTATGGGGCTTGGGTCAAAAGACTGCGACATTCGGCGCCTCCTTCTGAAGAGTTGGTGCTAAAAGAGCCGAAAGATGCCACACCCTCGCCGCTCGCCCCGCCTCACATGCCGATTTCATCTTCCCACCATTCACAAGAGACGCCTGCTGTCGGCCGGGGCCGAGCTCCGATGATGGCTGGTAGCACCTGGCCAAGGATCGCCAATGGCGATCTTGCCATCGCGGATCATCGCAAAACCTCTGCGCCGAGTCGAAGAACGCCAAATGGGAAAGTGCGGTCCCGTCTGCTTGCCGGCATGATGAAGTCAACATCGATCTCGTCTTCGGTCGGAAACGGGCCGATTCCCAGCATGCCGTTCACCGATTGCAGCGTCACTCGGATGCCTTCGGGAATCTGAGTGGTGACCAGGGTGGGAATGCCGATGCGAGATTGACATACATGCCCGTCCTGAAGTTCGCGGGCGGCCCGCACTGCAATCTGCTTCCGATCCCAAGCCATTGATTTCCAGCGCTCAGGCCGCCGTGCACGTTGTACGCTGTTCGATTCGCTTCTCGTGTACGCCTTGGATTAGCCGGTGCAGGTGGATGTCTGCCAAGTGGATAGGGGCCTTGGGCGAACACCGGCCAGCAAGCCCGCAACGCTGATCGTCTGCGTGCATTGCCGCACCAGCAGGTCGCAGGGCCGGAAACGCGACCGCCTTGGCCTGCTACTCTTCATAGTTCACGGCAACAAAACGCCGACGCGAGGTTGCGAGCGATAGACGACGTGCTTTCGACATTTTGGTGTGCTGAAGCATCCTATGCGCCCAGAATCCCGTCGAGACCGGCCTCTCGGATGGCGATAATCGGAAAGCATCGTCTAATTTGCGACCGCGCTTTCGCTCCGGCGATATCGCCGCCGCGCACCACGTGCTTGGACATCCCTTTCCCCGTTGATCGGTGACACCGACGTGATCAGCCAAGTCGATCGGCTCAATTCCATTGAAACAAAAATTGCGCCAAGATCGGTGCGGATGGCGGTCGGTTCTTCGGTTTGGTGAGCTACTATAGGCATTGTCGTCTCCAGAGTGGTGGGTGAACAACTCCACTCTGTCAAAGAGCAGGCGATCCACCCGTCATTGGGATCTGACAGTCCCGCCGGCACCCGCTCCCCGGTCAACACGCGCCGCTCACTCTGTCTGATCAAGCGACCCGCAGGTCCCTATTCGCAGTACCTGTCCGTGGCCTGTTGCGGTCCGCCATCCTCTAGACCCCCGCTTACTTGTAAGCGACAACTACCAGGCGCGGGCCATAGGGTGTGAACGCTCCGCCCTCCTGCCCATAGGCTTCAACAGCCTCGAACCCTGCGCTTCGCAACATGCGAACATACTCAGAAAACCCATACTGTCTGAAAGAAAGACGCGTTCGTCTAACGCATCCATTGCGGACGATAATCCTTTCGCAGTTTCGACGATCGGTTAGCGCGTCGTTGTTCATTATGTCGACTCTTAGATCATTGTTGCGCTGCACGATCTCGTAGGTAGGCGACTTGTCGCGTAGCAAAGAGAAGCGATTGAGCTGGTCGATTAGCAGGCGCCCGCCCTTTCGGAGTGAAGCAGCAGCTTCATGAAGAACTCTCTCATTACCCGCTTCATCGAAATAGCCGAACGTCGTGTACCACAGAAAAGCCGCGTCAAACCGATCTCGCCAAGGAAGTGAGCGCATATCACCACGAACATACTCAACATCTACGCTGCGTTCAGCCGCATCTGTTTCGGCTTTTTTTAGTAAGATCGGCGAGATATCCAGTCCGGTTACCCGCGCTCCCTTTTCCGCCAATCGATTGGTAATCCGCCCATAGCCGCATCCGAGTTCAAGAACTGAGCTGCCTTGTGTAAGTGAAAGAAGCTCCCAAATTGCTCCTACTTCCCGGTCACTTGTCTCTGGCGGATTCACGACATCGCTAAAATGCAAGTAATCTTCGCTGAAATGTGATTCAATCTCGGATAGGGAAAGGGGGTCACTCATCTCGTGCTTCATGTGGATTTCCCTTCATTCACTAATTGTGCTGACTGCTGAGATTGATCATTACATAGAGCAGAGAGGCTTCGAAAGAAAAAATTTGTGAAGAATTTTCATTCATATTATAACTTTTAGTAACAGTCACTAACTGTTTCTGGGAGATGGAGCGCACCCCATTTGAGCGGACAGGCGGCATAGCCGATAAGGCATAGGCATTCGCCTATGAGTGGCTAGCTTCGACGCTATGATTGCCGGAATACTTCCTCAGGGTTCCTCACGAGCGTCAGAGGCGGCCTTAGCACCAACAATCTCAGGAATAGGGCAAAGAAAGCGGCCGCCAGCCGCTTCAGGTTCACCGCCGCTGCGGTGAGGTAGGCTTGGATTTTCATGTTGCCGAGGCCCCGTCGGATCGCTCGGGCGAGGCCGTGCCAGTTCTTCGCCTCGCCATGGAAGCCTTCAGAGGGCCACCGGTGGCGTTGGTAGAGACGTTGATCATCCTCCGACCATCGCTCTCAACGCCTGCGCGCTCTCAACAGTGCGGGATAGTCACCCACAACAACCCCTTTGTTGACGCGCCCCTTGGAAAAACACGTCGATCCACAGGTATGGCCAATCGCCCTCGATCGGCCGTTCGAGGAAGGCCTTCACCTTGCCGTCGATCTCTTCGCACAGGCGGCTGACCTGGCTCTTGGAGATGCCGCTCATGCCCATGGCCTTGACGAGATCGTCGACGGAGCGGGTGGAGATGCCCTGGACATAGGCCTCCTGGATGACGGCGGTGAGCGCCTTCTCAGCCATGCGGCGCGGTTCGAGGAAACCCGGAAAATAGCTTCCCTTCCTGAGCTTCGGGATGCGCAGCTCGACCGTCCCGGCCCGCGTCTCCCAGTCGCGTTCCCGGTAGCCGTTGCGCTGGGCGAGACGAACCGGGTTCTTCTCGCCACAGGCGGCGCCGGTGGCCGCGCCCACCTCCAGTTCCATCAGCCGCTCCGCGGCAAGGCCGATCCATCTCCCGCAAGAGATCGGCATCAGGGGTCTTCTCCACGAGCGTGCGCAGGTTCATCATGTCGTCGGTCATCGGTGGTCCTTCCGAAATTGGGTTGGCGTCAACAACCAGACCCTACCGGAAAGCGCCGATGACCACCTCGATGCCGCTCGCTCGCTACAACACTATCAACGGCGCGCTCGCGAGCGGCTCGAAACCCGCCGAGAACACCGCGTAATCGCGGGTGGCGCCTCTCGCATTCCGGGCGGCAGTTCCCCAAGCTGACCATCTCGATGAATCGGTTAGCGCCGCAGCGTAGGAAGGAGAACTGCCATGACGAAGTATGCAGCTTTGGATGTCTCGATGGAACAGACCGCCATCTGCGTGGTCGACGAGAACGGTCAGAAAGTCGCGGAGGGAAAGTTCCAACCGATCCTGACGCCATCGCGGAGTGGCTGGCCGGGAAGGCTGAAGAGATAGAGAGGATCGGCATGGAGACCGGACCGCTGGCGGTCTGGCTCTGGAATGAGCTGACGAAGCGCGGACTGCCGATCGTGTGTCTCGATGCGCGCCATGCAAGTGCAGCCCTGTCCATGATGCCGAACAAGACCGATCGCCATGACGCGGTTGGCCTGGCCCAGATCGTGCGGACGGGATGGTTCAGGGAAGTCCGCATCAAGAGCCACGGCGCCTACCTCGTGCGGGCGCTGCTGTCGGCCCGTGACGTTCTGGTCGACATCCGCGGCAAGATCGAGAACGAGATCGGTGGACTCCTCAAGACCTTCGGCATCATGTTCGGGAAGAAAGTCGGCGGCTTTTGCCGTCGTGCCGAGGAGATCGTCTCCGGCGAGCTGACGGCAGCGCCTGAGATCAGGGCGGTCGTCGAGGCGATGATCGAGGCCCGCCGAGCCATCATCGAGCGGATCAAGGTGCTTGACGGGCGAGTTCGCGCTGCCGCGAAACAGAATGCCATGGCCCGGCTGTTCATGACCGCTCCCGGCGTTGGCGCCGTGATCGCGCTTTCGGTCGCCTCGACCTATGACGATGCTTCCCGCTTCCGCCGCTCCTCCAGCGCCGGCGCCTATCTCGGCCTCACGCCCAGGCGCTACGAATCCGGCGAGGTCAGTCGAAACGGCCGTGTCTCGAAGCGCGGCGACAAGCTCACGCGAACCCACCTCTATGAAGCCGCCAACGTCATCCTGACGCGGCAGATTGGCTTCTCTTCCCTGAAGGCCTGGGCCCTGCGGATCGCCAAAGGTGCCGGATTCAAGAAGGCCAAGGTCGCGGTGGCGCGCAAGCTCGCCGTCATCCTCCACGCCATGTGGAAGACGAATGAGCCGTTCCGCCACGCCGCTGCTGCAGCCTGACAAGGAGCTTTCGATTCTCGATCAACTCCAGTTCCCGAGATGCGTCCTTGCCGGGACGCTGCGGATGAGGTCGCTCCCACGCATGCGGTCCTACGGAACCGCGAACACCAGTTCGACCCACCCGTTCCAACGCAAACGTGCGGCGATCCTCGCGATCGACCACGGAGAGAACCCTGAGCCCGGCAGGCGTTGCATCAACGAGGAGAAAGGAGCCCTTTGACAGAGGCGATTAGAGAACCTCATGGGACACAACCGCGTATAGTGCGACCATTCGGGACAGAGGCACCGGGAGCACGAAGGTGCAGGCAGGCCGATGCACACGATGAGCTGCGAGCTCATGTTAGTAGCTGGCCGCCTCTGCGACACGCCCGGTTGCGCCGCGAGCGCGGATCCGCAGTTGTCGCGTCGCCCGTCGCTGCTCCCGTCTTCAAAACTCTGACAGGAGGTGCGAATGCGACGCGTGATTGGGATCGGTATCCACCGAACCTTCGAAGAGGTGATCCTTCCGGGAAGAAGGCAGGCTTCGCCATGCCGGCCACATCGACATGACGCGAACAGCGCTAGATGGTTGTGGCAAGAGGCTTCTGGTGACGGACGAGATAGTGATCGAGGCGACGGGCAACTGCATGGCGGTGTCTCGGGTGCTGTCGCCGTTCGTCAAGCGTTCAGCTGGTCCAGAAGTTCCTCCTCGATAGCCATGTGATGATTCTCTCCTTTTCATCATCATGATCAGCCACAGAATTCCTCGCGTAGGCCCCTTCCACAAGACCCAGAAATCTGCCTGCAAGGCAGAAACGGCTCGATTGCAGACCATGGTGCGTCACCTGTGCCCGCTCGTCTATATACTGAATGTTTTCGATGCCACCTTCAGCAAAGACCACGATGGCTTGATCGGTCAGCCAAGTCCTGGGTTGGCGAGAGCGAAGAGACGGGGACCGGTGGCCAACGGTGCAGGTGCTTCGCCGAGCGCCATAGTAACGAGTTCGCCTGCCCGGGCTAACCCCTGACACTCGAGCCATGGCGAAAGGCCGCTGGAGAGAGGGACGTCAATTCGCAGGAATTCCGACCTCTTGCCGGCGATCCATTTAGCAATCAGCGCCTGTGCTGCCATTTCCCCGCGAGCGCCGACCGGGCCGATTACATAGCCGTGGCCGAAGCGCCGGAAGAACGACCATGCGGCTATCTTCCCGTTTTGCTCCAGAATAAGCCCCTTGCCGATTCCTTTTAACGCCCTCAGCATCCCGGAGCGACGAAAGCCCGCCGCCTGCTCATCGAGCGCAATCACAGCATCGAGGTCAGCCTCCTCCAAGGACCGAAAGCTCGCGCCCTTCGGTAGCGATGCGGATGCAGGCACCGCATTTACCGCCTCGTGCGGGCGCATCGCTCCGGTAGGCCTGAAGCCGAACTTTTCATAGAGCGGCCGGCCCTCCGCCGTCGCATTGATAACCATCGTCCGGCCGCCCGCATCCCGCAGGGCAGTCTCCATCAGCAGCCGGCCGATGCCGCACCCCTGCATTGAAGGTGCGACGACCACCATGCCGAACGTGGCGTATTGCTGGCCGAAGGGGTACCAGATGGTCGTGCCGACCAGCGAGTCCCCCTCCATCGCCGCGAGTCCGCGGCCGAGTGACAGGGCGAATTTCCAATCCTGCGGCCGATGCGGCCATTTCACTGCCGTGGAAAGAACCTGCGCTGCTGGAAGGTGCTTTTCTTCCAGCAGCTTTATAGCGATTGTGGATACGGACATGAGCTGATCCTCAAGGCATCGTGAAGTTATCGATCATTGGCACAGATCAATTCGGGCGGTCATTTACGCTCTCCAGAGAACGCGGTCACGTGTGATTCGCGACGGGATAAATTTCTAGTGCGGTCTCGCCTAGCTTAGGCGCGGGAAGCCAAATTGCGGTTTCGTAACAGTCGAACCGCAGCGGTTGGCTCACGTGCCATTCACCGTCATTCTCGGAGCTGACCCGGACAAATAGGTCTCGGTTCGCGGATCTCTTGCGTGTCATCTAAGTCATGCACAGGCACCCATGTAGTTTTTGACGCGATCAAAATATCTTTCTGACGCTTCTCAAAGTTGAACACAGCATTTTCAACGACAATGAAAAGGATATGGTGGAGCTTACCGTATTTAGCGTGACGACGGTAATAAAGGTTCGTGAAATATCACAACATGTGCAAATCAGCGCCGATTGCCTCGCAACTTTTCGGTCGCCATAGTGACGCAAGATTCCATCGGCAATCCTTGCACACGGCGACGTAGCAGAAAATTCGACGACCTTCATATTCGTGAGGACGATTTCCAGCGGAGCGGTTTCAAGCCACAGCCGCCAAATTGGACTTATGCCGTGGGTCCACGGTAGGAGTGGTCGAACCGGTCGGTGAGATGGCCGTTGAAGATTCTAGTGAGCACGTCGGCGAGTAGCTGTCCGCCCCCTGCTCTTCGCCATAATGGCGAAGTCGTCATGTGAGCCGTGATCGGGCCGTCAAAACCCGATCTGCTCAATGTCAATGCCTGGCCTGTTATGCATGCCGAAGAGCTGGGAGATTTCGAAGGTATCAAGCGAGTAACCTCTCCCACCGAGACGGTGGTCGGTGCCACTGCCAGCGGCCGTGTCGGGGAAGATTATGTGGCGAAGCCGGGCAGAACGCGTTGAGGCTCGAAGATCTCGATCGAGACCTCGTTGCTCGCCTTGCTCGATGAACTCGAAGAGAAGCGGAACATCTCCGTCGCCAAACGCAACGCCGGACTAGCCGCGATCCGAGCTCTTTTCCACCATGGCGCAGCCGCCGATCCGGCATCTTTCGGCGTCGCGCAACGCGTGCTAACGATTCCCATAAACTGGCGCACATCGAGGAGAGGCACTCTGATCAAGGCCGAAGTGGACGCCCTCATTTGCGGCGCACGATCAGAGGACGTTCATTGGTCGGCGCGACCGCACCATTCTGCTCTTTTAGCACGGACCGGCGCTCGCGTCTCAGAAGCCACCGGCGTGTCCTTGAGGCAGTCCCGAACCGGCGGGAGGCAAGTCCGCAGCGTCCGCGGCGGCACTGGTCGGCGGAGGCGAAGGCGCGGCTGATCGAGGCGACGCTGAAGCCTGGCGTGCCGAGACTGGACTGGCGACCTCGCAGCTGTTCGTCTGGCGGCGCAAGGGCGATCAAGAGCGGTGCGGTCACGCCGCAGCGGGACGCGGATTGGCTCGGCTTTATCGAGGTCACCGCCGCGCCGTCATCAACAGTGGAAATCAGTTTGGGCGATATGGTCATTCAAGCCGGCGCCGATGATGGAAACTTCTATCCTCAGGGAAAGGCGCAATAGAAATTGACACAGCAAGCTCCTCAGCTTCTTCAGTTTCATCATCAATCGCTCATCACCTCAGACCACGCCAGATGGGATAGGCGCCGCGCTTATAGGTGACAACAACATTGAATCCCGGAGTCCGGGCATAATGACGCTGCTTCGATGGGGGCGCATTGGGCCGTCGTGCCTCGCTGATCGTGACCTGTAAGCTGAACGACGTTGAGCCGCTCGGCTACCTCACCGACTTGCTCACCAGGATTCTCAACGGCCACCTCAGCAGCCAAATCGATGATCTGCTGCCTTGGAGGAGCTTGGGATTCGGTGGAGATAGCGGCGCTACCCGGTTGCCTCATTCTGAATTCAGGAATCCTTCAATTCGATGCACCGCCCGTCAATTATGCACGGTAGAGTGTGTGAGGTGTTCGGCTGAGTATTTCGGCTCCTCGCTCTGTCACTAGGACGTGCTCACTAGTACCAATCAAGTAGCCTGTTTCGCCGCACAAAATAATGGGCATATGCAAGGTCATGTTTGGCGCAAGTACGTCGGTGGAACCAGGCTCAAGACTGATGTCGCCGCGCTCGGTCCAGTTGATGCCCGTTTGATATCCGACCCGGTGGTTAAGAAGCTTAGGACGCCCATGTCGCTTGAGCACCTCTCGTCCGACCGCATCGACTTCGCCGGCGGTAACACCAGGCTTGATGGTAGAAATAACTGCCTCCAGAACTTCTTTCGAGAGATCGTGCAGGAATTCAGCCTCCATATGGCGCCCAAGTACGGCACTCCGGACCAATCCGCAGCAGTAACCGTTCTTCAATCCGGCAAGCTCCATAAATGCTGGTTCGTCGTTTCTAATCGGATGGCGCGCGGGACTGCCGTGCGAGAGCCTCGTGCGCTCACCGAACAACAGGGTTATGGACGGAGCACGCAATACACCTCCGGCTTTCTCCACTTCGCAGTTAAGATGCGCCGCCACTTCCGCTTCCATAATACCTTCCCGAAGTGACTGCTGGAACGCGCGAACGGCCACGTCGGTCATTTTCATTGCGAAGCGCATCGCTTCAATTTCTAGCTCGGTCTTCACCGCCGCCACTTTTGCAACTACGCGCGACGCATCTACAAACCTCACGTCGGGAAGCTGCGCTTGAAGGGCTGTTACGTCCGCTGGTGCGAGATTCCAGCAGCCGAGTTCAAGACCGATCCGCTTCCCGCGCAAGCCATATTGCCGGATTACATCGGCACAAACTGGAGCAAATTGGAATTGCTCAGTGTAAGGTACGATGTTCTCAACACAAGTGGCCGGACGGACACCACCCATTTCGTAAGCTCGGACGACGATCGTCGGTCTGTCGCCCGGTACGACTATGAGTGGGAACGGGGCAAAATGCGCGCCGCGGCCAGTGTATCCGCTGAGATACTCGAGCCGGCCGTGCGAGGTAACCAGAAGCGCGTCAAGGTTGACCTGTTCCATGGCCTCGAACACTTTCCGCTGGCGGCGCGCATACTCGGATTTTGGGAAGGGAAGACCGGTCAGCGGAATCGCTGCAGATGTCATAGTCATAAGATACCTCAATTGCAATTTAGAAGCCGCGATAATCCTCGTAGAGCGCCTCGGCCTTGCCGCGTGCAAGGTTGGTGACGATGAAGCGGGTATCGGCTCCTTGGGCGCCGACCTCGGCACGGGCGATGATGCGCTCCGCACGGCTCCATCTGCCGGCGCCGTCCAGGAATTCCTTAAAGCGGCGGAGCTTCTTCGTCTTCGATGACACATCGAAGGGCGCCGTCGTTGTGCTGGCTTCCAGGTCCATGACATGCTTGCGCAATGTAGAGGGCTGCGAGTTGTTCGTCGAAGCGTTCGATGGCTTCCAGTAATTCGTCACCGCCATGACCTGTAATTAGAGCCCCTAGAACCTCGGCAATTGCAAAGGCAGGGGTTATCGTATGAATGAACCATGGACTGTAGGTCGAAACCACGACGGCGGTTTCTGCAGTCAGCGCCAAGGAGACAGCCTCGCTGTCGGTTATAGCAACAACTGAGATTCCTGTAGATTTCGTGAACTTCGCTAATTCTACGGTTGCCCGCGGATCCGGATGGACACTTGCGACAAGCAGGACGTCATCTTTACCAGCGTCTACGATAGTGTCGCTCCCGGTGCCCGCAATCCCATCGAGGAGCACCGATTTCTCGGGGACGAGCCTGAGAATATAATGCAACTGCCAGGCTATAGCGTGACTGGAGCGCAGGCCAAGACAGTAGATCCTGCGGGCCTTGGCCAGCGATGCTGCCGCTGTCACCACTCGATCGAGGGATCGAGGCTGCGCAAGCTGTGCAACCTGCCTTGCGAGTGAATTGAGCATCTTTGCAGCAAACGCGTGATCGCCCCGCAGCTTGTGGTTTGCAACCTGTTTTCCTGCCCTTCCAGCAAATCCAGCACCTGCATCCCGCAAGGACTCAGCGTACATGTTGCGAATATCATTGAACCCTTTCAAGCCAAGATGCTTGGCAAGACGCGTCATAGTTGCAGGTTGTACGCCGGCTTGCCGAGCCTGTTCACGCATCGAAAAAAGAGCGACATCACGGGGTCGGTCGAGCACGAAGTGCGCAGCGCTCTGTAGTTGCTCCGACATGCCGTCGAAAGCCTTGAGGATTGTGTCCGTAAGGGGTCCCTGTTCCATCGCTACCTCATCCCTCGGGCAAGTCGTCCAACCAGCAGGCGCCCTCGATGTGCGGCCGGGAAAAGATCTTTCCGATCTTTTCGGGAATATTGTTTTGATGATATCGCATATACACACGACCATCGGCCCCAAGGTCTAGGATCTCGATCTTTCCTGTGTAGTGGGACATGATGTATTTGAATGTCTTTTGGATTCCACTGAGACGTTGGTTGGTGCCGTGCGCAATCTCTAGTCCACGGCGCAGTGAAACCTGAAAATGCGATGCGCCTTTCACCGGCCTGGCCTGAAAGAGATAATAAGGACGGATACCTATTTGGTGACACTTGGTGAAGGTCGCGGCTACGATCTCGGGATCATCATTGACCTTCGCGAGAAGCACGGATTGGTTGAGGAACTGCACGCCCTGTGCGCGCAAGGAGCGAATGTTTCGCTCCGCATCGACCGAGATTTCGCCGATGTGATCGAAATGTGTAACGATGACTGCGGTCTTACCCGCTTCATGGATCCGTTTGAACAAGGCCGGTAGAGCGGGATCTTCGAACCGCTTGGGCGCATACGCGACTGCTTTTGTGCCGAATCGAATAGAATCCAAATGCGGGATCGGCAGCAAACAATCAAGAATTTTGTCGAGCCTGGCGGTGCTGAGCACGAACGGGTCACCTCCGGATAGCAGCACGTTCGTCATCTCAGGATGGCCGCCAATATACTGCGCAATCTGGTCCAAATCAGCCGCGATTTCATCGGAGTCCTTGCCGACAAGGCGTTTGCGAAAGCAATAACGGCAATATGAAGCGCAACGATCCGTTACCAGTAACAACCCGGTTTGGGCGTACTTGTGCTGAAGTCCAGGAACGACCGTGTTGTCCTGCTCGCCGCTCGTATCCAGATTGCCGGGACTCTCGAACTCTTGGAATGAGGGCTCCACAATATACTTGAGCTGGTCATAATAACCACTGTTGGTGATCTGTTCACGATAGAATTGTGTGACATGATAGCGCGTAATGCTGTTAGCTTGCAGCTCACCCTCGGCAACAGCGCGCGCCCCCTCGATGAAATTCATGACCGCAGCTCCGGGCCCGAGTTGGTGCGCGATGGTTGAAGCAGGCAAACGTGAGGCGCCGCCGAAGCCGCCCGCGCGTTCAGCTCGCCATAACTCAGGCCCTGGTCCGCGTAGACGACCGCGGTTGCCTTCGGGTCCCGCTCCGCCTGCGGACGCGGCGGGTCCGTCGGCAGTTTCAGCACCGCTGGCGCGCCCGCCAGCGTCCGGAGCCAGTATTCCGCTTGACGCTCCAACACCTCGCGCCCCAGGTGGCGGCGCTGCCAAGGGGCGTAGTCCGCACACTGCACGGGCAACGGCGTCAGCCGATCCGCGCGGCCCTCCCGGGCCGCAGCGTAGAGCTCGCTCAGCTCCCGTGTCATGACCTTCCGCGACCAGTCGTCCGAGACGATATGGTGCGTCGTGATCAGCAGCACATGATGATCGACCGCTAGGCGCACCAGCCGTCCCCGGATCAGTGGTTGGGCCTCCAGGTCGAACGCCGCCTGCGCTTCAAGACGCATCAGATCCCCGAGCGTCGTCTCCACATCAGCTGCCGCCGTCAGATCGTCTCGTTTCAGCGGCAGGCTGACGTTCGCCGGCCCGATACGCTGGAATGGCTCGCCGTCCTCCATCCCGAAGGTGGTGCGCAGCACCTCATGACGCGCCACCAACCTGTTTAGAGCCGACTGTAGGGCCGCCTCGTCCAGCTCGTGGCGAAGCCGAAGCCCCATCTGGTTGTGACAAGCCCTTCTGCCGTCTGCCAGACGCGAAAGAAACCAAAACCGCGGCTGGGGGAATGACAGCGGCACCCGCGACGGACGCGGCAAAGCTTCGATTGGCGAGACCGCACTCAGCGGTGCAGAGTCGATCGCATTGACTTGGATCGTTCGAGCGACTTTCATGTAGACCCCCTCGGCTGGAGACTGCGAGACCGCTAAGTCGTAACGGATGCCTCACCGTATCCCTTGCAATCGGCGCGCCACCGAAAAGGTTGTGCGGGAAAGAGGCGCGAAACCATGTGTTTCGCGCCTCAACGGCGGAATACTTTGCGCCTCAGCGTGTCAGGTTCCGAACACAGACGAGTTCAATCGGACACAGCCGAGTATCGAAACACGGACCTCGAATGACGGCCGCCTGCCGAAGAGATGGTGAACGCAGCGGCCCCGGTGGTCGTCGGGCTCCCCGCGCCGGCTGATCGAGCGCGCGAACCAGAGATAAATATGGCGACCACGGTATTATAGACGGGCGGAGCGCTCATGGTGGAAACGAACTGCGCGCCGATCGAGCTTCCGAACCGGCGGCGTGACACCAAATAGCGGGTCTAAAGCGTTCCACGTTGTGGCGTGGAGCAGCAGCAAGCGACTCTTATGGAACTTGGTTTGCCGGATGATCAGACCATCCTGCGGTAAGGTCATCGAGCTGAAGGCGAGGGCTGTCGGGCGAATTGAGAAACTTCTGTGGTTGCCGCCCGTGATGCAAGAGGTTTCCGACTACGTGTCAGCTGATCGAGTGCGGTCTTCTGTAAGGCCCTTTGAACACGGCATTTTCAGAAGCCGCTGGTCGGTATGGTGATCTGCGGTTAGCGTCCAAATCTGACTGTCGAGCGTCATTGCTCACGTTTCTCAACTGGTTTTCCTAATCCAGATCTGTTCGATCTTTTGCCCATTCGGGTCGCCTTCTCACACCCCCTTTATCCGACGCTAGGCAGATTCTGCGGCATGTTGATCACGCCGTCATAGCCTGTGCCGGATCTCGGTAATCCTCATTTTTCGTTAGCACGGCCCAGATCACCCGTGCCATCTTATTGGCCAAAGCGATCGCCACAAGTATCCTTGGCTTCCGCGCTGTGATGCGCGCCAGCCATGAACATTCCGGAATTGATTTGCGGCCCAGCCAATTCAGGCGCGACATCGCGCCGAAAATCAACAGCCTTCGGATATCGGGCTGCCCAGCCTTGGAAATGCGCCCGAGCCGTTCTTTGCCACCTGAGGAGAATTGACGTGGAACAAGGCCGAGCCAAGCGGCGAAGTCTCGCCCGCGTCGGAAACTCCGCACAGGTGGGGCAAAGGCTTCGACTGCCAGGCGGTCAGTAGGCCGATCCCGGGAATTGTCTGCAAGCGCCGCGCTGTGTCGGCTTCAGCCGCTAGTACCTTGATCTTTAAAGTCCGCGCATCGATGCGTACCGTCTTCTCGCCAATCTGTTCCAGTAGGTCGCGGCATTCCTTGCGCATCACATCAGGCAAGTCGCTGTTTGGCGCGTCCAGAATCTCCCCGATCCGCTTGATCTGGTGAATTCCTTGCGGAACAACGAAGCCGTATTCGTAAAGGCACGCTCTAAGTGCGTTGACCAGTTCGGTGCGTTGGTGGACGAGCCGTTCTCAGGCGCGAAACAAAATTGCCAAACCTTGTTGCTCTACAGACTTCCGTATCGACGAAGCGCATTTCCGGCGGCCGGGCCGCGATTACGATGGCCTCGGCGTCTGCCGCATCATTCTTCTCTGGTTGCCGCCCGCGTGCAAGAAGCTTTCCACCTGATATGCTTGGTGATCGAGTGCGTTCTTCTCTCAGGCCTTTTCATCGCGGCCTTTCAAGAAGCCGCCGGTCGGTATGGTGATCTGCGGATCGGGTCCATATCTTCTTCTGCAAGAGCTTTTCGAGCCGCGAACGATGTCTGGTTTTCCTGATCCAGATCCTTTCGATCATTGCGCCCATTCAGGTCGTCGACTTCCTACGCCCCCTTCACCGACGCCAGCTTGCGTAGTGATGCGCATTCATCATGCATCCACAACTCGCGTCGGATCTCGATAATCTTCTTTCTTCGTCATCATCGCCCAGATTGCCCGCGCCATCTTGTTCGCAAGCGCGATTGCGACCAGCATGAGCGGCTTGCGACGCAGCATCCGTTCCAGCCATGATCCCTCGACGATCGATTTGCGGGCTAGCACTGTCGATGGCGCCGATGATCAAAGACCGGATATCGGTCTGTCCAGCCTTCGACACGCGTCCAAGTCGCTCCTTGCCGCCGGAGGTGTATTGGCGTGGCACGAGGCCAAGCCAGGCAGCAAAGTCTCGGCCGCGTTTGAAGCTCTCCATCGGGGGAGCAAAACCGCTGATCGCCAACGCGGTCTGGGGTCCGACACCAGGCGTTGCCTGCAGTCGCCGCGCTATATCGGTCGCCTGGGAAAGGGCTTTGGCCTTTGCCGTTTTGACGTCGATCCGAGCTGTCCTTCTCGGCAATCTGCTCATCAGGTCGCGGCATTCCTCGCGTACCAATTCGGGCAGGTCACTGTTGGGTGCCTCCAGGATGCCCTCGATCCGCTTAATGTGAGCGATTCCTTTCGGAACGATATGGCCATATTCATACAGCACCGAACGCAGAGCATTCACAAGCTCGGTGCGCTGATAGAGAAGGCGCTCCCGGGTTCGGAACAGCACAGCGCAGGCCTGCTGATCTTCCGACTTCGGCTGGACAAAACGCATCTCAGGGCGCTGTGCTGCAACAACGATTGCTTCAGCATCCGCAGCATCGTTTTTCTGTCGTTTGACAAAGGGCCGCACATATTGCGGCGCGATCAGCTTCACCTCGTGGCCAAGCTTGACCATTCCCGTGCCCAAACTGGCGCTACCGCATGCCTCCATCACCACCACGGCAGGCGCATGGCTTGGCATAAACTGCCGAAACCGAAATCGCGTCAGCTTCTCATCGAACCTCAAATGCCCCGTCATCGTCGCGCCGTGAAGCTGGAAAACGTTCTTTGCCAGGTCCACCCCGATCATTGTATCTTTCAGCCGTCCTCTCCTTCTCGTGGCGTTGAACACCACGAACTTGGCACATTGCGATGCCGTCTGGGGAGGGCGGCAACCATCCCATCTTCTGCCGCTTCACAAATGGCTTCACATAATGCGGTGCAATCAACTTCACCTCATGGCCAAGCCTGATCATCTCGCGGGCCCAGTAATGGGCGCTGCCACACGCCTCCATCACGATCAGCGCGGGAGGCTGCTCGGCCATGAATTGGCCAAAACTCTGCCGCGACAGCTTCTTGCGAAATTTGAGCCGCCCCGTCGTCGACGCGCCGTGCAGCTGAAAGGGGGTCTTTGCCAGATCCACCCCAACCATTGTATCTTTCGTCACAGTTGCCGTCCTTTCCGCTCAGTGGCTGTGAACACCACTTTCTTGGCAATTGCGATGCCGTCTGGGAGGGCGCAACCACCCCATCTGACCCCCTGACGAAATGAAGAACTGACCCCTCGGTTATGAAAGGAGGCATGGATGACGGTTGGGATTTCGGCGATTCCTGCATTGTCGAGAACGATGCAGGGAGAGGAGATGCTTCAGCCTGAAGAGGTGGCAGCGATGCTGCGGCTGCATGAGCTTGGCTGGGGAGCGAAGCGACTGGCGAAGGGATTCGGGTGCGCGCGCAACACGGTGCGTCGGTATCTGCGCGAGGGCGGGACTGTTGGGTTTCGGAAACCTGTGCGGCGGACCGCGTTTGACGGGCTGGACGATTGGCTGCGGGGGCGCTTCTTTTGCCATGGCGGCAACGCCGATGTGGTGCGCCAGGAACTGGCGAGCGAACATGGGATCATCATTGGGCTTCGTTCGGCGGAGCTTCGGGTGCAGCATTGGCGTCGGGAGTTGAAGGCGCAGAAGCGCGTGACGGTTCGGTTTGAGACGGCGCCGGGATATCAGATGCAGATCGACTTTGGCGACACGCGGGTGTGGCTCGGCGGCGAGCGTGTTCGGGCGCACCTGTTTGTGGCAACGCTGGGTTACTCGCGTCGGCTGCATATCCGTCCCTCGTTTCGGGAGCGCCAGGCGGACTGGTTCGAGGGGATGGAAGGAGCCTTCCTTCGCTTCAGCGGGGTCCAACGGAAGTGCTGTTCGACAATCCGAAGGCGCTGGTCGAACATCACGATGCGACGACGCGGGAGGTGCGGTTCAACGCGCGGCTGCACGCCTTTGCCCGCTACTGGGGATTTACGCCGCGGGTCTGTGCGCCCTACCGGGCGCGTACGAAGGGGAAGGACGAACGCGGGGTCGGCTATGTCAAGCGCAATGCGATCGCCGGCCGCCGATTCGAGAACTGGGCGGCGTTCGAGGCGCATCCGCGCATGGCACCACCGGAGTGGCTCCTGCCGAGCGCTTTGCCGAAGAGGCGGGGGCTGACAAGCGGCGCATTCTGGATGAGTTTGTGGCGGTAGCCGGATATCGTCGCAAGCACGCGATCCGTGTTATGAACCGTCGTGAGCAGAGGCCGTCTGCGGGCAAGAGCCACAGCCGCTGTTACGGCAGCGATGTCCGCGAAGGCGCTCATCGTATTGTGAGAGGCTTCGGAGCGGCTGTGTTCCAAACGTCTTAAGCCGTTGATCCCTGTCGTTGCCTGCGCTTGAGCGACATGGCCGGTTAGCACTCGATGAGGCGCTCCGCGGCAAACTGCTGACAGTAAGCCCGGCGACGATAGATAGGCTTTTGACCGAGGTCCGCATCGTCGCCCGCGGCGGCCAGCGCCGCCGGGCAGGAATGAGTTCGGCAGTTCGCCGCTCGGTGCCAGTTCGCACCTTCGGCGATTGGAATGATCCGCCGCCCGGCTTTGTTGAGGTCGATTTTGTGGCGCATTCGGGCAGTCTTCGTCGGGGAGCTTCGTGCAGACGATGGTGCTGACCGACATTGCCACCGGCTGGACCGAATGCATTCCGGTCCGCACGCGCGACAGCGGCAATGTGATCATGGCGATCAAGCAGGCCCGCTCGCGGTTTCCCTTTCCACTGCTGGGTGTCGACTTTGACAACGACAGCGCGTTCATGAACGCGTTGGTCGTTTCCTGGTGCCGCAGCGAGGATCTGGAGGTGACACGCTCTCGCGCTTATCGAAAGAACAACCAAGCGCATGTGTAGCAGAAGAACGGCGCCATCGTGCGGCGCCCGGTGGGCTATGGCCGGTTTGTCGATGGATGCGACGGCTGCCCTTGAACGCCTCTACGCTGTGGTGCGGCTTAACGCCAATCTGTTCCAACCGTCATTCAAGTTGCAGGAGAAGACACGGATCGGCGCCCGTGTGATCAAGCGCCATCATCCGCCAGTTCCACCCGCGGCCCGTGTTCTTGCGCATCCGAAAGTGGCCGAGACCGATAAGGAGCGGCTACGGGCAATAATGGAGACAGCTGACCCTGTGCTGCTGTTTGCCGGCATCCGCGCCGACAGGAAGAGCTTGGAAAGCGGGTCGATCGTCGTGGCCTGAATGCGAAAATCGAGGAGCCGTTGGTCATCGATCTCCAGAGCTTCGCCGCGAACTTGAAAACAGCCTGGAAGAACGGCGAGACACGGCCAACGCATCGGCGACGCTATCGGCGGACGAAGCCCTGGCCGAAAAGACCCAGCATGTACGAGCCCTTTGAAGCGCGGGTCAAGGAATGGCTGAAGGAAGATCCCGCCCTCTCGGCAGCCGCCGTGCTACAACGGCTGAAGGAGATCGATCCAGCTCGCTTCGAAGAAAAGAACATCAGAATGGTGCAATGGCTGGTGAAGGTCTGCCGCATGGAAATGGCTGGGGCTGGTCATCTCGACGGGGGCTGGATCACGAGCTTGCCCGTACCACCTGCCGCCGCGATGGCAGGTGAAATGAGCACTGTCGCCACCGCAGCCCTCGGTAACATTGATCGGTGAGGCAATAGGGGGGTTCAAATCCTCAGTTCGCTTGGACAAGGGCTTCGGGGCGAGCCGAACAGTTGTGTCGCAAATTCTCGAATGGCCGCACTGGACGCGTCCGACGGACTCAATTCAGGCGGCGATTATCTCGAACCGCGTCCTAAGCGAAGAGCCTGGATCGAAGGCAAGCGACGATAATCCAAGCCGATCCGATTGGTCCGGTGCGAATGTGGATGGTTTCAGCGTCCGTCGTGACCGATCCCGCAGGCAGTTTCAATGTCGTAGGAGAAGATGGCCTCCCGCTTTGTTCGACTGCCGTGACAATGCGCTCCGGTCAGCCATAGCGCGAAAGCGCCTTCGGAAGAAAGCGCTTTGCTGCCGGATTATCTTATGGCCAACGCTGATGCCGCGCTCGGCTATAATCTCCTTCAAATCCCGCAGGCTCAGGCGTAAGCCAAATACCAGCACGCAAAGCAGGTTCGCTGATCGGTCGAAATGCCGTCGTTCGAACATGACGCAATCTCCAGAAGGCAACCGTTGTCGGAAGTTTTCAAGGGAACCAGGAGAAGGGCTCGTCTCTCATGTTCCTATTCTCCACCTCGCCGACGAACCGGACCTCACCCGTGCGGCCGCCCTCCGCGATCGCCACGCGTGCTTCTTCTTGGCTACATCAAAACGCGACAAATGCTTCGCTATACTCTCCCCTGGCTCGCCCTCCGTGCATGAGGATCGGCTCGGCCCATCCGAGATGGGGTATTCGGCTTGAGCCTCATCTTTCAGCAACGATGCCATGAAGGTGCTGCGCTTCGAGCTGATGGTTAACGTGGTTTGCGTGGAGCAGCCACAAGCATCAGAAGGAGAAGCGCAGCATAAAAAATTATGTCGGATTGGACGTCGCGGTGAAAGAGACCGCCATTTGCATCGTCGACGAAACAGGCGCGATCTGCCCGGAGATGAAGGTGCCGAGCCATCCCGAGGATCTTGTCCGGGTGCTCACGGATCCTGCCTGGACCTTCGAGCGGATCGGCCTCGAAGCCGGACCGCTGTCGCAATGGCTGTTCAGCGGCCTGGCCGAAGCAGGCCTGCCGGTGGTGTGTATCGAAACCCGGCACACCAAGGCGTTCCTGGAGGCCCAGCCGAACAAATCCGACCGCATTGACGCCCGTGGCATTGCCCAGATGATGCGGGTCAACCTGTTTCGCCCGGTCCATGTCAAGACGCTGACGAGCCAGAAGCGCCGGGCCCTGCTGACGGCGCGCAAGCTCTTGCAGGACAAGGCGATCGCCATCGAGAACGACATCCGCGGGCTGTTGCGCAACTTCGGCCTCAAGGTCAGCATGGTCGGCGCCGTCAAATTCGAGCACCGCATCCGCGAGCTCACCGAAGGCAGCCCCGATCTGGCCGAGATCCTCGAGCCGCTGCTCGAGGCGTGCGGCAGGCTGCGCCAGAGTTTTGCTGCCCTGCACCGGAAGGTTCTGGCGATCGTCCGCGATGACCCGGTCTTCCGCCGGCTGACGACGATACCGGGCGTCGGTCCGGTGGTGGCGCTGGCCCACACCGCGACCATCGACATTCCGGCCCGCTTCCGCAACTCCAAGGCGGGGCTGACGCTGGTGCTCCATGAGTCGGGCGAAAGCCGCCGCATCGGCCGGATCTCCTGCTGCGGCGACGGCATGATGCGAACGCTGCTTTACGAAGCCGCGCAGACGCTGCTGACGCGTGTGACGAAATGGTCGTGGCTGCGGGCGTGGGCGATGAACGTTGCCAAGCGGCGCGGCCGACAGAAGGCCATTGTCGCATTGGCCCGCCGACTGGCGGTGATCATGCACCGGATGTGGAGCGACGGCACAGAGTTTCGCTGGACGCGACAAGACGTCATGCCGACGGCCGCCTGATGTACCCACCCCGATCACTGTCAGCGCGCCGCCGTGCTCGCGCCCAAGGGCACGTCGCTGCGCGACGGCTTCAGCCACCCTGACCGGCCACTGCGCGCGGGCGGCAGAGCCGGAACCCAGGTCGGGGACGAGGAGATGGTCGCCAGCGGTCGAACACTGAGATGAAACATGATCGCAGAGGAAGCGTGACAAGGATCACCTCATAAGGTTCCACCTGCCGGTGGAAAGGGCGTCCTTCGCGGGACGTGAATAAGGTGAGTTCGCGAGGGTTGCAGTACCGGTCGCATCACAACGATCAGGACGCTTCCGAGATTCTCCGCCTCATTCTTCTGATCCCCCATCAAGGCGACGGCCCGAGCGCCGATCCCGCAGAGAAGCATGACCCCGCGAAAGACGTTACACGCCGGCGAAGCGGAAAGCTCGACAAGCGCTTGACTTCAACAGGCCGAATAGAGAAGCAACCCTCGTCTTTCAATCGCACGAAAGGGCGGGCCACCGATCTCAGCCCTGGAACATGACGTCTAGTAGGCTCAGAACTCCATAATCAGAACCAGAGATTGCGGAGGGCGGCGATACAGATCGTGGACATGAAGTGTGGGGCTCAGCGGTTAAAGCGGTGTCGTGCGGGATCGGCACGTTGCGGTTGGCTTTGGACGGAATGCAGGCCGCGATGCCCCGATCGGCCAGGCAGTGCGGAATGAGTCGGCGTCGTACTTTGTGACCGAGCAGGCCTGCGGCTTTGGGGAAAGCGTCAATCACCAGCGCCGGGCCTTTGTAGTCGCTCATCTGCCTTCCCTGAGCAGCACGATCAGCGGTGACCACGGCCGTCAGGTCGCCATTGTAAGTCGGGAACAGCCCGCTTTAAAGCAGGCTTGCGGCCGTTCCATGTACCTTCAAAATAGGTGGCATCAATTATCGGTTGATCGGCCTTGCCGCGTTTGCCATCCAATCCCGCGAATATCCGGTTGAATACGCCGAGGCGGCTACAGCGGATCAAGCGTGGGGAACCTCATTCCTCGGGGCGCGTCGCCCCATTGCAGCTCTTCCCGACGAAGATGACGCCAGTGACGATCCGCCGGTCATCGACCCTCGGCAGCCGTGGGACCGCGGGAAATGCCGCTCGATCCGGCGCATATGAGCATCCCACAACCAAATCAAATCACTCATTGCAGCGCCTCCTCGCGCCGCAATGAATCAACTGATCGTCATATCCACAACTGGTTTAACAGGTCCTAAGCCTGCGTCGAACAGCAGGTCGTTCTGGTGCGCGAATTCTTCACGCCGGCTTCGCCTTAGCTTATGATACCCCTGTCAGAATAAATTTAAACTTTACAGGTCAACCCAGCATCCCTTCAACATCGCACCCTCCGAAGTTCGTCTAGTCACTCCGTGCCACCCCGTCGGCAATTAAAACGTTGAAACAGATCCTTCAAACAAATTTACAGAACCTTTGCGACCGCAGGTCGCTGACAATGGTACCTTCACCGAAAGCGTGACGCTAGGCACAGCTAAAAAGCTGATGCCGATTCACGCTCGGATCCGCAGAGTGTGCAACGGAGGTCGACGCGAATGGCAAGAAGAGCGCTCATCCTGGTTGAAGGTCATAGGGGAAACGGTCCGAGATACGTCCAAGCTATCCAGCATCTTGGCCTGCAGCCAATTACCCTGTCGGCTGATCCAACTCGCTACGACTATCTTGGGGCGGAAAAGCTTGAGGCAATCCGTGTCGATACATATAATCTCGATGCACTGATCCGCGAGTGTTCCCGGCTGCGTGCAACCTATGACATTGCTGGCATTACAGGCTTTACGGATCTCGACGAGTCGGTTTACGCCACAATTGGCAAACTCTGCGAGCATTTCGATCTACCAGGACCGCATCCCGCATCGATTGAACGATGCTGCGACAAATTCGCTCAACGTCAGCTACTCGCGGACTCTGGCGTTCCAATACCTGCTTATCGTCTGGCAGCGAACGCGGCGGACGTACAAAAATCTGCCGCCGAGATCGGCTTTCCGGTGATTCTCAAGCCAGCCGCAGGCAGCGGCAGCAGCGGTGTGCGATTGTGCCGTAACGCCGATGAGTTAGTCGAACATACGACCTATCTGTTGGGCGAGAAGCACCTGTGGCGATCCTCGCCGAGGATACTTGTCGAAGAATTCGCACAAGGCCCATTCTATAGCGTTGACATAATGGGAAATGAAGTCGTTGGGATAGAGGCCGCTGACTTCGAACGACCACCGCATTTCGTCTTTCGTGAATGCATTTTTCCGGCCCCACTAGCTAATGACGAGTACAAACATATCGCCGATGTTTCCCTGAGATGTTTGCAAGCTCTCGGCCTCGGCTGGGGGCCAACGAATGTCGAACTCCGGTGGACGAAGCGTGGCCCAGTCGTCATTGAGGTGAATCCGCGTCTTCCAGGTGGGGCCAATCCTAAACTGGTTCGGCTGGCTTATGGTGTCGATCTCATCAACGAGCACATCAAGCTTGTCATCGGCGAGGAATGGGAGTTGCGCAGAAGGCATTCGCACGTTGCGGCCGCGCGGTTCCTAAATCCTGATCGCGATGGCACTCTCGATTGGATCAAAGGTGACACTCGCGCGGCTGCTATACCAGGTGTCGCCGAGGTGAAAATTTATATTGAACCCAAGACGCCGATCGTCAGAAAAGGCGATCACCGAGATTCGATCGGACATGTCCTCGCCGCTTCAGACAGCCAAGCTCAGACCGAGGCGATACTTCAGCGTGCCATCGACTTAATTGCCTGGTCAATCACACCATTTTCGACCCGTGGCGAACAGGGACAATCGGCGGCCCGCAACGTCCCCGCCCCAGCGGAGGTGGCGACAGATGAGGGGTGATTGTCGCCGAAGATTGGGGTTTCGCGGTTATCGCTCAGATTTGCGGTGAGCTCCCAGTCAGCCACGTCCGATCTCGTGCAGATCCCAAGCCCATCTCTAGGTCGTGTGGACACTTATCTGATCCATAGAAGGATTGCTGCGAGAGTGACGAGGGCGAGATAATTTCTGGCGGTTTTCTCAAAGCGGGTTGCGACGCGGCGGAACTGCTTGAGCTTTGAGAAGCAGCATTCAATCAGATGCCGTTGTGCGTAGAGGTGTTTGTCCAGCGGGTATTTCCGGGCGCGGGAGGGGTACTGGGGATCACGGCGGCGGCGCCTCTCTCAGCTATGACGCTGCGCAGGCAATCGGTGTCGTAGGCGGCATCGGCCATGACGAAGTCGGCGGGCAGGTCCTGAATCAGGGCGTCGGCTTGCGGTGCGTGACCCTTCTGGCCTGCGGTCAGCGTGAAGCGAACCCGGCAGCCGAGACCGCGAACGGCCATGTGGATCTTGGTGCTCAAGCCTCCGCGGGAACGGCCTGATCTTCAGCCCCTTTTTTGCGCCGGCGGCGTGCTGGTGGGCGCGGACGATGGTGGAATCGACGATCAGGTATTCGATGTCCGGATCGCCCCGACATCGCCGCGAAAATGCGCCACCAAACGCCCTTGTGGCTCCAGCGGCTGAAGCGGCGAAACACGCTCTTCCACTCGCCGAACACGTCAGGCAGATCGCGCCAGGGCGAACCGGTCCGCACGATCCACCACTTCCACGAACATTCGGTTATCGCGACCCGACGAGCCGCAAATGATTATTGGGATCTAATTGTTTGATCTATGGTGCCCACGTGCAATCCGAGCGCTTGATCGGCCGGTCACAATCGCTGTGGCACCCAATCGTGGGAGACGCACGAAAATCGATCATCCCGCGCTGCCGCTGAAGCCCCACGAACTGGCGGCCGCCGAATGCCTGGAACCAGGCGCTGCAATGGTTCACGTCCACGGCCGCGACGGGGTATGGCCGGCATCTTCTCGATCCGGACGCATACCACGCGGCCACGTTTGCCGTCCGCCAGGCGTGGCGACCGGATGGTAGTGCAGATCACAGCGAATCGCTTGGTCTTCACGAACCGGAGGCGCAAATGGAGGTGGTCCGACAGACCCGACCGGAGGCGGTCTCCTTGGCGCTCATGGACTCCCTCCGGCTGAGCAGACCGATTTTCGCGAGTTTTCTGAACTGGCTGAAGCGCGAGCGAATCCTGCGCAAATCATTCTTTATGATCTACGTTTGGGCGCGACATGCCGCGCCGCGGACTGATCGCATAGAGAGACGTCCCGGTGCTATGTGCTCGGTCGCAATGTCTAGAGACAACAATCCTCGCCGACCGACCTACTGCCCTTTCTCGCCCCCGACACCCCGCGTTTCCAATACTTCATGGTCTGCGCCTTCGGCCGCGACGAAGCGGGTTGCGTGTCCACAGCGGCATTGCTCGGCCGCGAGGTCCGGTCGGCTCGAGAACAATCTTTTGTCCCGACGGATCGGCCGCCCCTTCCAGCGCAGCGCTCGTCGACCCGGTCACGCGCGTCTTAAGTGCGCTGGCCGGCAAATACGAGCCGCGTAGTCCTTGTGCGACAGTTGGAGCAAAAATGATCTTCGCTTGAGCACCTATGCCGAAATAGGCCCGCATGGGGCATATGCCAGATATTCTGCCTCAGCCCTTTCGCCGCCAGCAGGATTCTTGTTTCCAGACTAACGACCGATGAGCCTGATCTGCATCAACACTTACCGGCTAAGCGCTGGTGGTTGCGAGGTGGATCTTATAGAGTTGACGCTTTGGTTCGATGTTTCCAGAAGCGTATCGGCGTTCAATCGCGGGCATCCTCTTCGTCACTTTCTCGGCGGCGCCGGATAAAGGGCCGTGGCTGGGACGCCTAAGGCCCATGCCCAACTGCCTGGCGGCCGAAATCGGGCATGTCGATATCCTGCCCCGCCTCGATGATCGAGCGGCGGAGGGCGCGCGTGCGGGTGAAGAGACCGAACAGCTTGTCGCCTTCGCCCCAGCGGATCGCCCGCTGCAGGGAGGCGAGATCCTCTGAAAAGCGCGCCAGCATTTCGAGGATCGCGTCGCGGTTGTGCAGGCACACATCGCGCCACATTGTGGGGTCGGAAGCGGCGAGCCGAGTGAAATCGCGAAAGCCGGAGGCCGAATATTTGATGACCTTGCTTTTTGTGACCGTCTCCAGGTCCTCCGCCGTGCCGACGATGTTGTACGCGATGATGTGCGGCAGGTGCGAGACGATCGCCAGCGTCATATCGTGGTGCTGCGGATCCATCGTGTCGATGTTGGAGCCGCAGCGGCGCCAGAATTCGGACAGCTTCTCCAGGGCGGCGGGGTCGGTGCCTTCCAGCGGCGTGAAGATGCACCAGCGGTTCTCGAACAGTTCGGCAAAACCCGCATCAGGGCCTGACTTCTCCGTGCCGGCCAGCGGATGGCCTGGGATGAAGTGTACACCCTCCGGCACGAAGGGCTGCATCTGAGCGATAACGGAGGCCTTGGTGGAGCCGACCTCGGTCAGGACCGCGCCCTTCTTAAGCGCCGGTGCGATTTCCTCAGCCACCGGGCCGGAGGCACCGACGGGCACTGCGACGATGACGAGGTCGGCCCCGTGTACTGCCTCCTTCGCGTCGGTCGTGTAGCCGTCGCCGAGCTTCAGCTCCTCGGCGCGCTTCAGGGTCTCGGCGCTACGAGTTGCAATGGCGATATGGCCGGCCAGCCCCTCGCGGCAGATGACGCGCGCCAGCGAAGAGCCGATCAGGCCGATGCCGACCAAGGCGATCTTTTCAAACAGGGGTTTCGACATGACTAGCTTTTCAGGAACTCAGTGAGTGCGGCGACTACGCCGCGATTGGCTTGTTCGGTTCCGACCATCATCCGCAGCGCATTGGGACAACTTGCAACAAGCCACAGAATATAGCCGCGCGCCGGGAGATATCGTCGACCGCTTGCGGACATGCGGCTTGATCCTTGTCGGCCTTACTATTCCGTCAAAAGACCCTATCCCCGGCTCTCGATTGCACCAATGTTGGCGACGATCACCGCTTACCTGGGCGCCACCTGCGCTGGCGCGGGTGTAAGGGCTGCAGAACGTTCCTCGTCAGGGGTCGGAAATGGTGTGATCGACCAGCTTATCAAGTTAACGGCGCGCTCAAGTATCGCCTCAGTCTCGGCACGGCTAGGTGAAGCGACAACGACATGTCCGATGCAGTCTCGGTAATCGCCTTTCCTGACGATCGGCGTTTTGGGCTCGACGTAGAGTTTGACCTCGGCGACACCTGGTACAGCAGCCGCCCGACCGTCGCCAGTGACCCAATCGAGGATGCCATCGCGATCAGGAACTAGACACCGCGCCACTGCAGTCTGCGAATGGCTTCTGCCCAAATCGCATTCGTCGCCGATGACAAGCTTGATGTGCTCGGTGATGAGATCGACACCGTAAGCCAGCTGTACCCGTCGAGGATTGGTTCCACCCGCAAGACGCGGATTGACTTCAATGACGACTGGACCACGCTTCGTCCACCGGAATTCAATGCATTTAGGCCCCCAGCCAAGGCTGAGAGCTTGCAAACAGCTCCGCGATAAATCGGCGATACGCTCGTGCTCGTCGTCAGTCAGCGGGGCCGGAAAGATGCTTTCACGAAAGACGAAATGCGGTGGGGGTTCGAAGTCAGTGGCACCGATCCCAATGACCTCATTTCCCATTATCTCAGCGCAATAATAGGGGCCTTGGGCGAACTCTTCGACCAGTATCCTCGGCGAAGACCGCCATGTGTGCTTCCCGCCCAACAGATAGGTCGTGTGCTCGGCTAACTCGTCGGCGTTGCGGCACAATCGGACACCGATGCTGCCGCTGCCTGCGGCTGGCTTAAGAATCACCGGCAGGCCGATTTCCGCGGCAGAGCTTTCAACCTCTCTCGCAGTCGCTGCCAGACGATAAGCAGGTGTTGGAACGCCGGCCTCCGCAAGCAGCTGACGTTGAGTGAATTTGTCGCAGCATCGTTCAATCGATGCGGGGTTCGGTCCCGGTAGATCGAAATGCTCGCAGAGCTTGCCAACTGTCGTGCAGACCGAGTCCACGACGCCCGTAATGCCAGCAATGTCATAGGTCGCACGAAGCCGGGAACATTCCTGGATCAACGCATCGAGATTGTCCGAATCGACCTGGATTGCATCAAGCCGTTCCGGCGGCGCATGATAGTCGTAGCGAGTTGGATCAACCGACAGGGTAATTGGATGCAGACCAAGATGCCGAGCTGCTTTGACGTAAAGCGGACCATTAGACCTTGTACCTTCAATCAGGATGAGCGCTCTTCTTGCCATTCGCGTCGACCTCCGCTGCGGGCTCTGGGGCGGTCTGAGCGTAAGGAGGCGTCGGCTTTTAAATTCCTGCCTGACCTCAGACCTTGCGGTGAAGGTAGCATTGTCAGCGCTCTGCGGTCGCAAAGGTTCTGTAAATTTGTTTGAAGGATCTGTTTCAACGTTTTAATTGCCGACGGGGTGGCACGGAGTGACTAGACGAACTTCGGAGGGTGCGATGTTCATGGTGACCTAATGTGGTGGACGGCCTCCGCTCCCGGCATCGCAATGTGCCAAAGTGTGGCTGTCGAGAGTCACATGAGGAAGAGCCGTCCATGGAGAAGATTACCACAATTGGTCTGGATATCGCCAAACATGTATTTCAGGTTCACGGGATCAATGGTGCTGGCGCCAACCGTGAGCCGCCGCAAGCTGCGCCGCGACGATGTCGTTGGATTCTTCAAGGCATTGCCGCCGTGCCTGATCGGAATCGAAGCTTGCGCGACTGGACACCACTGGGCTCGGGTTCTTATGGCGCTGGGTCACGAGGTTCGGCTGATGCCGGAGTCTTACGTCAAGCCATACGTGAAGCGGCAGAAGAATGACGCCACGGACGCCGAGGCGATTTGCGAGGCGGTAACGCGGCCGACGATTCGCTTCGCGACAGGGCATTGCCGGCGTGGGAATGCTGATCGCGTTGGTCGAAGACGATGATCACGATCTCATCCCGCCGCTTGCGCGGTCCGCACTTCTTCCGCTGATCGGGCAGTTGCGGGAGGTACACGAGAAGGTCAGCGAGATGGATCGCCAGATTCATGCGTGGCATCGCTCGAACGAGCTGAGCCGACGCCTTGAGACGATCCCTGGAATTGGCCCGATCACTGCCAGCGCAATCGCCGCGACAGTGACAGACGCGTCGCTCTTCAAATCCGGTCGACAATTGGCGGCGTGGATAGGCCTCGTCCCGCGGCAGAACTCATCGGGTGGCAAGGACCGCCTCGGAAGATCAGCAAACAAGGTGATCCCTATCTCCGCCGGCTTCTCGTCGTCGGTGCGCATGCGGTACTTCGTTTCAGCCGCAACGGCAAAACGGCGCCGACGCGCTGGGCCGCCGAGCTTCTGGTGAAGAAGCCGTACAACGTCGTCGCTGTTGCTTTGGCGAACAAGATGGCGCGGATCGTCTGGGCGTTGATGACGACGGGCAGGCGCTTTGTGGCTACCGTCGCCCTTTGAAAGCTCGCGGAGGATGCAGAAATTGGTGAGGTGCTGATGGTGTGATGGCGAACGGTCGAGCCGGGATCGGACAAACCCGATCAGTGGGTGCCGCTTGAAAGCGCATTGGCCTGTCTGGGATCCGATCAGCGGACTACATCAGGGCCAGCGGCATGAACGCGCCGCAATCAAAGGCCGCATACATGCCTGCACCCGACCAATCGTCAGAAACGCCGAAAAGCCCTTGCCCGCGGAGGCCGTCCATACATGCCACTGTTGGAGCGCGACGCGATGACGACACCGTCACGACTTCGGGCCGGGCGGTAGGCGGTATGGCGCGTCAGCACGAGGCCATTGGTCAGCCTGATGCGCAGCACCCGCTTGCGGCTGATAGGCGGCAAGCCCTGGTCGCTGCCGTTCGCGGTTGAGCAAGGCCGTGATGCGTCGATAGCCATAGGTCGGCGGCTGATCGACCAGCCTGCGGATGATGGGCAGCACGGCAACATCGCCAGGCTTGGCGTATGGCTTACGCGTCGCAGGGCTTGCGAGAGGGTGTTTCCTCGTCTGCTCGGCAAGGTTGGAGCGGGAGACGCCGATTGTGTCCGCGACGGTCTTCACAGCGAACCGTCCTTGTCGAGCGAGGCCTGCCGCAACGCTGGGCTGGGGGCGGCGAGATCGAGCGCTCCAGGTCGCGCACGCCTTTGTCGAGCTCCCGCACACGGGCTGCGCCAACCACATCGTCATCGGCCTGAACCGCTGTCGCGCCGCCTTCGAGCATGCGCCGCTTCCAGGCAAAGAGCTGGCTGGGCGAAATGCCCGCCCGGCGTGCCCCATAGGACACCGACATGCCGGGCTGCATGGCCTCCTCGACGAGGCGGACCTTCTCGGCTGCGTCCAGCGCCGCCGGCGCTGCACCGAGGTGATCACTTCAACACGCGGCGGATGGGAGAACGGATCAGAAGTCATAGTCATAGTCATAATCATAGGCGTATGCCTATTCCTTATCGGCTACGCTGCCTGTCCGGTCAAAACGGGGTACGCTTCACCCCGCTCGACGCCGCCGTCGCGGCAGTAATCGCGCACAGTCTCATTCAGGAACACGCTGTCATTGTCCGTGTCGAACCCGAGAAGTTTGAATGGCAGGAGCCGCCGCAGTTCCGTCAGCACCTCGCTCAGCAGCTTCTGCTCGCGGACAAGCAGGGGAGCGCATTCCGTCCACCCGCTGCAATGTCGGTGAGACAAAGCGTTTGGATAAAGCTGCCGCTCGCTACCGGTCCACTGTGCGCCACAGGTCAGCCTCGACAAATCCGGGCGGAGGGTCCTGCCAGTCGGAGAAAGTACGGATCGGAATGCTCCGTCGTAGCGCCGTGGATACCGCGCTGTGGCGTCGTGCCCGTCCTCCGGCGGTCTCTCGAGTCTCGCCAAGAACACGGTCGATTGTCGCCGCGCTCATCCTCAGAAGCCGGTTGCGGATTTCCGCGGTCAAACGAAGATGTCCCTGACGCTCGATCGCCTCGACCAAAATAGGAACCAGCGCCTTCAGTCGCTTGCCACAGATCCGGTCCGACGCCTCCCAGATGACGATCAGCGCTTCACGAACGGCATTGTCATAATGCGGCGATCGGGCCTCGGCCCGAACGAAACGGAGACGGGCTCTTCAGCAACAGCCGCATTGCGTGCTTACCATGAGACCCTCTCACGGCAGCAAAAATTCATCGAGAATGCGCGCCTTTTCGGCACGGCCGCCCCGCACATAACGCTCCCTCACCGCATCTACCAATTCATTCCGTGTCGCCACGCTTACCCGCCTCATCTGATCTGCTCCTGCCACACCACGCCGGGAGCAGATCAGATGAGGCAACGGCTTCATTCAGGAGCAATTCAGACGAGGCAATGCGCGCTCTCACCTTGATCGCCGCGCCGCAAGACGCTCCGTGCCACACCGCCAGCAACAAACGTTGCAACAAATCCTTCAACTAAGTTTACAGAATCTTTGCGACCGCAGACCGCTGATAATGGTACTTTCGTCGCAAGTCTGGGAAGGCACGGCTAAAAAGTTGATGCCGATCTACACTCTGACCGCCGCAACTCGCAACAGAGGGTCAACAGCAATGGGAATAAGAGCGCTCATCCTGGTTGAAGGCGGTCCATGGGGGTGTGGTCTGCGATACGTCCAAGCGGCCCAGCGTCTTGGCCTTCATCCAATTACCCTATCGGCTGACCTAAGTAGCGATCAATATCTTGTGACGGAAGGGACTGAGGCAATCCGTGTCGATACAAGCAATCTCGATGCGCTGATCCGCGAATGCTCTCGAATACGTGCGACTTATGATATTGCTGGCATTATGGGCAGATCGCTGTTCTATACGACAGTTGGCAAGCTCTGCCGGCATTTCGATCTACCGGGACCGAACCCTTCATCCATTGAACGATGTGACGACAAATTCGCTCAACGTCAACTCCTCGCGGAGGCCGGCGTTCCAATACCTGCCTATCACTTGGCAGCAAATGCGAGGGAAATTGAAAGTTCTGCCGCGGAGATCGGCCTGCCGGTGATACTTAAACCAGCCGTAGGCGGCGGCAGTATTGGAGTCCGATTGTGCCGGAACGTCGATGAGGTAGCCGAACATACCGTCTATCTGTTGGGCGAAAAGCACATATGGGAATCCTCGCCGAGGATACTGGTCGAAGAATTCGCCCAAGGCCCCTACTATACCGCTGACATAATGGGGAGTGAGGTCATTGGGATTGGCGCCGGTGAGTTCGGCCCTCCACCGCATTTTGTCTATCGTCAGTTCACCTTTCCGGCCCTTCTGACTGATGAGGAGTATAACCGCATCGCCGATGTTTCGTTGAGCTGTTTGCGAGCTCTCGACCTCGGCTGGGGGCCAACGAATATTGAATTCCGATGGACGAAGGGTGGCCCAGTCGTCATTGAAGTCAATCCGCGTATGGCTGGCACTCCGGATCCCCAACTGGTTCAGCTGGCTTATGGTGTCGATCTAATCACCGAACACATCAAGCTAGTCATCGGCGACGAATGCGATTTGCGTAGAAGGCATTCGCACAGTGCGGCCGCGCGATTCCTGGTTGCTGATCGCGATGGCGCCCTCGATTGGATCGGTGGCGACAGCCGAGCGGCTGCTATGTCAGGTGTAGCCGAGGTCAAACTCTACGTCGAACCCAAAACGGCCATCGTCACAAAAGGCGATTACCGAGACACGATCGGACATGTCATCGTCGCTTCACCTAGTCGTGCTCTGACCGAGGCAACACTGCAGCGTGCCGTCGAGTTGATCGATTGGTCGATCTCACCATTTCCGACCCTTGGCGAATAGGATCTGCGGCTGTTACCTCCCCGCGCATGGAGTGATGAGATTGTCTAATCACGGTTGGGAGATCAAGTATGAGTTTTCTGGGACGGCGCTGCCGGGTGCATGGTTGTCTTCGCGATCGACATTAGTCGCCGCATGATGGGGTTTCGCGGCACGAACCTTCAATGTGGACGATGCACTCAGCTGAGGCAGCGATGTAACCCATCAACGGAATGGCTCGGCTCACGTCCGGGCAGGATGCCCCAGACGTTCAGGTTTGAACGCTATCCGGCTTACGCTGTGGCGCCTGCGTTTGGATTGACGAACTCGCCGGTTTTAGGATCGAGCCTTGCAGTGTTGTGCAAATACTTTGATGTCAAGGGCGCGCATTTTTGGCGTTTGCTCGGCGAGAAGGTGGAGGAAATCTCGTGCGCATGCGGGTCCGCAGCATGCGTACGAGTTAAACGGATCTTGATCGGGCTCTCACGTTAGGCGCGATTACGATGCCACCACTCAATACAAATCTACCGCGGCAGATTGGAGGCCGCCAGCTATGAAATTGTCTTGCTTTCTGGACGGCTGATTGAGAAGTGTACCGCCCGCAGGGGCTGGCGCTTGCGCTACCGCACCAGGTAGAATCGGCAGGACGAGTTTGGATGAATGGGCTTCAGAGTGGTGAATTCTATTGATTGAGAGAGAGCCAGATGGCGTGCTCGCAACTAGACGGTGCGGGATAGGATTGGGCGCCCCAATCGTAAGCTCAAGACTGTGTCCTTTCCGCACAACGTGAGCGATCGGACCAAGCAGGGACATCCTTACTTCATATATCTTTCCCGGCTCAAGCTTTTCGGCCCTTGCGAACGAGTGTACAACCTCTTCCGGATTGGTCTGTGTCTCATCGATTTCCTGAAAGGATGCGCGGTGGAGGCCTGATTGCAGGAACAGCACGGTACCATCAGGACCGACATCCTTCAGTGTGAGTTCTAAATCGGCATCGTCCCCGCTATCGATGCTGAGAAATAGAATTACCTCCGGATTCCCTAGCAGCGTCATACCTTCGATCACCGGATCGGTTCGATAGTTCAGCACCCCATATTCATAAGGAAGAAGCGCAAATTGTTGATCGCTGCCGGTAAGTTCGACTCCGGTTGGATAAAGATAGGAACGAACACCTTCCTTCGGGCTGGAGGAAGGCTGTTCGAATGAGAGGGCCCCGTCAGCCGTGAGGAAAAAGGGCCGTCGTTGAACCGCCGGCTCCGGCCAGGTGTTATGCGATGTTGTCCATCCTGCAACCGCCTTGGTCGGATCGCGCTCGGCCGCGCTGACCTCCCAGAAAACCTTTACGGCCGGTTCATTGTCGATGCCATTTTCGATGCCTTTAACCCAGCGATCCAGGAACCTAAATTGCTCAGAGCGGATGAAAGGGTACCCCGTCCAAAAAGATCCGGCCCTGTGGTCTCCATTCGTGAGAAGCAGTCGTTTGTTCTTCAAGTCAGGCGTCAATTTGCTGAAGATGCGCGCGCCCTCTCTCGCGGCGCCGCCCCACTCGTCCTGCCACGCGCCTATGATCATTGTCGGCACAGTGACTTGGCCTGCGACCTCAGCGCGGGCATGATCCACACTGTCCCACCATCCGTCTTTAAACGTGTGCTCCCGCATCACGTCAAAATACTGGTTCTTGACCACCTGCCGGACACTTCCGCAAATGTTTGCGCATTCGGTGTCGCCGTGGCTGAGCCGCCACTCCAGCCCGCTTGAATGAGGTTGAGCTTGCGTCCAAATTTCCCAAGTCGCTAAACTTGGCTGCATCATACCGCCCAAGTATGCCATCGTTTCGTAACCATCTCCGAGCGCAGATGGCACTATGGCTTTCAAGTGAGGAGGCCTCTCCGCAGCGACCCAGACCTGGCTCGTTCCCGCATACGAATTGCCCACCATTCCCACATTCCCGTCGCTCCAAGGCTGCTCGGCGATCCATTGGATGATCTCGGCACCATGAGAGCCGACTGTGCGGTTCGGAAACCAGTGGTCGACGATACCTTCCGAGCACCCTGTTCCAGACCAGTTAGCGCCAACCAGAGCATAGCCTGCATCCAAGAATGGCTTGGCAGCTTGAAATGTTTTTGCACCGCCGGAATAGGGATCGAAGATGAACAGTGTCGGGTGTTGGCCCGCCTTAGGACGGTAGGAAACGTATGCGATACGTGTACTATCTCTCATGGGCACGTACCCTACGTCGCAAATGACATCAGATTCGCCATAGTTCATGTCGTTCTCCTTTGTTTAAACGTTCTGCGCAAACGTCTGGCTCTGCCGGAATGGGTTCAGCCCGACAGGGCTACACCAGGATCCCGGGATGCAAACGGACCCTCCACTATCGCTGCCATGTAATGCCTGCAGGGACGGCTGGCGCGGCTTCCCCCGCGGAGCCACCGGCGAGGCACTCGAAGTTACATTCGCTGTGTCTGGACATGGCAATTCGGGTAATGTCGTTCTTCCCGAGACACCGGAGTCTGCCGTTCGGGAGTGACATCCTTGCGAAGAATGGTACGGGTGAACGGTCCAGCGTCAGCGCTGGCAACGGTCTCAGCACCTTCGCAGAACTCGATGACAGCCGTTGCGTTGATGCGCGGATCGAACTCGTCGTGAGCGCCGCGTGCCATGCGGGTCAGTTCAACAGGGGTCGCTTCGCCGGTTTTCACTAGCGAAGCCAACCTGTGGCACCATACTCTACGCATTCGCTCAACATCATTGCGGCGATCTTTCACTTTCTCCCGATGATCTGTCGCGACGGAGCGTGGTGCCATGTTATAGGGCGTTCATACTCGTCATCGTGAGAGTCGGTCCAACGGGAGACAGCGTTCGCTGCTCCAAGTCGCCATTTCTTGCCCCAACGGGAAATGGCATTTGAAGATATGCTCCATGTCATCCCTGCTTGCTGAAGGTTCGGGGAAAACTTGGCTGCAAATCTCCTCCGCGTAGGGGCATCGAGTATGAAACTCGCAGCCGGATGGCCGCCTGAGCATACTCGGCACCTCGCCCTTGAGTTCGATGCGATTTAGCACCGCATCCGGATCAGCCTCGGGGTTGGCCGCCAGTAGCGCTTCGGTGTAGGGATGACTCGGGTGCTCAAATATATGCTCGGTCGAACCGACCTCAACAAAGCGCCCCAGATACATGATCGCCATGCGATCGGCCATGTGGCGCACGACATTGAGATTATGAGTGATGATCAGGATCGCCATGCCGAGTTCGTCCTGAAGCCGCGCGAGCAGGTTTAGCACCTCGCCCTGCACCGAAACATCGAGGCCTGCGGTCGGTTCATCGGCGATGATCAAATCCGGTTTGAGCGCAAGGGCTCGCGCGATGCCAACGCGCCTAGCCTGACCTCCAGAAAGCTGATGGGGATAGCGGCGGGCAAGATCCGCCCGCAAGCCTACCATGTGCAGTAGGCGTTCGGCTTCGCTTCCGGCATCGTGATCCTTGAGCCCATGGATTCGAAATGGCTCTGTCAGGAGCGAGCGCACGGTCAACCTAGGGGAGAGTGAGCCGATTGGATCCTGGAACATCAACGCCATGCGCCGTAGGTAGGGCTGGCGTTCGACCCCGCTGAGCTCCTCAATTTCGTGTCCGTCGAAACTGATACTGCCGCTAATGGCCCGTTGCAGGCCGATTATCGTGCGAGCGATAGTAGATTTGCCTGAGCCGCTTTCGCCGACAAGGGCCAGCGTCTCGCCCTTACTAATTTCAAAGGAGACACCGCATACTGCGTCGATGAAAGGCGCCTTCGTCCCAGTGGCGAGCGCCTGCAGCGGACCCATGGTGCGGAAGCGGACGCGCAAATCCTGGACGCGGAGCAGGGCGCTCATGCCGAAGCATTCCGTTCTTCGCTGAGCAGGTGGCATTGCGCCGTGTGCTCGAGACCGATGCGGTACTCAACCGGGTTCTCCTCTATGCAACGATCGAATGCCGACCGGCATCGCTGACGGAAAATGCATCCTTTCTTGACGCCGAGAAGACTGGGCACCTCGCCGGGAATGGTCGGTAAAGTGCGCGTTCTTTGTCTGATCCGCCCAGGATCGCACTCAAGGAGCGCGCGGGTGTAGGGATGACCAGGATTGTGGAAGATGTCCCGTACGGTCCCCTGCTCAACCACTTCGCCCGCATACATAACGGCGACCCGGTCGCACAGCTCAGCCACTGCGCCAAGATGATGGGAGACAAAGAGGATTGAACAACCGATCTCGTTTTGGAGATCTTTGAGGAGATGGATGATCTGCACTTCCAGCGTTGCGTCGAGCGCAGTGGTTGGCTCGTCGGCGATGAGCAGCACCGGTTTCACAAGAAGCGCCATGGCGATGCAGATGCGTTGGCGCATGCCACCAGAGAAGTGATGCGGATAGGCGCCAATGCGGGTTTCGGGGTCGGGAATTCCCACTCGCTGGAGCATGGCGATGGCACGAGTGCGTTTTTCGCTCCGGCTTCCTCGTTGATGGTGTTGGATGTCGATCATCTGGCTCTCGATTGTCCGCACTGGATTGAGTGCGGTCATCGGGTCCTGGAAGATCATGGAAAGGCGTTCGCCGAGCAGGCTCTGTCGTGCTGAACCGGACATGGTGAGCAAGTCACGTCCCTCGAACAGAATAACGCCCTCTGTCACTTCGGCATTTTCGGGAAGCAGGCCCATCACTGAATAGGCAAGCGTGGATTTTCCGGATCCGCTTTCGCCGACTATGCCAACCACCTGCGCGGCCGGCACCTCGAGCGAAACATTCCGCAGGGCGCGAACGCGCCCGCGTGGCGTGCCGAAGTCGAGATCGAGCCCACGGATAGCAAGAAGCGGACGGGCGGATGTGTGCGGTGTCGGATCATCACGTCTCATAGGTCTTTCCGCAGCTTGGGATCGAAGATATCGCGCAGTGCCTCGCCGAGAAACGTGAAGCCGAGCGTGGCAAGGACGATCGGAATGCCGCCGGCAATGACCAGCCAGACCGTGTGGTTGATGTAGCTGTAGCCATCATAAAGGATGGCTCCCCAATCGGGAGTAGGTGGGCGCACGCCCATGCCGAGAAAGCTCAGACCAGCCGACATGGCGATTACCGCCGGGACGTCCATGCTGACAAGAATCAGAAGCGGGCCGATCACGTTAGGGGCGATGTGAATGGCGAGGATTCGGGTCGTACTCGCGCCCATGCTAAGCTCCGCGGCAATGTATTCACTGTTACGCAGGGCTTGTGTCTGGGTGCGCACGACACGCGCATAAGTAGGCATGGATGTGACTGCGATGACTAGAATTACGCTGGCCAAACTTGGCCCCATAAGCGCGATGATGGCCAGCGCAAGAATGATACCGGGAAAGGAGCGAATGGTATCGAAGATGAGCAGGAGCAAATTGTCCAGCCAGCGCGGTCCGAAGCCTGCGATCAGACCAAGCACGAAGCCGACTGCCAGCGAACTGCCGAGGGAGGCGAAAGCGACGAGGAGCGGGATGCGGCCACCCATGACGACGCGAGAGAACGTGTCCCGACCCAGCTGATCCGTGCCCAGGAGAAAATTGAGCGAAGGGTCTGCCAGACGTGGCCCGATCATGATCCGGGTCGGATCATGGATCTTGATCAGCGGAGCAAAGATCGCGCTTGTTACTATGAGTATGACAAGCACTGCTCCGAGCATGCCCAGACGGTTTTGGCGCAATTGCCGGAGAAAGGTACGAAACGCGCCAGGACCCTGCCCTTCATCGGCTTCGGCATGTATGGCTTCAACACTCGCCATGCTAAAGGCTCTCGCGGGTTCGGGGATCGAAGGCTGCAGCGAGCAGATCGGATACCGTCGTCGCGACGACGGTAAGAAAGGTGGTGATGAGCACAGCTCCCATGACGATAGGATAATTTCGCGTATTGACTGCATCTACGATCAAACCGCCGATGCCAGGCCTCGCGAAGACTACCTCTACAAAGACAGCAGACGAGAGCAGCCACGCTACACCCACGCCGAGAATAGTGACAGTCGGCAGGATCGCGAGCGGAAGCGCGTAGCGCGCAACGATGCGCCATTCCGAGATCCCGAAGGAACGAGCCATGCGTATATGGTTTTCACCCAGAATCTCAAGCAATGATGCGCGCACCAGTCGTGAGATATAGCCAACCCAGCCTATTCCAATGACGATGGCTGGCAAAATGAGATGTTTAAGTTCGTCCCAGAAGCCATTGCCGGCTCCAATCGCCGGCAACCAGGGGAGAGTGACAGCGAAAATCAGCAGCGCATATACCGCCATGACGAAGGAAGGAATAGCGATCGTGGCGACCGCCATAACTCCGACGAGCTGGTCGACCACGGAGTTGCGCCGCATGGCCGAGTAACAGCCGAGTGGCACCGCAACCGCGGCTGCCCAACAGATCGAGACCAGTATCAGTTCGATGGTATAGGGCAATTGCTCGAACACGATTTCGGCAACAGGTCTTTTGCTGAACACGTCGTAACCGAGATTGCCGTGGAGCAGCCCGCGGAAAAACGTGACGATCTGCACAACAAGCGGCTTATCCAGTCCCATCTGCTGACGGAGCTGTCCGATCATCTCCGGCGTTGCGCGCGGGCCAAGCAGAACCGCCGCGGGATCGCCCGGTACGGCATGGATCATCAGGAATAGAAGCGTCACCGCGATCACAATGATTGCGACCGCGAGGAGGATCCGTTTCAGAAGATAGAGCCACATGTCGGGCTGCGTCAGCCTAAACCGGCTTGAACTCGAGATAGAGCGGGTACCCGTCCGGACGGGTTGCAGCCTGCATTTGGGTGGCGCGATACATGACTGGATTGCCACCATGGGTCAGGAACCGGTAGGCGCCGGACTCCTCCATAAGATCCTGCATCTCTTGGTAGAGCTTCGCCCGCTCGTCCTCGTCGTTGATGGTGACCGCCTTGGCACTGAGCTGGTCAAAACGCTCGCTGCGGAAGCGTTCCCAGTTCCACACGCCCACTTGATCTTGCACAAACCAGATTGTTGAGTAATGCGGATCGGGCACACTCGAGAACTCCATGACGCTGAGCTGCATCTCCTTCCAGCGATCGCCTTCCGATTCCATGCCGAGCGTCCAGTACGAGCCGGAATCCTGGACATTGACCTCGACCGTAATGCCGATCAGCGACAATTGCGCCTGCACAATCTGGGCTATGGCTGAATAAGTGCTTTCGTTGAGGGTGTTGATGGTCAAGGTCAGATCGCCCACACCGGCCTTTTCCATGAACTCCTTAGCCTTCGTGAGATCGCCTTCCGGCGGGACGAGCGCTTTGTCGCGATGCCCCACAATACCTGGAGGAATGGTGCCCGTTGCGACCTCCGCCTGTCCCGCATAGGCGGCATCCAGGATCTGTGGCACATTGATCGCCCACTGGATCGCCTTACGAACATTGATGTCCTGCAGCTTCGGATGATCTATATTCATGCCTATCCAGGCGTAATAGAGCGAGGGATGTTCCTCGACTTTGGAGTCGGCAGGCGGATTACTCTTGAATGTCGCAAGCGAATCCAGACTGATACGGGTGAAATCGATGCCGCCCGCCTGATAGGCGCGTTCCGCCGTCTTGTCGTCATTAATCGGAATGATGCGGATTTCGTCGAAGCCCGGCTTTGGCCCCGACCAGTCTGGATTGCGTGTCAAGAGCACATGCTGGTTTTGCTTGAAGTCGGCGAGTACATATGGCCCGGAGAAAGCAGGCGGCTTCATGCCGAAACTACTGCCATCACTGGTTGCCTTCATCACCGCATCCTCGGAAACGATATGGCCAACCCCATAGGGAAATGCGACGTTCCAGACCGGCACGAACGGCGTCTTGAATACGACCACGCCAGTATAGTCATCCTCGATCTCGACATGGTCGAGCGGCCCCCAATCGGGCTTGATCGGCGAATTGTGCTTGAGCACGCGCTCGAAGGAGAATTTGACGTCCTTGGCGGTCATATCGCCATAGCCGCCAGTGAATTTGATGTCCTTCTTAAGATGGAAGCGGATATGGGTGGGATCGACCTGTTCGATCCTTTCTGCCACCTCCAATTCCCAGCCCCATTCGGACCCCGGCTTGTAATGCGTCAGCTTCGAATAAATGCAGTTCATCACGTCGACATCGCCAGAGTTGACGTAGAAGCCCGGATCGAGCGTAGCGATGTCGCCACCGGAGCGCGCCTTGAGCACCTTGCCTTCGGCTGCCCAGATGGCTTGCGACAAAGGCATGGCGGCAGCTACCACCCCCCCGCCGAGTGCGGCGCTTGTCTTGAGGAAGCTCCTACGGCTCAAATTGCTAGTGATCTGGGTCATGCTCATTCCCCTTATATTAGCGAGTTCCCCTCCAAGTCGGGGCCGCTGGTTATTTGGTCGTGCACGTTGCGGTACATATGTTTGCTGGTCAGAAAAATTAGCACCATTTGTACCTCGACGAGTCGAGCATATATTTTAGATCGCAACAATCTGGGATCTAGATGGTGTCCCCATACCGTCAGGAATATCGTCAAGCGCTACGGCAGCGCGCAGGTCATCCATGGTGTGAATGTCGACATCTCCAATGGCGAGTTCGTCATTCTCGTCGGCCCGTCGGGCTGCGGAAAATCGACCCTGTTGCACATAATCGCCGGTCTCGAAGCCATATCGGGCGGCGAGATCAGCATTGGCGGCCGGGTGGTGATGATGTGCTGCCGAAAGATCAGCCGGGCTCTTATCGGTATTCAGGTCGGCCTGCTGAACGGTGTCGCCATCGCCGCTTTCAACCTGCCGCCGATTGTCGTGACGCTCGCCTCGCTCAGCATCGTATGCGGTGCGGCCTTGATCCGCTCTTGGCACAACTGATCGAATACCCTGTGCATAATCTCCAGGTCGACGGGCGCGAATATGCTGCTGTATTTTGTCCGATAGGCTTGATGACAGACTATCAGCGCGACCTCCTGCGGCGGCGTTGAGATCGAGAAACGTGACAGTACTATCGACCAATTTGCCCCGGTTCAAAATCGCATTCCCTAGCCCTGCCGAGGCGGCGTGTGTACCACCAGCCCGTCGAGTGCACTCGTAATCCTCATCTGACACGAAAGCCGAGAGTTGGGCCTTACGTCCAATGCGAAATCCAGCATTTCTTCTTCTGTTTTTCCGGGGCTTCCAGTAATCTCAGTCCAATTGTCTTCAACATAGACATGACATGTTGCACACGCGTATGCCCCACCGCATTCGGCTTCGATCCCGGGTACACCGTTACGAACTGCCGTTTCCATAACGGTCGCTCCAACCTGTGCCTCGACCGTTCGGGACGTGCCGCTTATGTCGATGAACGTGATCCGCGGATCTATAGGCGCCGCGATTTCAGGCTCGTTTATCAATGGATTCAAACCAAGCATCTGTGATCTGCCAAAACGTTGTTCCGCAAGGGTCGCCACGAACCCTGAGCAATCGCAAAACGCTGAGTGAAAAAGATGCGGCTGAGATGCGATGCTTCGGTCAAAGCTGGTTCTCAAGTTCTGGGAGAATGTCAAAAAGATCGCCGACGAGGCCGTAGTCCGCGACCTGGAAGATCGGCGCTTCCTCGTCCTTGTTGATGGCGACGATGACCTTGCTGTCCTTCATGCCGGCAAGGTGCTGGATGGCGCCGGAGATGCCGACCGCGATGTAGAGATCGGGAGCGACGACCTTGCCGGTCTGGCCGACCTGCCAGTCGTTCGGCGCATAGCCAGCATCCACGGCGGCGCGCGAAGCGCCAACGGCAGCGCCCAACTTGTCGGCGACCGGCAGGATGACTTCCTGGAACTTCTCCGAGGAGCCGAGCGCGCGGCCACCCGAGATGATGATCTTGGCCGAAGTCAGCTCGGGACGATCGTTCTCGGAAAGCTTGTTCTCGACGAAGGACGAGAGGCCGGGGTTGGCTGCCGTCGAGACGAGCTCGACGGCAGCCGCGTTGCCTTGGGAGGCACTTGGATAGGAGGCGGTGCGCACGGTGATCACCTTCTTGGCGTCGCTCGACTGCACCGTCTGGATAGCGTTGCCGGCATAGATCGGCCGCTTGAAGGAGTCGGGCGACACGACTTGGGTGATTTCCGATATCTGGGCGACATCGAGCAGGGCCGCCACGCGCGGTGAGACGTTCTTGCCCGACGAGGTCGCCGGCGCAATGATCGTGTCGTATGGCTCAGCAAGCGAAACGACGAGCGCCGCCAGCGGTTCGGCGAGACGCTCAGTCAGTTCGTCGGCTTCGGCCAGCAGCACCTTCGTGACGCCCTTGAGCTTGGCGGCCGCGTCCGCTGCCGGCTTGGCGCCCTTGCCGGCAACCAGCACATGCACGTCCGAGCCGATCTGCAGTGCCGCCGAAAGCGCCTTGGCGGTCTGGTCGGAAAGCGTCGCATTGTCATGTTCGGCAATCAGAAGAATTGTCATTTTTTGTCCCTTCGCAGCCTTACAGCACGCCGGCTTCGTTCTTGAGCTTGTCGATCAATTCGGCGACGCTCTTGACCTTGACGCCCGCCTTGCGGCCGCCCGGCTCCTCG
>NZ_JBSPKX010000119.1:0-533 GCF_053848045.1 Mesorhizobium sp. BHbdii | reverse complement strand
TCAGGAACATCATCAAGCGCTATGGAAGCGCTCAGGTCATTCATGGCGTGAATGTCGACATCGCCGATGGCGAATTCGTCATCCTGGTCGGCCCATCGGGGTGTGGCAAATCCACCCTGCTACGCATGATCGCGGGTCTCGAAACGATATCGGGCGGTGAAATCAGCATCGGCGGCAGGGTGGTGAACGACATTCTGCCAAAAGACCGCGACATAGCGATGGTGTTCCAGAATTACGCGCTCTATCCGCACAAGAATGTCGCCGACAACATGGGCTTCTCGCTCAAAATCAAGGGTAGGCCGAAAGCCGAGATCGATGCCAAGGTGAAAAAGGCGGCTGAAATTCTCGATCTGGGCAAGCTGCTCGACCGATTCCCAAAACAGCTTTCGGGGGGACAGCGCCAGCGTGTGGCTATGGGACGCGCCATTGTACGCGACCCGCAAGTCTTTCTATTCGATGAGCCTTTGTCGAATCTCGACGCCAAATTGCGTGTGGCAATGCGGGTTGAAATCAAGGAACTGCATCAACGCCTC
>NZ_JBSPKX010000118.1:0-536 GCF_053848045.1 Mesorhizobium sp. BHbdii | reverse complement strand
CATGACCGACTGGCAGCGAATTGTCGATCACGAGCATGCGATGCGCAACGTCCGGCATCTGGCGGGCGAACATAGCTCGCAAGTCCTGCCATGCGGTCGGATACTTCTCGGTCCCGTGACGCGCCAGAAGGGTCAAAACACGAAGCGGCTGGGTGTGCATGGCGAATCCAGACAAAGCGCAGAGAACGCAAGCAAGTCTTGAGGATTTCTCCCCTGCTGCAGGTCATGACGAAGTCATTTATCCGGGGGCTGCTGACACCCATTCATCTCATCTTCGCCGCAGCATTGCTCGCGCTATAGCCTATAGCAGGACCGAGAGCCTGTAGGTCAACTCCTCGCGACACCTCATGCTTGATTGCAGGTCCGTGCAACGAGCGCTGCAATCGGCTGGCCCGCTCCCGGTAAGCCAATCAACGTTGCCATGGAGTAAACTCAATTCGCTTTAGCGCTGCCCGCGAAAAGGCGGCGCGATTGATCGATGTTGACCTTAGAGCAATTCCAGGAAAAGTGTGAAACGGTTTTCCGTCCGGAATTGC
>NZ_JBSPKX010000117.1:0-538 GCF_053848045.1 Mesorhizobium sp. BHbdii | reverse complement strand
GCCGAACTCGCATACGAACAGCGTCTGGCCGCGCGCGCTGAGGCGCGCCCTTGATTGCGCCGTTTCGTCGAAGTCGATGACCTGGCCCACTTCGAGATTGGCGAGGTCGCCAAGTGTCAGCCGCGCCAGCGGCATGGTGGCTTCGAGCGCCACTGTCGAGCGCATCACCTCTTCCGAGAAGCGCTCCCGCCAACTCGGGCCGTGGTCATCACCGCCGGTGCCGGCGGCGCTGTCGCGGCTGGCCAGAACGATACGCTGCGGCATCGTCACAGTGACCGTGCCGCTGTCGGCTGGTGTTGAGATGCCAAGAACGATGCGCAGTGCCGCACCATCTCGCAAAACGTGCCGTTTGGCTTCGGTGCCCGACATCGCGCGCGGTACGGGCAGACGCAGGTCGAGCGAGCGCCGCCCCGATCCGTTCAGGGCCTGCGCGACCTGCTGAAACAGCATGGTCGAGACATCAACCTCGATCTGCGACAGATCGCGCTCGATCGGCGATGCCGGCGTCTCCGGGTCGCCACCGAACAGCGTGCAGACC
>NZ_JBSPKX010000116.1:0-539 GCF_053848045.1 Mesorhizobium sp. BHbdii | reverse complement strand
AGTTGCTGAAAACGATGGACATCCGCCCGCCAAAGCAGGCCGCGGCCTATGCGCGGACGGAGTTCGGCGCACCGGAAACGGCCGACACGGAAACCTATGCGCGGACGCCGTCGGAACAGAAGAACGACCTGCCATTCGATATCCTGGCACCGGTCAGGAAAAAGTAAGCGGATGTAAGGACCGATCGAAAGTCCTTAAGGGCGGATCGTGAACCAGCAACCCAACATCCTCTCCCCGAAGGAGGCGTTCAAGGCCTGCTTCTCGGCCATTGCCGGCTATCTCGGCAGGCCGAGCGCACAGACCGTGCTGTTCGCCGGCGTGCCGCTGTCGGACACGCGTATCGACATCGAAGCTATCCGGCATATTGCCGAGCGCATCGGCCTTGAAATCACCGAATTCAGCCATCGCGAGTTTCTTCGGGGACGCATCGACCTCCCCGCCATCGTGTTTCGCGTCAGCCAATTGCCGGTTGCCCTGCTGGCCGAAACCGAGGACGGCGCATTCACGACCGCTCCCCAGGAGGATGGCCGCGTAACCAT
>NZ_JBSPKX010000115.1:0-541 GCF_053848045.1 Mesorhizobium sp. BHbdii | reverse complement strand
CCCGCAGCGCTTCCTCCATAAATATGTCAGGGTTGCTACAGAAGTCGCGCATCATGCGAAAATGATCGGTGTCGGTGAAATCGGTCGGGTCGAGCCCGAACCGGCTGATGCGGAACAGCCGCGCCCCGGGACAGGCCATCAGCAGCGGCGAATGTGTCGCCATGATCACCTGCGCGGTGCCGGACTTGTCCATGCGCCGCAGCATCTTCAGCAGCTCGATCTGGCGCGACGGCGAAAGCGCGCTTTCCGGCTCGTCGAGAATGTAGATGCCTTGCCTGCGGCAGCGTTCCTCGAAGAAACGGATAAAACCCTCGCCATGCGACCAGGACAGGAAATCCGGCGGCGCCCCACCAGACTCCAGCGCCGCCTGATCGAGATAGCGGGCCACCGAGTAGAAGGATTCGGCGCGAAAGAACCAGCCGGCGGTGACTTTTGGCAGCCAGTGGCCCCGGAGTGTGTCTGCCAATGCGGCGCCGCTCTTGTCGATGGCGCTGGAATGGTCGACCGGACGGTAGCCCTTGCCGCCGCCGGCCTCGTCATA
>NZ_JBSPKX010000114.1:0-541 GCF_053848045.1 Mesorhizobium sp. BHbdii | reverse complement strand
CCCAGCGGTCGCATCGCTTCGACAGTTTCGTCGCGGCGATGGAAGCGGCGAGCGCCGGCGCCGGCGTGCTTCTGGGGTCGCGGCCGCTTGTCGACGCCGCGCTCAGGAACAGGAGCCTGATGCCGCTTTCCGATTTCGAGCTCTCCAGCAGCTCAGGCCATTTCTTGACCAGCGCATCGACCGCGCGCCTGACCAGCGCCGAACAGGATTTCCGCCAGTGGCTGCTGGGGCACCTGTCCAGAAAGGCCTAGGCCTGACCGGCACTGTCTAGCGCGGTGCGGAGCCGATACGCTTCCAGCAGATCAGCGTGCTGGTCAGCCCGCCATGTCGGCGTCAATCGAGATGGCGCACGCGGCGTCGCTTGCGCGCGGCCTTGATGGCAGCGATGCGCTCGGTGTCTTCTTCCCGCAGATGCCGTCCGCGCTCGAGGATCTCGAGCGTGTATTCGTCATAGGTCAGGCCCAGCCGTTCGGCCTTGTCCATGCGCATCAGCATCACCTCGCGGCTCGGCGCCTTCCATGCCTTGGCGTGCGCGGTCTGC
>NZ_JBSPKX010000113.1:0-544 GCF_053848045.1 Mesorhizobium sp. BHbdii | reverse complement strand
CCAGACCTTGCGCGCCAACGGGCTGATCGACGAGATCCGGCTGATGATCTTCCCGCTGTTGCTGGGCAAGGGCAAGCGTCTGTTCGGCGATGACGCGATGCCGGCCGCTTTCAAGCTTGTGAAGTCGCGGGCGTCCAACACCGGCGTCATCATCGCAACCTACGAACGCGCGGGCGAAATCAAGATCGGCTCCTTTGTCACGGGCGAACCGTCCGGCGCCGAACTCGAGCGACGCAGGAACGGGAAGTAGCTTTGCAGGACCTGGGTTCTTCCAGGTATCAAGCCGCCTGCGCTCGCCGCGCCAATCCATCGCGTATATGCCGCGCGAACTCCTGCGCGGCAGGCCCGACGCCGTGCCGCGGCAGATGCAGATTGATGGCAAAATTCGGCAGTGGCGGTAGGCCGGCCTCGAACGGCAAGATGTCGAGATCGGCCGGCACGGTGGAGGCCAGCCAGGTGGTGACGGCGAGGTCGGAGCGCACTGTCGCGGTCGTGGCGTCGATGTTGCCGTTCTCGAACACGGTGCGCCATTCCAGTCCATGCT
>NZ_JBSPKX010000112.1:0-544 GCF_053848045.1 Mesorhizobium sp. BHbdii | reverse complement strand
CAAGACATTGGCCCAGGCGAAGAAGAGAAGGATCAGGATCGACAGACCACGAGCCGCGCGCATTGCCATAACACCCTCCAGACAATTGCAGACGTCCAGGCATGTTCAAGCTTCAGTCAAGCTTGTCAACGCAGGACGCGGCAGGGTTCCGCCTGCCAACGGTTTCCTTTCCGGCCGATGACCGGTAGTACCTCCATAGGACAGGGGATCACGCATTCTTGCGGCGACGCAAAAGGTGTGAATTCCAAGCCCGTCCTATTGCAGACAATTGGATTGTGGCCCCTTTACGAGCGCTTCAGAACTTCATTCCAATTTTAGTTTTGTAACCTAGGTTGTCTTAATGCCGGCGCATGAAGAGCAGATGTCAGGGGGGACCGCGCCAGGGCGCGTGCTTCCGCGCGCCCTGCTTTTGGCCATGATATGCGCGACCGCGCTGGTTGCCGAATCAAGGCCTGCGGCCGCTTTCGAGCTTTTCGGTATCAAGCTGTGGGGATCGTCCAGCGACGAGGACGCCGATATCGTCGATCCGCTGCGCTATGCCGTG
>NZ_JBSPKX010000111.1:0-548 GCF_053848045.1 Mesorhizobium sp. BHbdii | reverse complement strand
GGCCGATGCGCTCAAAATCCCAGCTGTAGTCGCCCGCCGCCTTGAGCACGACGGGTTCCAGGCCGGCGGCCCTCATCGCGTCGATATAGCTCTGCAGGCGCTCGCCGGAATTGTGATTGACGTGCGGAATGTCGACATAGACCGGCGGTTCGCCGGACCGGCAGAGATAGTCGACGATGGTCGACGAGCTCTGGCGGTTGTCGTTGCCGACGAAAGGCGTGTCGCCCTCGATATAGGTGTCGAAATAGACGATCGGTATGTCCTCGCTCATCCGCTCGAAGACACCGGGCTCGGAAACCAACCCCAGCGGCGCGACGATGGCGCCGGCAACCTTCAGCGACATCAGCGTCCTGACCGATTCCGCCTCCAGTTTCGGTGAGCCGTGCGAGGAGATGACGATCGGCCAGAAACCTTCGTCGCGGCAGCGCAACTCAATGCGGCTGACCATTTCGGCATAGAACGGATCGGTGAGCGCCGGCACGACGATGCCGACATTGCGGGTGCGCTTGCGGTTGAGATTGCGCGCGAAAACGTTTGGCTGATAGTCC
>NZ_JBSPKX010000110.1:0-549 GCF_053848045.1 Mesorhizobium sp. BHbdii | reverse complement strand
CAGACATGACCGCTCCAGCCAGCCCGCTCGATTTCTTCTGGTTCATCCCGACGCATGGCGACGGCTCCTATCTCGGTTCCGAGGAGCTGCAGCGGCCGCCGGAGTTCGGCTATTTCAAGGAGATCGCGCAGGCGGTCGACAGGCTCGGTTTTCCCGGCGTGCTCCTGCCGACCGGATAGAATTGCGAGGATTCCTGGATCACCGCGACAGGCCTTGCGACGCTGACCGAAAAACTCAAATTCCTGGTGGCGCTGCGGCCCGGCGTGACGCTGCCGACCTTTGCAGCGCGGCAGACCGCGGCACTCGACCGGCTGAGCAATGGCCGCCTGCTGCTCAATGTCGTGGTCGGCGGCAATCTGACCGAGCTCGCCGGCGACGGCGTCTTCCTGCCGCATGACGAACGCTATGCCCAGGCGCATGAGTTCCTGACCATCTGGCGCGGTCTCGTCTCGGGTGAGCGCGTCAATTTCGTCGGCAAATATTACCGCGTTGAAGATGGCCGCCTCGACCTCTTGCCAAGCCAAGAGCGGCCACCGCTCTATTTCGGCG
>NZ_JBSPKX010000010.1:0-80227 GCF_053848045.1 Mesorhizobium sp. BHbdii | reverse complement strand
CAACTACACGGATGGCGGCTTCGCAATCCCCGCCGCCGGCCGCGGCATGTACAAGCTGTGGAGCGGCAATTGGGCAGTCTGGGGCGGTGGCACCTACACCATCAACGAGAAAACCTCGTTCAACACCCAGATCTCCTATGACGAGGGCGAGAATCTCGGCGTCGTGGCGAACATCGCCTACGATATCGTCCCCGGCCTGACGATCAAGGCCGAAGCCAGCTACTTCCATCTTGGTGATGAGACCGTCAGCAACTGGACCGGTGCCGATGACGACGACAACTTCGGCGGCCGCCTCCGCTTCCAGCGCTCGTTCTGACGGATCGAAGCATTTAACCATAGCGCCCGACACATAATTGCGTGCGCTAGACTCGCCCGGCCGGCGTTGGCTCAGCGGGATGCCCAAAAAAGGGCTCATCGGCGGCTCCTTCTGAAGTGCTTAGGTCCGCACCTCCGGGATCGAAGCCTGCCGCCGATGCGAGGGGCGCCCTTGACCAAGGCGCCCTTCATTCAAGCCATATAATGTCAGGCGGGCGTCGATTGTTCGGCCAACGCCCTGTGGCTGGGCCATGAAACGATGGAAACGACGCTGACTTATCTTCACACACATCTTGAACTGAAGGAATCCGCACTTGCCAAGCTGAAGCCATATGAACGCGCAAAGGCCAAACGACCGGCTTCTGGAATTCCTGAACGCCCTTTGAGGGTAGAAACTATGCTGAATGTCAACAACCGGTCCTTGGTCGAATCGGCGGGAGAAGCGCCGCACACCGCCATCGGAAAAGGCGCTCGGCATAGTTCGGCGGTCAGCCTAGACCTGCGTATGCCAGGCCCGGCATAGACTACACCGCTCATCTGACCCGGCGAGACTGGGCCTGGGAGTTCTTGCCGCGCTTTGCCAGCCGTTGCGGAACAGGTGTCCCCATCGTCAGCGGCGCCGCCCTTCGACTTGGCCGCGCTTCCATGCCGTGCAACGGTCGGCCATTTCCTCTACGCTGGCATTGTAGGCGCAGGCGTCGAGGATGCGCAGGTAAATGGTGCGATGTTGCCTGTCGTAGCTCGTGATGCTGTCTGACCAGGGGACTTCGTCAGCAATCGGCGTAGTCGATTTCGGCTGTAGCATCGCTAATTCTATCGCCGGAATATGGCCGCCGCGAAGGTTTTCCCCATCGGACTGGAAGCACGATGTGGATTACATATTATAGTTGATAAACTAGGTGCCCAATCCGCTGACCTTCGTGCATGGACATGCGCAGGTTGGTCGACGGAATGTGCAGAGAATCAGGCAAAAAAAGCGTCTGACGCAGGAGCAGCTTGCCGAGATTTCCGGATTCAGCCAGCAGTACATCAGCGGTTTGGAAAAAGGCCGCAGAAATCCGACCATCGTCACGATCTATGAACTCGCATCGGCCCTCGATGTCAGCCACATGGATCTGGTTCGGCCCGACAGACAGGCCTGAGACTTTCGACTTCTAAATCCTTGCTGATCGCCCGCGCGCCTTTTGGCGCGCGCCGGGTGCTCGTGAACCGAGCCCGCTCTTCTTCGCCTTGCTCAGGCAGTCTCGGCCATTCGGCTTCGCCCCCTGGCGCAGGGCAGCCTTTCGGCTGCTGACGGTCGCCGTCCTTCGGCCGTCGCGGTTTTTTTGGTGGCCTTCCCCGGTGGCGCGCGGTGGGCGGCACTCCCTTCTAGGCCCGCCGCGGCGTCCCGCAACCCTTCGCTTGGCGCTCCGGGTCCTCCTCTTCGTTCCGGTCCTGCGGATGCGGTCCGCCTTTGACGTCGGGCCTTTCCGGTCGCTTTCGCCGTCCACCCCGCTTCCGGGGAAAGGCGCGGGATTGAAGAGCGGAGGACCAAACGATGCGTGCAAAACACAAGCGTTCCGGCATCGGAGAGGCTGGCGCAGGCAGGAGCGGGCGCACGGGCGCCAGCCTTTATCAGGAAATCACCGACCGCATCATTGCCGAACTGGAGCGCGGCACCGTGCCATGGGTCAAGCCATGGGGCAGGGCAAAAGCCGGCCTGGGCCTGCCTAGCAACGCGGCCACCGGACGCGCCTATTCCGGCATCAACATCCTGATCCTGTGGGGCGCGGTCATCGAGCGCGCTTTCCCCAGCCAGAACTGGCTCACCTTCCGGCAGGCGCTTGCCCTTGGCGGCAATGTCAGGAAGGGCGAGCGCGGCACGACCATCGTGCATGCCGACCGCTTCATCCCGAAGGACGAAAAGGAGCGCGCCAGGGCCGAGGGCGACGAACCGCAGGCCGTGCCGTATTTGAAGCGCTTCAGCGTCTTCAATGTCGCGCAGTGCGATGGCCTGCCCGAACATCTTTATGCCGCCGCCGAGCCACTGCCCGAGCGCGAGATCGTCCCGCAGGCCGAGGCGCTGATCCATGCAAGCGGTGCTGATTTTCGCATTGGCGGCGATCGCGCTTTCTACATGCCGGGCAGCGACTTTATTCAGGTGCCGCCGCAGCCCGCCTTCTTTCACCAGATCGACTATTACCGCACCTGCTTTCATGAACTTGGCCACTGGACCGGACACCCAACGCGGCTTGCCCGTGACCTCTCCGGCTCGTTCGGCTCCAAGACCTATGCCCGCGAGGAACTGGTCGCTGAGATCGCCGCCGCCTTTGTCTGCTCGGCGCTCGGCAGCGAGCCCACCGTGCGTCATGCCGATTACATCGGCTCGTGGCTGACGGTGCTGCGCGAGGACAACCGCGCCATTTTCCGCGCGGCCAGCCATGCCTCGAAAGCCGCCGATTTCCTGCTTGGCCGCAATGCCTATGACCAAGGCAGCGACCATCAGGATATCGCGGCATGAGCGCGCGCGATCCCCACACGCCAGCGACCGAGACAACGCCGGAAGGCGAGCAGACGCTCATTCCCGGCGTTCGCCCGATCACCGCACGCGGTCGACTTTGGTTTCTGACAGGCGCGCCGCGGCGCCTACGCAAAACGCACAAGCGGCTCGCGCAATCAACTCGACCTGTTCTGACAAGGAGTCCTTCCCATGATCCTGATCACCGATGAACTGCGCGCCCGGCTGCTCGCCAATGGTGCCGCCGACACAGAAACCGACCATTTTCCGGTCGTGAAACTGTTCGATCCGACCGGGGCGGCAACCCGGTTTCTGACCGAACTGCATGCGAACCGCGATACGCTGTTCGGACTTTGCGATCTCGGCTTTGACTGCCCGGAACTCGGCAGCGTCAGTCTTGCCGAGCTTGAAAGCGTCAAGGGAGCGTTTGGCCTCGGCATCGATCGCGATCTGTATTTCGAGGCGCGATTTCCGCTGTCGGTCTATGCCGGGGCAGCGCGCATCGCCGACGACATCACCGAGTCAGAGCGGCTTCTGCGACAGGCTGCGGCGGCACTTTCATATCCCCATTCCGAGCTTCCGCCCGACGCGGCGGGAGAGCGCCGATAGGCGCAAACCGTCCCCGCCGCGCCGCCTTCGGCGTCTTCGGCGGGGACAATCCCAACCCAAGCGAAGGAGAGAACAATGCAGCTTGCTCACATCCCCATCGACCGGCTGAACATATCCGCCGTCAACATGCGGCACGCCAAACGCGCGCCGGACGTTTCCGATATCCTGCCATCCGTTCGAGCGCGCGGCGTCCTTGTGCCGTTTCTGGTGCGGCCCAACGGATCGCCCGAAACGTTTGAAATCGTCGCCGGACGCCGACGCTATTTCGCCGCGAAATCGCTCGCCGACGAGCGCGGCGAGGGTGCTGCCTTACCCTGTGCCATCATGGAGGACGGCGACGACGCCGACGCGCTCGAAGCCTCACTGATCGAAAACATCGCCCGCCTCGATCCCGACGAGGTCTCGCAATGGGAAACGTTCTCCCGGTTGATCCGGGAAGGCCGCACCATTGCCGACATCGCCGCCGACGCCTTCGCTCTCGCCCGCGCATTCGCACGGCTGTTGACGCTGTCCGACGACGATGTCTTGCGCGTTCTCACCATCGTCATGGCCGAGACGCTCGGGGCCGGCAGCGCCGTCATCGAGGCGCTCGGCAGCCATCTAAATGTCGACATGGCCGCTTGCTGGCAAGCCGACGACGCCTTCTTCGAGCTGTTGCGCGACAAGGAAATCGCCAATCTGATGCTCGCCGAAATCGGCGGCAAGCACGTCGCCGACGGCAATGTTTCGGAGAAGGTGAAGACGCAAAAGAAGATCATCCGCGACTTCCTGTCCGGCGAGAACGGCAGGAAAAAAGTCGACGCATGGCTGCCGCGCTGGATGAAATTCCCTGCCGAAAGCTACACCGATCGCGGCGGCTTCCGCACCGCCGATCAGTGGGCCAAGGTGCGGCAGCTGTTCGTGTCGGAATGAGGTAGCCAAGCCCGAGCGGCGGCTCTTCGAAAGCCGCCGCTTGGCACCCTGCTCGGGCGGTACGACTGCACTTCTGCGACTTTTCCGGCGCACACCGCACGCGAAATCCCGACGCCAACTCATCGCCTTCGCCAGCCCTGCGCCGCGCCGGCATGCTTGCCGAGGCGCAACGCCGATAGCCACATCCGCCCGTGGCGACGGTGTCTGAACCTTCGCAAGCCCAATATCCGCGACGCCGCTTGGCTGTAAGTCAGCCGATCGCGCAACCCGTCTCCTACGCGTCTTGAGGGACCATTCCCCTGCGGCTGGCTTGTCGACCTATGGGCGGATCCGGCCCGCCCGAAACCCTCGCCACCAGCTTTTTTCCCCGCCGCCTGCGGCGGCTCCTCGCGCCGCTTCGCTTCAAAAAAGCTGCCCGCTCGGGTCCTCTGCTCACGCTGCGGCCCTGTCGGGTTCAGGCGGTCCGGACGCGCCCATCACGGTCCGCCATCGCAGGGGAATGGTCCCCGGCGACAGCAAAACAGGAGACCAACATGACCGCGATCGGCTACGTTACCAAGCAGGACAATGGCGGCTACAAGGGCCAGCTCAAGACGCTCAGCGTCCGCGCCGACATCGACATCGTGCCCAACCAGGCCAAGGGCGCCGACAACCATCCCGACTTCCGGGTGCTGACCCAAGGCGTCGAAATCGGCGCCGGCTGGATCCGCATCGGCGAGGCGTCCGGCAAGGATTATGTGAGCCTCTCGATCGCCGCCCCGGAGTTCGGCCCGCGAAAACTCTACGCCAATCTCGGCCGCGCTGCCGGCCAGGACGATGACGACACCTACGCCATCATTTGGAACCCGGTCGACTGAACGGCCGAATGCGAGCCTCGCGCCGCAACCGGCGCGGGGCTCCTCCGAAAAAGAGCGGCGAAAACTCATCCCCGACTCTTCGCCCGTTCCGGAAACGACCTCGCTCGCCCATTCTCGCCGTCGCTTCTCCTGAGCGACACGAGGACCATCATGGACGACGAAAACGAGCGCGCCGCCCGCGCCAAAAAGGGCAGCCCGTTTCTGAATACCGCGCAGGCCGCCTTCTATATCGGGCTCTCCCAGCGGACGCTCGAAAAGATGCGGCTCAAAGGCGCCGGCCCGAAGTTCCGCAAGCACGGCCGCTATGTCCGCTATCCCATCGACGAGCTCGACGAGTGGTCGAACGGCCATCCGCAGGACGCTAATCGCGAGGACGGTTCCGCTCCGGCCGACGAAGGAGGCCGCGCATGAGCCGGCGCCCTTCCATCCGCTTTATCGGCAGCGGCCTGCGGCGCGTTCGAGCGCGCATAGTAACCGCCATTGCCACGATTGGCCTCCTTTTGGGCTTCGCAGCACTCGCAAAACCCACCCCTTGGCTGGTCTGGAACGCCTCGGCCAGCGCGCCGGTCGGCCTTTATTGGGTCGGTTCCGCGGCGCCCGCGCGCGACGATCTGGTGCTCGTCCGCCCGCCTGATTACGTGGCCCATCTTGCCGCCGAGCGCGGCTATCTGCCTCGCAATGTGGCGCTGGTCAAACGCCTTGCCGCGCTGCCGAGCGAGCATGTCTGCGCCTTCAAAGACGCCATCATCATCGGCGGCGACATCGTCGCGCGACGGCTCAAAATTGATGCCAAGGGCCGTCCCTTGCCATGGTGGAACGGCTGCCGAGCGCTCGCCGGTGACGAGGTTTTCCTGCTCGGCAGCGACAATGTCGGCTCGTTCGACAGCCGCTATTTCGGGCCGGTGCCGGCCGCAAATATCATCGGGAGGCTCGTGCCGCTATGCACCGAGTGACCCTCCTGCTATTCGGCATGATCGCGATCGCGCCATGCGCCTGTTCCGCCTCGACCGCCGCTGATGCGCTGATCCGCACGATCCGCGCGACAATATCCTCGCCGGGACCGTCTATCTGCGCGCCATGTATGACCGCTTCGGATTTCCCGGCCTGTTTGCCGCCTATAACGCAGGCCCCGAGCGTTACGAAGACCACTTGCAGCGTGGAAAACCCCTGCCAAAGGAAACCGTCGACTATCTCAAACAGCTCAAGGCGGCCGGAGTTTCGGGCGTCGACATCAAGAAATTCAAAAGCGCTCCAAAGGCGCAAGATGCTCCCTCCGGACGATCGCTGTTCTTCCTGCAGCATGGTGTTCGCGCCGGCCCGCGAAACGGCGATCTCTTCTTGCCGCTCGGGAAGGGCGGCCCGCAGCCGAAGAGCCGGATTATTAGCAAAGGGCGGGCGGGGGGCGTCCGGAGGGGCAGGGCGGGTAAGGCAAGATAAAGGCACCGCCTCCACGAGGCGGCGAAGTCTTTGTCTGCACATCGTTTTTGCAGGAGGCTGCCCCGAGGGCCAGGAGGCTCGAGCGGGCAAGTCCCTGCTTTTGCTTGAGATTGCCCGGAGGCTGGCGTGCAGGACGATGAATTCCAGCCGAAGCTCGGCAAAATAGGCTCGCGCGGCTCGAAGGCAGGCAAAAGCTACGCCGGTAAAGTCCGGGCCGCGATCAACAGGGCCGGCGGCAAGCCAGGGGGCGGCAGCCGCTTCACCGGCAGCAGAACAGGACGCGGCGGCGCGGCCGCGGCACTGCTCAGATCACGCGACCGCCATGCCGCCTTTCGCCAGCGCCGGGTCGTCGTCAAGGCGCGCATCGTCAAGCTGGCTGGCAAGGGCCAAGACGGGGCGCGTGCGCATCAGCGCTATATCCAGCGCGACGGCGTCACCCGCGAAGGCGCGCCCGGCGAACTCTACGGCGCCGACAAGGATCGCTTGGACGGCAAGGACTTCCTCGAGCGCGCGGACGGTGACCGGCATCAGTTCCGCCTCATCGTCGCACCCGAAGACGGCATCGAGTATGAGGACCTGAAACCGCTCACCCGGCGCCTCATGCTGCAGATGGAAGAAGATCTCGGCACCAGGCTCGACTGGGTTGCCGTCGACCATTTCAACACCGGCCATCCGCACACCCATATCATCATCCGCGGCAAGGACGACCGCGGCGAGAACCTGGTCATCGCCCGCGAGTATATCTCCACTGGCCTGCGCGAGCGCGCGGCCGAACTGGTGAGCCTCGATCTCGGTCCCCGCACAGACCGCGAGATCGAGCAGCGCCTGCGCCACGAGATGGAGCAGGAACGCTTCACCAGCATCGATCGGCGGCTGCTCGGCATGCGCGACGATGACGGCCTTGTGTCGCCGGACGGCCGCGACATGTTCCGCCAGACGCAGCACCAGGGCCGCCTACGCAAGCTCGAACGGATGGGCCTGGCCGAGGAGGTCGGCGCAGGCCGCTGGCGCCTGGACGATGACCTCGAAGCGACGCTCCGCCGCATCGGCGAGCGCGGCGACACCATCAAGACCATGCACCGTGAGCTGGCCGGCAAGACTCTCACCCGCAGTGCCGCCGATTATATGATCCACGATCGATCTGACCCGCCGGGCCAGCCCGTCGTCGGCCGCGTTGTCGCGCGTGGGCTCGCCGACGAAATCCAAGACCGGCATTACCTCATCGTCGATGGCTTGGATGGCAAAAGCCATTACATTGACATCGGCAGAGGCGAGGCGACAGATCCTATGCCGGAGGGCAGCATCGTGCGTGTCACGCCGAGGAGCACCGACCCGAGGCAGGTCGACCGGACCATTGCCGTGATCGCTGCCGCCCATGACGGTCGCTACAACGTTGACATTCATCTGAAGCGCGATCCGTCAGCTACCGAACGCTTTGCCGAAACGCATGTGCGGCGGCTGGAAGCGATCCGGCGTGCCACTGGCGGCGTGGAGCGCCAGCCCGACGGCACCTGGATCATCACACCGGATCATCTTGACCGTGTCGCCGATTACGAGCGTCAGCGTGCGAGGGCCGAGCCTTTTGTCGTCGACAAGCTCTCGTCAATGCCGCTGGAGCGGCAGGTCAGTTTCGACGGCGCCACCTGGCTCGACCGGGAACTGGTTTCCGACGCGCCGGAGGGCTTGCGCAACTCCGGCTTCGGCCGTGAGGTGCGCGAGGCGCAAGCCCGCCGGCGGCAGTGGCTCATTGCTCAAAGGCTCGCGCACGAAGAGCAGGGCCGGGTCGTCTATCGCGCCAACATGATTTCGATCCTGCGCCAACGTGAGCTGAACCGCGTCGCCGGTCAGCTCTCGGCCGAGCTCGGTCTACCCTTTGCCGAAGCCCAAACTGGCGATCGGATCGAGGGCACGTTGCGACGAGCAGTCGAACTCGCCACTGGCAAATATGCAGTAGTCGAGAAGTCGCGCGAGTTCACCCTCTTGCCGTGGCGGCCGGTGCTTGACCGCCACATCGGCAAAGTGGTCTCCGGCATCGTGCGGCCAGAGGGGATTTCCTGGACGATCGGCCGGCAGAGGAGCGGGCCTACCGTCTCGTGAATGTCCAATGGCGGTACTTGCCGTCCCCACGCTGTTTGGACTGCGCCGTGCGATCGCTGCGCACTTGCCCTGAGCCACTGAGCTTTCCGCGCGTCAACGCTTCTCCGATTTTTCCAGCTCGAGATCGCCGGGTCGAGCTTCCGCTGCTCAAGAGGCGAGCGCTCCCCTCTCGCTGGGTGTTGATGGGAGAGAGCCGTTTGGTTCGCGGCCCTTAGCCCACGTGGTCAGCAGGCCAAACCATCAGCTCCTGCATCTAGATCAGTCGAGCTTGCCTCACCTGAGATTGTGGCCCGGCGGGCCGGGCTGAGTGGGAGACCATTGCGCGAATGAAATGACCTGGCGTTTTTAGGTAGAGCTCCAGCTTACTTTCTCTCATGAGTGACACAAACAGTGCGCAGGAGTTCGCCTGACAATTTACGGATTTGCTCGGATTGAACTCGATGTCGGTAAAGCCCGCATATCGCACCTCTCCATCGACTCGATTTTTGAGCCAGGAACGGTGAGGGAAGATTGCGTTGAGGTAGAGCCAGTCGTAGAAAACTGTCAAAGGCTTCAACGGGAAATCAAACCCAGCAAATCTGAACCCAGCCAACGCCCCGGAATCGCGAAGCCGGGGATCGCGCTTTGCTGTTCTCGGCTCGACCTCATAAAGATCGGTGTACGGCCCACCGCGCTCAAACACCTTGCTACCCTGAAAGGCATTCTCGAGAGGGACTTCGCCAACGCTGGTCATAACTCGCAAGTGAAAAGCGCTGAGATGACGACCAGCAATCTCATCGGACTTGCTCGAGACCTCCAAAAGAGGTGCGTAACCGGCCTTACTCGCCGCGTCGTGAAGCGCTCGGATGTTCTTTTTTTTCTGCACCTCAGCAAAGCCCCCAGCCCAAGGAATCTCGAAATCCAATCGGCGGACGTACCCTTCGCCCTCGCTAGTGGGAATGAAGATTGGTCTCTCAGCCATTGGGTACGTTCCGTATTAGTGAAATGGGGATGAAGCTGGGTACCAGCACCTCATATTTTTCGGCCTGCTTGAGACGCTGTTGAATCTCCGGGTCGGACCAATTCGTTCGCGCGTACAGAACCTCGAAGTCGATCATTGGTTCAGCCTCGCTAATGGGCACCGACTCCACACCGCTCTTGTTTGAGACATCGTTCGTGAAACGAACACCATCGAACTGGATGACCGAGGCGTGAATTTGCAAGAAGATTGTGTCTGTGATCCTTCCATCCTGGCGGGCCGCGTATTCCATCGGATGGTTGTTCCGAAAGCACAGATGAACGTAGTTGCCCATGCCTTTCATCGCATCGGCATCTCGACTCCAATCGTTGCCGCCCGGCGCCGGAATTTTGAAACCACCCTCCTGTAGTTGTGAAAGCGGAAGCAAGCCGCCAATTTCTCGAATGAGCGGCACGTTCCGCCGATCAGTGAAATGATAAAGAAACGGAATTTTCCCAAGCGTATTGATCGCGCTCATCTCACCCCTTCCAGCTCACGCTGCGCCTCACCATACATGTTTCTAAATGGGATGCCGCAAAATGCCCATCGACGCCATCGAAACGAGGGGTGAAGGCTGTATCGTTTGGGCGACGCCGCGCAATGTAGGTCGAGGCAATCGAGCGCACGGCCTCCCGCATCGACGCCGTCCACAGCAGTCATTGCAACATCGAGAATCATCAGAAGCGGATCCCGCTGGTGACGCTGCGCCGAAACGATATGCGGCGGCTGGAGGCGATCCGCTGCATAACGGCGGGCATCGAGTACGGATCTTACGGAATCTGGACAATTGATGATGGTGGATAGCAGACGTCAGCTGCCCCCGGTGGAGCTCGACGACAAGTCACGCAATTGGACGGACGACCGCAGAGAAGCGGGCCCTACGTCTCGTGACGATCGCTTCCCGGTGCTGCCCGAGGATGAATGACCAGCCGCACTGGTACTCGAAAGGTCCCTTGTTACGGCTCGGCTTGAACATGCTGCCATTAAATGCAATATTTGCACTATGCGTGGCAGACCTAAGCGTGTCAGAAATCTTGACCTTGCGAAGAGGTTTGAAGCCTCGCGGGCTGAAAAAGGTCGGAGTTTATCCCTATGCGCGGGATTGATGGGTATTTCGACCTCGACGCTTACACGGTCGCTTAAGGCAGGTTCTTTTTCGGCCGACGTCGAAACGAGGGTGGAGCGGCTTTTAGCGGCCCCGAATTCCGGAGATTCTCAACAAATTGGTGGACAGGCGCATGGCGATCGTATTGACCGTTCGTTGCAAATATTGCGTAAATTCATGCTGACGTTTCCGGACGTGGAAAACGCTATAAGTGACCTGCTGAAAGAGAAGAGAGGCTGACCAATGACGAATGCACGCCAGATCATCGCCATGATCCGTAGTCACGCTACTGGCGACGATGCCCTTTTCCTGTCAATCGCCGAACACATTGCGTTAGATGCTGGGAAGGCGGGGAAGTCAAAGGTTGCCCAGGAAATTCACGCCCTTGTTGAAAGCCTTCGTACAGGGCCGAAAAAGGCGTCGCCCACGCCAATCGCGACACCACGTGGCGAACTGGCGGGCCTTATTCGCGCCTCTTATCCTGAAGTGCATCTCACCGATCTCGTGCTCGGTTCGGATCTTCAGCGGCGCATCCGGCGCTTGGTCCGAGAGCACCGAGAGGCAGATGCCCTGCGCGAGAAAGGTCTTGAACCGCGCCGAAAGTTTTTGTTTTCTGGGCCTCCAGGAACAGGCAAATCCATGACAGCTTCGGCGATCGCGTCGGAACTTGGGCTTCCGCTCTTCACGATCCTGCTAGACGGTGTGATCACAAAATATATGGGTGAGACTGCCGCGAAGTTGAGGCTCATTTTCGACGCGATGAGGAACGTCAGGGGTGTCTACTTCTTCGATGAGGTGGATGCCCTGGCCGCAAGCCGCGGCGCAGAGAATGACATCGGCGAGGCTCGGCGCGTTCTGACCTCATTTCTTCAGTTTCTTGAAGAGGATGACTCCAGAAGCCTTATCATCGCAGCGACGAACCATAGGACGCTGCTGGACCACGCGATATTTAGAAGGTTTCACTCCGCGTTCGTGTATGCGAAGCCCTCATACGAGGAAGCCCGCAAGGTCCTCACCAACAATCTCCTTCAGTTCGAACTGAAGGGCTTGGACTGGGCATCGATCGAGCCGGCTTGCGACGGTCTCAGCCAGGCAGATTTGGTTGCGGCCGCGCATGATGCAGCTCGCGATGCTGTATTGGACCATGATTCACTGCTGACTACGCATGTGCTGTTTCAGTCTCTTAAGGATCGGGCTACTATACACTCGGGCGGGTGACCGAATCGGTCGCCTATTGGGAGATGTATTGTAGTCGCTATGGCGGACCAAAAACTTTATCGGCACATACATATTCGAGGTTTGGGTAGCGCGTCAGAGGAGTACAGGGCCCCTGGAGGCGGCTCCACGAGAAGGCCTTCTCCGATACTCGACCGTCCGACGCACGCGGAGCACCTGCGGGGTCAGTTGGATCAGGTCGCGGGCGGTTTCGAACAGTTCGTGTCCGACCAGAAGAATTCGTCGGTTCCACGAAATCTGCGCGGTATGCCGATTACGGTCGAAGCAAGAAGGTCTGAAAAGCTGCACATATCAGCAGGTGCAAGAGCCAATACACGTGGACTGAAGCTCCTCAACGTGCGTCGAGCATCAAGAACCGAAGGCGAAGTGGCTCACAATAGCGGTCCGGATCGCGCTGTGTTTTTCGTTACTTCCAACACTCTTAAGTCACTCCGCGAAAATATCGAAGCCTACGGTGAGTGGGAGGACGAAGAGGATACGTTTGGCGATCTGAACATTGAAGAGAGTGAGGAGGGCGGCCGACGGCCACGCAACTTCTGGCTGTTCGAAAGCGGTGATACTATTCGCCCTGCGACTCTCAGAGACTTCTGGGTCGATGCCTTGGACAAATTCCCACGCCGAAAGGCCAAAGCCGAATGGGAAGTGTGGCTAAGGCCGGACCTTGAAAAATTCTTCTTGAACGCGCTCAACGAGTTGGGATTAGAAACGTTTGGACGGCCCACGCACTTCGTTGAAACTACGGTACGCAATATTCGCGCAGCTCCTGAAGAGCTTCAGAGCGTCCTTAGAGCGTCGGGCGCCATCGTTGCTCTTCGCAGTGCTTCATCATTTGCGTCAGATTTTAACGAAATGGAACCGGAGCAGAGAGCAGTCGCAGTTGCAAGTTTGGCGGGGCGTGTACTGCCGTCACCCCCTGGCGCCCCTCGAATTGCTATACTCGACACCGGTGTGAACCGCTCGCATCAGCTTCTTCAACGGCTTCTGCCGTCTGATCGTTGCTACACGGTGGAAGGAAGATGGGGCCGAACTGATCATCATGGCCATGGTACACGCATGGCGGGCGCTGCACAGTTCGGCGATCTCGATGGCATCGGGAGATCCACTCGCCCGTTGCATTCCTCGACCGTGCTGGAATCGGTTGTCGTCACACCACCTCCGTCAGGACCGATCGTGCCAGCTCGTGACGCTATCCAGGAGGCCGTCAGGCTGATCGAACGCGAGGCGAGTCCGCGGCTATTTTGTCTGGCACAAACGGCCGCCGGCGAGGCGGAAGATGGAACGCCGACCTCGACCTCGGCTGTACTCGACGCACTGGCTTATGGGGACGGTCAACGAACTCGCCTTTTTTGTGTGGCTGTCGGGAACGCTCCTCACACGGAATTGGAGCCGTATCAGAAGGCCGCCTATGATTCGCGAAACGCCGGGTTCGGCGTTCAATCTCCAGCCCAAGCTCTGAATGCATTAGCTGTGGGGGCGGTAGCATTGAAGGAGCTCCCCGGTGTGGCTGCTCTATCTCCCACTGGTGATCTAGCGCCCACATCTCGTACATCGGAGAGCTGGAAGTCGTTCACCGATTCCGTCCGCTTTTGTAAGCCGGACATCGTTATGGAAGGCGGAAATTTCCTCGTCGACGAAGGCGATGTTTTTTGTCGGCCGTCGCCTCGGCACATGGTAATGACCACAGGCAAAGACGCTCCAGCTAGACCGTTTGCCATGTCAGGGGAGACGAGCACGGCCACGGCACTGGCATCGGGCTTGGCGGCGCGCCTGCTCGCGCAATACCCGCAGATGCGAATGGAAACTATCCGAGCGCTGATGGTGAATTCCGCCGATTGGACGCCAGCGATGCTTGCGCACCAGCGGCGAGCTGCTGCGCGTATCAGACCATCAGATGCCTATGCATTCATTATCAGCCGCTTCGGATGGGGAGTTCCGAACGAGGATCGCTTGTTCGCAAGCGCCGACAACGCTCTCACTTTGGTCGCGGAAGACGACCTCGAACCCTATGAGAATGTCAACGGGAACATACGCTTGAAGGAGATGAAGTACTTCAAGCTACCATGGCCTGGATCGGTCCTGAGGGATCTCGGAACGGCTCAGGTCGAAATGCGTTGCACGCTATCTTATTTCGTCGAGCCAGAACCGCATTCGGTCTCTCGCGATCGCTTGGAAAGGTATCCATCGCACCGACTCCGGTTTGACGTGAAACGTGCTGGTGAAAGTGATGCGTCGGCCCAGCATCGTCTGAATACGCTGGCACCTCACGATGATTCCGGCGGCTACGGCCTGGATGATGGCTGGCTTCTTGGCGAGCGACAGCGAGGTTCGCTGGTGCATGATATTTGGCGAGGGGAGGCATATCGTCTTGCTGACCGAGATGGAATCTCAGTATCGCCTATCAGAGGTTGGTGGGGCGACATCAAGGCCGCCGAGCGCTTCGGGCGAAAGGTCAACTTTTCTCTCGTGGTCTCGATCAGAACCCCCCCTAATACCGGCGACCTCGTTGCCGCTGCCACGGCAAATATTCCTGTCAGACTGCTCGTCGAGCCGATAAAGGCTTTAACCTAACTTTACGTTCAGGTCATACGAGCCATGACGTCGCCGTAGACGAGGTAAGCGAATGGCGTCGCGGAGGTCGCTTTATGGGTTCGTCGCGCACTAAGCATGGCTTGACCCAGTGAGGCCCCAGCCATGATTTGACTGATGTGATCACGCACGACTAGAGACGCAGGTCGGTCTTGAACTGCCCAGATCGGGGCCATCACGCCGCCAAACCGGTTCTCTAGAAGTTTGGCAGCCCAGCCGTCGGCCAAACCGAGCTTCACGCTGGTTGCACCGACTTCACAGGCATTTAAAACGACGAATGTGGAGTCACGTCGGCCTAGCTTGACGCTGCTGTTTACCTGAAAAGCCGAAATTTCGCCGTCCGACATACTTATGGCAGCGGCTGTAGTCCCATCGGCTGCAATGCCATGCCCAGCGAAGTGCAGAATGCCAACCGGTTGGGAGGGCATTTTGTCCGTCCAGAATGCAACAAATTCGCCGCACGTAGCACCAATGCGTTGCGCACCATAGCTCGCAACCAAAAACTCAGCTTCTTCCGCAGCGAACTGAAGCGTTGCCTTGCCGGTGTAGGAGGGCACGCATGTCGCCACGATTCCGCGGTTGAGCTTCCGCGGCATAGCCATTTCATAGTCTGCAAACCATCTCGTTATTGGGTGGGCCAAATAGAGATGGTCCCATTCCACGTCGTTCCCGTTCTGCGGGCGCATCATCTCCCAGGGTACATACGGTTCATCAGTTATGATCTGGATTGGGAAATGGGGACCAAGAACGTCATTGAGATGAAAATAGAGATCCTTGAATGCATTTGGCGCTCTTTTCCAAATGTCTTCGCCAATGCCCTGGAGAACGCCTGCGTGAACACCCGGGGCCAGGGTAGGGCAAGCATTCAGCAGGGTCTGCGCAAATTCCCGGGTGGTATCTCCAAGACCGACGAGTTCACTTGCGCGGCCGCCGCCGCTCTTGTGTTCTCTTGGTGCGGAACACGACCAGATGTATGTGCCTTTGTCATCGGCCTTGAGAATCTTCAACGTTAGCTCTGGAGCTGCAGCACCTATAGCCAGACCCATCGAACCTTTGGGCGGATCTGCAGGGGTAGCGATCCGGGGAGCTGCAGTCGCATCAGGTTTCTGAATTGCGAATTCCCTTCGGGCGGCTCCGGTAAAGCGGCCTTGGAGTTCGAACGCGGCCAGAACCCTCACGCCTTCCCCGGCTAAATCGGGATCTACCGTAGCCTCGAAACGCGCTGGGAGAGAGTTGCCGTTTCGGACGATCGTAATCGTGCCAGTGTTGGCGCCGGAGGCAAAGCGAAGATGTTTCGAGTTTACCTCCACATCCACGTCAAGAGTCTTCCAACCCGCCTCCAGATCCGAAAGCTCTATCGCCTCCGCCTCTGTGTTATCGTGCCTTGTCCGATCAAGGTTTACTTCGAACCGAAATACATCACCCGGTCGTGGCTGTTCGTCCGAGCTGATCGCCGGAAACCGCCTAACCGTTCTGTCGGTGTCGACTGTCACATTCCCGGTAACACGGGTATCTTTGGAATTCCCAGCAATGCCCTTTGAGGGACTGCCGAAATATTCGATGTCGCCCGCAGGGCTGAATGGAGCGGTCACCTCAATATCAATGTTGACCTTCGAGGCCTCCGGGTACGATCGCGCAAGCTCTTCGATATACCTTCTGACTGCTTCCGTGGCAACTTGTCCCGTTATCGTTAGCGTATTGTGCTGAAAGGCAGCTTCGAGCCAAAAAATCTCGAGTGTATATTGCTCGATTTTTCGGACGATCGGTTCCCAACCATCAGTAATACGCATCCGATCGCGAGCGACGATTTGGTCTCTCACGTCCTGATGGAAGCTCCAGGACCAAGCCCTACTATTCCAGGGCGTCTTCAACTGACAACCATGATTACATCGGCCGCGGGACGATGACCTTTGCCTGAAACCTCGATTCTGTAGGTACCAGGTCCAAGTTTGATGCTATTGCTGTAGTAACCTGAATGGTCGGGATGCAGGCGCTCATAGAGACCTTCTGCTGATCCCTCCAACGAACTGATTGTAACATTAAGATACTGAACATAGCGCGACGGTTTCGCCGAGACGACGAAGCGCTCGTTCGCAAGGTGCACATCTCCAACTTTTAATCCGATAGTATTGGCGCCTGTGACGCGAAAGGCGTCATCCTCGATTGACCTCTCTGTTAAAACACCGTGGAGATGATCGATCGTAGCGTCATCGCTTTGGAGGCAAGAATGGGTATTCGGCACGTACGTGCAATAGTGCATGCCAAGGCCTGTAGGAACTGCCGACACACGCGGCACAGTACCATCTCCCAGATGAGTTCCCGACGGATGGTTCTCTTTCATCACAAGCCCGCTCCCGATCAATGTCGCTGATTCGGTCGTTGGTTGTTCAATACCGACGACCGGTCTTATCAGCGGCGGTTTGGCGGCGTATTGTTCCATGGATGCGTTTGTCTCTTGTGCGTGACTTATTTCCTGATGGAACTCTACGGCATGAATCGCGCGCATGCGGCTCAAATTTGGAAGATCGATTTCAGAAACGCGAACTGGATTTGCGTCAGTGGACGTCGTTATGAAGGGGTAGGTTGGCAGCAGCTGATAGCACGAGTCGAATGATCGCAGCGCCTCCGTAGCGTCGGCAATCGTTGCAGGCCCGAACCCGAGCTTATATCCATTGCAAAGCGACGATAGCGAGTTTCCAGACCCGCGGAATGGCGTTCCTATCGCGATAATGGACCGAGTGATCTTCCACCCTTCCATGCACTCGACGAAATGGCGAGCGACCAGCCCACCCATTGAGTGAGCCACAAAAACAATTTGAGCCTGTTCATCTCCGCTCTGCGCGCGCCATCGAGCTAGTCTCTCGTGGGCCATGCGAGCTAACTTCCGAGAGGAAACCCGATTGCTGCGTCGCCAGTCATAAGCGAAATGAAACAGATTCCGTCCCGGTTTGAGTGTTCCGCGGCTGAGCAGGGCCTGCGTCAGAATCGAGTAGCCGCCGAGTTTCTCGAGGCCCGGGACGATTGTTATGTTGTCGACTAGTGCGCTCGCTGCGATGCCGTCTCCGAGATCATCGAGGGACTCGTCTTCGGGGCCAGTCAGCCGAATTTGGTTCATTATGTCGCCGAATTTCATACGCCACGTCGCTGCCAGTGACGCGTTCCAAATAGCCTTTCCGTCCTTTGCGAGAACGGAGCCCGATATTCCGGGAAGCACAATGACCAGATCTGACATGGGTGTTTCCGAATCAATGCAGCCAGAGCGACAACTTTTATTTTTTAGTACCTTGTCCGATGCCGGCAGATAAGCCGGGGCAAGGTTTTGGGGATGGCGCCAAGTGAAATTCTATGACTATCCCACGAGATTCCGCCACATTTTTCCCGCTTGTGACCAGCATCCAGGGGCAAGATTTTCGGTGGCTAATCACCACTGTGTTAGACCTCGATTGCGACCGGGGCCACAGCCGGGATCATTAATAACGCCGGATCCGGCAGCACGGTTCGCCCTTGGCGCGGGCGAGGGCTTGCCTCGACATTCACCTCCCGACGCTCTCTGTACCAGCGGCATCAAGCTGACATTGGGTGCGTAGGCACACAATGAGGTTTGAGCGATCTCGGCGCGTCCGATTGCTCGATCGGATATAGCACCGCTTTGTCGATTTTGATGAACATAGGGTTGACCCTGAAACTGTTCGACCGCGTCTTCTAGACTCAAATAGATGGCAGAGACAGAATCTCCCTCGCATCATTCATAATGCAATAGTTTGTTGCACACCGCGAGCGATTACCTGCTTGATCAGCAGGGCGGATCACGCGGTCCCGCGGCGCCGGGGAGTCGATTCTCTGGCACAGGCCCTCTCGACTTGGCCCCGACTGCTGGACGAGTTGGGCAGGTTTGACGTTGGGACCCTACGCCTGCAAGCCAAGACAGCCGAACGGTCAGCGCCTATATCACCGAGACCATCGCTGCTGATCATGGGGCAGCGACGGCTCTTTCAGGTTGAGACTGCAGGATGCGGGTTCGGCGCAAACTATGACTGGTCTTGCTCCGCTTTTGATACTGCTGGCGAACGGGTTGGACCGATTGAGCCCGGCTCGGCGTCAGGCTGTGGCGCTTGGGCGAATGCAACTGAAGGCTGCTGCACAGCACCACTCAGATCGGCGGCCGGGGCAAAGATCCAACGTGTTTGCTACCTGTTCTCACGCGGCAATTTTGAGACTAGAGGTCCCATCTTCGCACTCAATCGCACTTAGGGGACGTTCCAGTTTTCATCCGGCGACGCGATGATTGGCCACCTATCTGAGGGTGGATCAACCGATGACACCTACGAGGCTCCTGATCGGCCAGATCGCCGTCGTGTTCGCCATCGTCATTGTCGGTGTCTGGGCCGCAACGCAATGGTGCGCTCATATGCTGGACCATCAGGCGCTGCTCGGGGCGCCGTGGTTCATCGCGGGGGGATGGCCGATCTACAAGCCGTGGAAACTCTTTGAATGGTGGTTCCATTTCGACGCGTATGCGCCCGAGGTTTTCGACAAGGCCGGCACGCTTGCCGGAGCCAGCGGGTTCCTGAGTTGCGCCGCTGCGATCGCAGGCTCGCTCTGGCGCGCGCGGCAGCGCGGGTTAGTGACTACCTATGGTTCCTCACGATGGGCCGCGACGCGGGAAATTGAGAAGGCGGGGCTGTTTCGGCCAGCTGGCGTTTTCCTTGGCAAATTGCAGGACCGTTATTTGCGCCATGACGGGCCCGAGCACGTCATGGCCTTTGCCCCGACACGTTCCGGCAAGGGCGTGGGTTTGGTGGTTCCAACACTTCTTTCCTGGACCGGATCGGCCGTCGTTCACGATATCAAAGGCGAGAACTGGCAACTGACCGCCGGCTGGCGGTCGAAGTTCTCGTATTGCCTCCTGTTCAATCCGACAGATCCAAAATCGGCGCGCTATAATCCGCTCCTTGAAGTGCGCAAAGGCCCCAACGAGGTTCGCGACGTCCAGAACATTGCCGATATCTTGGTCGATCCAGAAGGCGCGCTCGAGCGGCGCAATCATTGGGAGAAGACCAGTCATTCCCTTCTGGTCGGCGCCATCCTGCACGTGCTCTATGCCGAAGAAGAAAAGACGCTTGCGCGCGTCGCCACGTTCTTATCGGATCCGCAACGCTCGTTCGCCGCAACGCTGCAGCGGATGATGACCACCAACCATCTCGGCACAGCGGATAAGCCCCAGGTCCATCCTGTCGTGGCCTCGGCGGCGCGCGAGGTGCTGAACAAATCGGAGAACGAGCGTTCCGGCGTTCTCTCCACCGCCATGTCGTTCCTCGGGCTCTATCGCGATCCAACCGTTGCCGCGGCAACATCGGCCTGCGATTGGCGCATTGCCGATCTAATGGAAGCCGAGCGGCCGCTGTCGCTCTACCTTGTAGTGCCGCCATCCGACATCTCGCGCACCAAGCCGCTAGTGCGACTGGTCCTCAATCAGATCGGCAGACGCCTGACGGAGAGGCTTGAGGGCGATCCGAAGAAGACCCGCAGGCATCACCTGCTCATGATGCTGGATGAGTTCCCGGCGCTCGGCCGGCTCGACTTCTTCGAAACCGCGCTCGCCTTCATGGCGGGCTACGGCATCCGCGCCTATCTGATCGCGCAATCCCTGAACCAGATATCGAAGGCCTATGGCGAGAACAACGCCATTCTCGATAACTGCCATGTGCGCATTGCCTTTTCCTCCAATGACGACCGCACGGCCAAACGTGTCTCGGACGCGCTGGGTACCGCGACCGAACTCAGATCGATGCGCAACTATGCCGGCCATCGGCTGGCGCCCTGGCTTTCACACGTCATGGTAAGCCGACAGGAGACTGCCCGTCCGCTACTGACGCCGGGCGAAGTGATGCAGCTGCCGCCCTCCGATGAACTGGTGCTGGTTTCGGGGTTACCGCCGCTCCGCGCGAAAAAGCTGCGCTACTATCAGGACCAGAATTTCACCGAACGGGTGCTGCCTTCGCCGGTCCTGCGCGACGGTCTTTATGCTGACTGTCCTGCGCGGCGCCCTGACGATTGGAGCGGACAGGTGCGCGGTGTAGATCGTCGTCTCGCTGCCGACGACGAAACTGCTGGCGCGGGGATCGAAGACGAGGGTGGCGTCCAGCAGCAGCGTCATCCGGGTCTGCCCGAAGAACACATCCCCGTCTCTCAAGAGCTCGATCAGAGCGACTTGTCCAACTCCGCCGACGATGACAGCGAGGCGATGGCGGACAAACGGGTCATGGACCGGATTTCCACGGCTGCGCGTGCCTACGGCCTCAACGAGGGCAGGGGCGAGGGGAAGGACATCGTGCCCGGCTTCTGAATGCGTTCCGCAGCGGGTCGCATCTCAGCGTAAATAACGGCCATAACCGATTTCGAAGATCTCGCAGATGTTCGTCCCCGTCGCCGGCGCACCGGCGCCGTTGAACGGAATATCCCGCCATGAAGTCCCACCGCATTCGTCACCAGTTTCTGCTTGGCCCCGAGCTAAGCGAAAAGCTGGAGAACCTCAGCCGTGATCCCTCGACCACCAAATCCGAGGTCGTGGCGAAAGCGGTCGAGGCTTTCATCGAGCGGCGTGGCGAGAACGAGCTCGACCGGCGCTATGGCAAAAGGCTCGACCGTCTTTCTCGTGACCTGGACCATGTCAGGCGCGATGTCGAGATGATCCTTGAGAGCCTCGCGCTCTTCATCCGCTTTTCGATCACGCTTCATGCCCACACGCCGGTCCCGGACAGGGCAACACAGGCGATCGCCCAGGAACGCTTCGACAAATTCGTCGAGCAGGTCGGCCGTCAGATCGCTTCCGGAAAACGTGCGCTTGGCAACGACAACGGCAGAGGAGCGGAAGGATGAGCTCTCATCCGGAAGCCGACCACCGCCGCCATGCCATGCTGCGCACGGCCATGGGACCTGCAATCACCGAAGCACTTGCCGACCCGGCGGTGATCGAGGTCATGGTCAATCCCGACGGCGCACTGCGGCTCGATCGGCTGGGCGAGGGTCGGGTCCATACCGGCGTGCACATGCATCCTTCCGAGGCGGAGCGCATCGTCCGCCTGGTCGCCTCTCACGTGCGCGCCGAGGCGCATGCGGACAAGCCGATTGTCAGCGCCGAATTGCCGTCCGGCGAGCGCTTCGAGGGCTTGCTGCCGCCCGTCGTGCTGGCGCCATGCTTCGCGATCCGCAAGCCCGCGGCAAAACTCTACACGCTGGCCAACTATGTCGCCGATCGCATCATGCTGCCGCTGCAAGCCGATGCGTTGAAGAAGGCGATCCGCGATCGCCGCAACATCCTGGTTGCCGGCGGCACCTCATCGGGCAAGACCACGCTTGCCAATGCGCTGTTGGCAGAAGTCGCCGAATGCGACGAGCGAGTGATCCTGATCGAGGACACACGCGAACTGCAATGCGCGGCCAAGGACTGCGTTGCCTTAAGGACGAGGCGGGGGTCCGTCACGCTTGCCGATCTCGTGCGCTCGACGCTGCGGCTCAGACCCGATCGCATCATCGTCGGCGAAGTTCGGGGCGCGGAAGCGCTCGACATGCTGAAGGCATGGAACACTGGGCACCCCGGCGGCATCGCCACGGTTCACGCCAACTCGGCGCGTTCCGCCCTCTATCGAATCGAGCAGCTCGCCCAGGAAGCCGTCGTTGCCGTTCCCCGCCGCCTCATCGCGGATGCCATTGATCTGATCGTCTTCATCGCCGGCCGCGGATCCTCGCGCCGCATCGATGCGATCGCCGAGGTCGCCGGCCTCGACGGCAGTGGCGACTACGCCGTCACCCCGCTCACGCTTTCGCAACTCCAGCAGCTTTGAAAGGTTTTCTCATGAGCAAGAAGCTCCGCGTTCTTTCGCCCGCCGCCGTCGCGTTTCTGCTTAGCGCGCCGGCTTACGCGGCCGGCTCCGGCATGCCTTGGGAACAGCCGCTGCAGCAGATTCTCGAGTCGGTGCAGGGACCGGTCGCCAAGATCGTCGCGGTAATCATCATCATCACGACCGGCCTCACCCTTGCTTTCGGTGACACGGCAGGCGGGTTTCGCCGGCTCATCCAGATCGTCTTCGGCCTCTCGATCGCCTTCGCCGCATCAAGCTTCTTCCTTTCCTTCTTCTCCTTTGGCGGCGGGGCACTTGTCTGATGACCGCCGGCGAACAGCATATCGAGGGCTTCGAGGTTCCCGTTCATCGGGCCTTGACCGAGCCCATTCTGCTCGCTGGTGCGCCGCGAGCGGTGGCGATCCTCAATGGTACGGTGGCGGCAGCCATCGGTCTTGGTCTGCAGCAATGGATTGCCGGCCTGGTGCTCTGGCTTGCCGGCCACACGCTCGCGGTCTTTGCCGCCCGACGCGATCCGGATTTTCCCAGCGTGCTCGTCCGCCACCTTCGTCTGAAGGGATGGCTGGCATGCTGAACCTTTCGGAATATCGCGGCAAAGCCGAGCGGCTTGCCGATCATCTGCCCTGGGCCGCATTGGTCGCGCCTGGTATCGTCCTCAACAAGGACGGCAGTTTTCAGCGGACCTTGCGGTTCCGCGGGCCCGATCTCGAAAGCGCGACGGAAGCCGAACTCGTCGGCAATTGCGCCCGGGCGAACAATGCGCTCAGACGTCTCGGCTCCGGCTGGGCACTGTTCTTCGAGGCCGAGCGCACCGAAGCTCTGGGCTATCCAAACTCGCATTTTCCCGACGCAGCGTCATGGCTGGTCGACGAAGAACGCCGTGCAGCCTTCGAGGCCAAGGTCGCCCACTTCGAGAGCCGCTATCACCTGACCTTGGTGTTCATGCCGCCGCCGGACAGCCAGGCGCGGGCAGAAAGCGCGCTTGTCGACTCACATCGTTCGGAAGACGAAAGAGACTGGCGCCGGGAGCTGGCGCGGTTTCGCGATGAGACCGACCGTATCCTGGATCTCCTTTCGGGCTTCATGCCCGAAGTGCGCGCACTCGACGACGCCGAGACGCTGACCTATCTGCACGGCACAATCTCGAGCCGTCGGCATCCGGTCGCCGTGCCGGAAACGCCGATGTATCTCGACGGCATCCTAGTCGATGCGCCGCTTACCGGCGGCTTGGAGCCGATGCTGGGCGAACAGCATCTGCGCACCCTCACCATCCTCGGTTTCCCCAACCTGACCCGGCCCGGAATCCTCGACGCCCTCAACCATCAGGATTTCGCCTATCGCTGGGTGACGCGGTTTATTCCGCTCGACAAGACGGAAGCCACGAAAACACTGACGCGGTTGCGCCGGCAGTGGTTTGCCAAGCGCAAATCGATCGCCGCCATCCTGCGCGAAGTAGTGACCAACGAGCCCGTGCCGCTCGTTGATAGCGATGCCGACAACAAGGCCCTGGATGCCGATGCCGCCCTCCAGGCATTGGGCGGCGATCATGTCGGCTTCGGCTATCTCACCACAACGGTGACGGTTTGGGACGAGGACCATCAAGCCGCCGCGGACAAACTTCGCGCGGTGGAGCGCATCGTTAACGGGCTCGGTTTCACCACGATCCGAGAAGGCATCAATGCGGTCGAGGCGTGGCTCGGCTCCTTGCCCGGCCATGTCTATGCCAATGTTCGCCAGCCGCTCATTCACACCCTGAACCTTGCCCATCTCATGCCGCTGTCGTCGGTATGGATTGGTCCGGCGGCGAACGAGCATCTCGCCAAGATCACCCAGCGAGAGGCCCCGCCGCTTCTCCTTGCTGACACCAGCGGGTCGACCCCGTTTCGGCTTTCCACTCACGTCGACGATGTCGGCCACATGCTGATCGTTGGTCCGACCGGCGCCGGCAAGTCGGTGCTCCTTGCGCTAATCGCCTTGCAGTTCCAGCGCTATGCCGGCGCGCAGGTCTATGTCTTCGACAAAGGCAATTCAGCCCGCGCGGCGACACTGGCCATGGGGGGAGAGCATCACGCACTCGGCGCGGACGGTGCGCTTGCCTTCCAGCCGCTGCGCAACATTGGTGACGAGGCTACGCGCAGTTGGGCAGCCGAATGGATCGCCGGCCTTATTGACAATGAGAACGTTACCGTCACGCCTGAGGTGAAGGAGGCAATCTGGTCGGCGCTCAGCAGCCTCGCTACCGCGCCAGCGCAAGAACGCACGCTGACCGGCCTGTCGGTGCTGCTTCAGTCCAATGCGCTGAAGTCGGCACTCATGCCTTACACGCTCGACGGCCCTTTCGGCCGGCTGCTCGATGCCGATGATGATCGGCTGGCGCTGTCGGATGTTCAGTGTTTCGAGACCGAGGAGCTGATGCATCAGGAAAGCGCCATGCTGCCGGTGCTCACTTATCTGTTCCATCGCCTCGAGGAGCGGTTCGATGGGCGGCCGACGCTGCTGATGCTCGACGAGGCTTGGGTCTACCTGGACAACCCTCTGTTCGCCGCCCGCATCCGCGAATGGCTGAAGGTGCTGCGAAAGAAGAACGTGTCGGTGATCTTCGCCACCCAGTCGCTTGCCGATATCGCTGGCTCCGCAATAGCGCCCGCTATCATCGAGAGCTGCCCCCAGCGCATTTTCCTGCCGAATGATCGTGCCGTGGAACCGCAGGCGCGGGCTGCCTACGATCGGTTTGGCCTGAACGAGCGGCAGATCGAGTTGGTCGCCCGCGCCACGCCGAAGCGTCACTACTATCTGCAGTCGCGCCGCGGCAACCGCCTCTTCGAGCTTGGGCTCGGCCCCGTGGCACTTGCGCTTTGCGGCGCCTCCGACCCGGCCACGCAGACCCTGATCGACAGCGTCCTGTCCGAGCACGGGCAGGGCAGGTTTGCCACCCACTTCCTGAATGCGCGCGGCCTCGATTGGGCCGCCGAGCTTCTCCGCCAATTCCCTCAATTAGACCTTCCTCAACCAAACAAGGAGCAATCGTCATGATGGGACGCCGCCTTTTCACCGGCCTGATCACCGTTTCCCTGATGGCCAAACCAATGGCTGACTACGTCCAGCCAGCTTACGCTCTTATTGTGTTCGATCCGTCGAACTATTCTCAGAACGTGCTGACTGCGGCGCGCGCATTGGAGCAGATCAACAATCAGATCCAGTCGCTGCAGAACCAGGCGACCATGCTGCAGAATATGGCGCGCAATCTTCAGCGCCTCGATTTCTCCTCGGTCGGCCAACTCACCGGTGCGCTCCATCGCGTCGACGGGTTGATGGAGCAGGCGAGTGGTTTGAGCTTTGATCTCAACAAGCTTCAAGACCAGTGGCGCAAGCAATATCCGGAAAGTTACGACGCGACGAGCAAGGTCAGCGATGTGGCGAGCGCCGCGCGCGAGCGCTGGCAGAACGCCATGAAGGCTTTCCGCCAGACGATGGATGTGCAGTCGCAAATCGTCGAGAACGTGCGTTCCGACGGCGATCTGCTTGCCGATCTCGTCAACCGCAGCCAGGGCGCCGCCGGTGCGCTTGAGGCGAGCCAGGCCACCAACCAGCTGATGGCGCTTTCGACCAAGCAGCAGATGCAGATCCAGACGCTCTTGGCGACGCAGTTTCGGGCTGAGGCCGAGGATGCCGCCCGCAAGGCGCAGTCCGAGGAAGCCGCCCGCGAGACGACGCGACGCTTCCTTGGCTCCGGCACCGCCTATCCTGGCAACTGAGCATCAGTTCTTTACGACGAGGAAGGCGGCTCATGAATGATCTCGGTGTCATCGATCGCTTCATGGAGACCTTCATCCGCTATATCGACAGCGGGTTCGGTCTGCTTTCGGGCGAGGTCGCCTTCCTCACAACCATCCTGATCGGCATCGACATTACACTTGCCGGCCTGGCATGGGCGCTCGGCGGCGAACCCAACATTCTCGGCCGCCTCATCCGCAAGGTTCTCTATGTCGGCTTCTTTGCCTTTGTCCTCAGCAATTTCAAGAACCTCGCCGATATCATCTATCGGTCCTTCGCCGGCCTCGGCATCAATGCATCCGCCGGCAACCTCCCCGCCGACCATCTCATGCGGCCAGGCCGCATTGCCGCGACCGGATTCGAGGGCGCCTGGCCACTGCTTGATCAAGCAAGCCAGCTTCTTGGCTTCCCCGAGATCTTCGGCAACGCGCTCACCATCTTTGTGCTGCTCGTGGCCTGGTTCTTGGTCATCATCGCCTTCTTCATCCTTTCGATCCAGCTCTTCATCACCATCCTCGAGTTCAAGCTCATCACGCTCGCCGGATTCGTTCTGGTTCCCTTCGCACTCTGGAATCGGTCGTCGTTTCTGGCCGAGCGCGTGCTCGGCAATGTGATCTCGTCGGGCATAAAAGTGATGGTGCTCGCCGTGATCGTCGGCATCGGCTCCACGCTATTCGGTCAATTCGCTTCCGCACTGCAGGGCAAGGAGCCGGACCTTGCTGCCGCAATGTCACAGGTGCTGGGCGCGCTCGCACTACTTGGGCTCGGCATTTTTGGACCCGGGATAGCTTCGGGCCTTGTCTCGGGTGCCCCTCAGCTCGGCGCGGGCGCCGCGCTGAGCACCACCGCGGCTGCTGCTGGCGCATCGCTCGTTGCCGGAGGCGCGGCGTTTGCCGGTGCGCGCATGGCAACCGGCGGCGGTCTCGCCGCCATCCGAGCCGGCACGACCATGGGTTCGGCAGCTTTCTCGGCGTGGCAGTTGGGACGTGCGACCTCGTTTGACACCGGCCTCTCCGGTGTGGCTGCTGGAATGCATGGTGTAACCGCTGCCGCCGGCGGCGCCGCGATGCAAGCAGCAGGATCGGTCGCGGAAGGCTTCGGGCGCAGCGCGGGTGTCGGGCGCGAGGCCGCCTGGATTGCGACCGGCGGTGCGCCGACCGCATCAATGACCGGAAGCCCTGCCGGTGCCGCCCCCGATGCCGCGCCCACTTGGGCGAGGCGCTTGCGTTCTGAGCAGACAGCCCGTGCGCATCGACACGCGGCCATTCAGGCTGTTCGGGATGGCGATAGGCCGGGAGGCAGCGCCAATCCCTCTCTCCATGACAAGGACGACTAAATGCTCTTCAAGCGACCCGTTCAACGTTACGGCAAGACACCCGAGCCGGTCACGCCGTATCAAAAAGCCGCCCAGCTCTGGGACGAGCGCATCGGCTCATCTCGTGTGCAGGCCCGCAACTGGCGGTTGACAGCTATTGGCTGTCTGGCCTTGGCGACCGGGCTCTCCGGCGGACTGGTATGGCACTCGATGCAAAGCCGTGTCTTGCCTTATGTCGTCGAGGTCGACCGCTTCGGCGAGGCGCGCGCCGTCGCGCCGGCGATCCAGGATTACGAGCCGTCCGATGCCCAGATCGCCTGGCATCTCGGCCGTTTTATCCAGAATGTCCGCTCCGTTTCCACCGATCCGGTGTTGGTGCGGCAGAACTGGCTGGCAGCCTATGACTTTGCCACCGACCGCGGGGCCCTATTCCTCAATGAGTATGCCAAGGCGAACGACCCTTTCGGTCAGATCGGCACACGCAGCGTTTCCGTCCAGGTGACCAGTGTGGTCAGAGCCTCCGACAGCTCGTTCCAGGTCAAATGGACCGAGCAGGTGTTTGAGCGCGGCAGTCTCTCCAGCACGACGCGCTGGACCGGGATCCTGACCGTCGTGCTCCGGCCGCCGTGGAATACCGATCAGCTGCGCAACAACCCGCTTGGCGTCTTTATCAACGCCATCGACTGGTCGCGAGAGCTTGACAGCGCCGCACCGACATCAGTTTCCCCCAAGGAGCCTGCCAATGACAAATAGAGTGCCATCGTTTCGTGCCGCGCTGATCCTGTCGGCGTCGGCAGTGGTTCTTTCCGCCTGTGCATCGAAGCCTGTACCGCCGCCTCAGATTTCCTATGACACGGCTGATTTCAAACCAGCGGCAATCGAGAAAGCGCCGGAGAAGCCGGTAAAGATTGTCGAGGTGCCGAAACCCTTGCCGCTGCCCGGCCAGTTGCAGCCCGATCCGGGCAAGGTCGCCGAGGATAAGCGTTCCCCTGAAGAACGTGTCGCCGATGCCAACAAAGCAGCGACGCAGCAACCCACCAGGTATGGCTATGTCAACGCGGTGCAGGTTTATCCCTTTGCCGATGGCGCGCTCTATCAGCTCTATGCCGCGCCCGAGCGAGTCGTCGACATCGCACTCCAGCCAGGAGAGAAACTGACATCTGTGTCGGCTGGCGACACAGTGCGCTGGGTTATTGGCGACACTGTCAGCGGCACCGGCGACAATCAGCGCACCCATGTGCTGGTAAAACCCTTCGCGCCGGGGCTTAGCACCAATTTGGTGATCACCACGGAACGGCGGACATACCACCTGCAGCTTCAAAGCACTGAGAAGACCGCCATGGCGGCGGTCTCCTGGACTTACAGCGAGGACCAGATCATCGCGCTGCGCCAACGCAACGCTCAGGCCGAGGCTGTCACGCCGGTGGCGTCGAATGTGGCGCTCGAGAACATTCGCTTCCGCTACTCGATCAGCGGTGATACGCCGCCCTGGAGACCGACGCGCGCTTTCGACGACGGCAGCAAGGTCTACATCGAATTCCCGCGCCGCATCGATCAGGGCGAGGCGCCGCCGCTCTTCTTCGTCGGCGCTGACGGGAACAGCCAGCTCGTCAACTACCGCATGCGCGGCAACTACTACATCGTCGACCGTCTCTTCGCCGCGGCCGAATTGCGCCTGGGCACCAAGCGGCAGCAGGTGGTGCGCATCACGAGGACCGACGGTCGGCAGCCGCCACGGCGGATACCACTCTTTGCGCGTTCCAGCCGGTGAGGAGAGCGGTCATGACCGATACCTTCCCATCCAATGCGCCCCCGAAAATCGATCCCGAGCAACTGCAGTTGCGGGCTTCTCCCCGCCGCACGGTGCGTTTCAGGCGCCGCGTGGTCATCTCGATCGCTGCTGTCGGATCCGGTGCCATATTCGGCGTCACCATGATGGCGCTTCAAGGACCTGCCTTGCGCATCAAAGAGCAGGCGGAAGACCTCTACAATACCGACCGCAAGCCAACTGCGGAGGGACTTGAAGCGCTTCCCAAGGACTACTCCGGAATGAAGCCGAAGCCTCCCGTGCTTGGACCGCCGCTACCGGGCGACCTCGGTCGCCCCATCCTTGAGCGGCAGCGCCAGCTGGGCATTGCGCCGGGGCAGGAGGTCTCCGCCGAGGAGCAGCGCCTTGCCCAGCAGGCGATCGAGGCGCGTGAATCGGAAGTCTTGTTCCGGATCGAAAACCGGCCCAAGCCGACGGATGTCGCCGGGGATGAGAAAGGTGTGCAGCCGCGGTATGAGGCACCCCTTCCTCAATCCGACGCCGGACGCGCGCCAGCTTCCGTCGCGCCGGCCGAAGGCGACCAGAACAACCAACAGCGCAAGCTTGATTTTGTGAGCCAGCGGACCACAAGCGGGATCTACAATCCGCATGCATTGCAGACGTCGGCCTCGCCCTATCAGCTGATGGCCGGCAGCGTAATCGCAGCAAGCCTGATCACCGGCATTAATTCCGACTTGCCCGGCCTTGTCGTCGCGCAGGTTACCGAGAATGTGCACGACACAGTCTCCGGCAGCACCTTGCTCATTCCACAAGGGTCACGCCTGATCGGCACCTATGACAGCGTTGTCGCCTTTGGGCAAAAGCGCGCTCTGCTGGTCTGGCAGCGCATTGTGCTACCTGACGGCTCTTCGATCGAAATCGACAATCTGCCGGCGACAGACACCGCCGGCTACGCGGGGCTCGAGGATAAGGTGGATTTCCACACCTGGCAGCTGATCAAGGGGGTGGCGCTGGCCACGTTACTGGGCGTTGGTACCGAGTTGAGCTTTGGGAAAAACGAAAGCGATCTGGTGAAAGCGATGCGCGAATCCGCCCAGCAAAACGTCAGTCGGGCCGGCCAGCGCATCACCGAAAAGAACCTGAATATTCAACCCACCATCACCGTCCGCCCTGGTTGGCCGCTGCGCGTCATCGTGCACAAGGATCTCGTGCTGCGGCCGTATTCGGGTTGAGAAGGAGGAATCATGTCGACCCTTAAACTCGGAAAGCTGCCCGACCGGACACCTTCGAAAATCACCGTCACTGTCAGCGCCGAGCTGAACCAAGCCCTGAAAGAATATGCCGCGCTCTACCGTCAGACTTACGGCGAGTCCGAATCGGTCACCGAGCTCATTCCCTTCATGCTGACGGAATTCCTGGAAGGCGACAGAGCGTTTGCCAAGGCTAGAAGGGAAGGCATTCCGGCTGTAGGCGCGCCGGAGAACTTGCGATGACAGTCAGGTTCAGGTTCTGAGTAGTCGAAGCAGAGAGTTGGTCAAGCCAGACCATGCCGCGCGCCGCCAAATTTCCCGGTCCTCCACCATCGTTCGCGGAGCTCGAACGGTGTCTGGCTGTTGCGGCCTATTTGGTCGTTCGTCACGGCGAAGCCTACACGCCGACTTTCGAGCGGCTGGAGCACGAGGTTGAGGTAGCGCGGCGGCGGCTCGGAAACCGAGACCGGGCGCAGCGCGTGCTGGCCGCCCTCATGCGAAATGGCGTCAGACATATTGGGCGGCGTGAAGTTGCTACTCAGAGTGAGTACATCTCGAAGGGTAGCCTTCAGGAGCCGCGGCGCTGATCAGCGGCAGTATCGATTCAGCCCGTAGGTCGTTGATCCGTACCCGGCAAGTGCCTGACCCCGTGGCTGGCACAACTCAGAATTCACACCTTGTCGCCTGAAGGAGCACGATCGGCTCATACTAGCAAAGGCAGATGGGACGATGGCTCCGCGAGCGCCGTCCCATCTCGAAATTGGACCACCAAGCTGAATCGGAAGGCGTAGAGCTGCCGGTGCTGGCTGCCAGGGACGGAGAATTAAGCATCCCTCGGCGACTGGCCGCTCCCCAGGGCCACTGAATTGCTTGGCTGCGCGACCCAGAAGGCTGATAGCCCGTTGAATAATTAACCCGTCCTTCAGTGGGCTTGCATAGGCTGCGCTGGGAAGAAGCGTGGAAGCAAGCTGACCGGTCTATGGCCCTAACGAAAGAACACGCGCTGGAGGCCAGAATCCTTCAAGATCAGCTTGCTGACCTGAGGGCCGGTCTCTTCGTGTCAATGCCGATAAGCGCCGTCCTATCAGGCCTTATTTTGACAGTGCAGGCCCTTTCTGGCAGCGGCTTTGCCGCCGCAATCTGGTTCCTGGTCGTCAATGCGATAAATGCCGCCCGCCTTGCACTCGCCCGTTATCAGCTAAAGGAAACGGGGCACCACAACGGTTTAACAGGGATTTCGCGGCGGCTTCGCTGGTTTAGTATCCTTGCTCTTCTGGCAGGGTTTGCATGGTCCCTTCTTGCCGTCCTTACGGTTGGATACACGACTCCTCAAGCACCGCTGCATCTGATTATTCTGGCGGGCATCGCAGCTGGTGCGGTTACATATGGCAGTGCATATGCCGCGGTGGCGACCAACTTCATCACACCGCCGCTCCTCATCACGGTGGGGTGCTTGTCGGCGAAAGGCAACTTTGAGGACTACATTCTGGCTTTTGCCGTTCTGCTCTTCATGGGCGGTTTGGTTCGAGCCTCGTTTGTTGGACAGGCGCGCTTCCGCGAAGCGAGCCGCCTGAGACATGAGGCGGAGCGGCTTGCGGCTGAAATGGAGCGCAATTCCCGGGAGGACCACCTGACGGCCCTTCTCAACAGGCGGGGCCTCGAACACGCAATCGCTAAGTTCGAGAACACAGACGGCCCCTTCATTGCAATGCTGATTGATCTAGACGGGTTCAAATCTGTCAACGATACCTACGGTCACAGGACCGGTGATGAACTACTTGTCATGATCGCCCGCCGGATACAGGCGGAAGCACCGGAAGGCTCAACGCTCGCCCGTATCGGCGGCGATGAATTCGTGCTGTTTTTTCCCTCACTGTGGGATTCGCTTTCTCCCAGTAATCTCGCATCCAATATCATAGCCAAGGTTGCCAGCCCCTATCCTGAGGTGGCGTCCGTCCGGATCGGGGCATCTATAGGAATATACTTGGCTGAAAGCCCCGGGCTTACGGAAATGTTGTTGCGAGCGGATGTCGCCCTTTACACAGCTAAGCGTCGTGGCAGGAATGAATTTTGCCTATTCGATGCCGAACTCGACAGGGAACTGCAACGCCGCCAGTCCATCGAACGCGACCTTCATTCGGCTATTGAGACGAGAAGCTTGGCACCTTGGTTCCAGTCCATCGTAAGACTCGACACCAAGGCCGTGGTCGGATTTGAAGCCTTGCTGAGGTGGTCTCATCCGATTCATGGTTCTATCTCTCCACCAGAAATCATGACAGCCGCACGCGAAACCGGAATGCTTCAACTGCTGACTCAAACGGTATTCTCCGACTGTTGTGCCCTTATCGATGGCTTGGTGAAAGCTGACTGTCGAGATGTTCGTGTGGCGATGAATGTTTCACCGCGCGAATTGGAAGCCGGCGATATCGACGACATGGTTCTGAATGGTCTGGCGGCAAAAGGCCTCCCTACAACGATGTTCGAAATCGAGATTACCGAAGAGTCCCCAGTGGACCCGGACAGAGTGGATGAAAAGCTCGGCCGGCTTTCGCATGCTGGCATTTCCATCGCGCTCGATGACTTCGGTACCGGCTTTTCCACGTTGGCATCGCTCAAGGACAGCCGGATACGCAAGGTGAAAATAGACCAGGGCTTCATTCGCGGCTTAGCTAAGTCCCGGGAGGACCGGCTTCTTGTCAAAACGGTGATTGATCTTGGTAGGACGCTCGGAATCGAGGTCATGGCCGAGGGCGTCGAAACAGAGGCAGATCGGCAAACTCTGTACAAGCTTGGCTGCAGAACCGCTCAGGGCTTCCTATTCTCCAAAGCGGTCCCTCTAAGCCAGGCGCTTGATTCGGCAGTAAAAGAGCACGCGAAGGAGTTGTGACTCGCTTGCACATCGAGGAGAGCGTAAAGGACCGGATGGGTGGATCGGACATGGCGGGAAGCCCGCCTTGTTAATCGCCGCGCTTGGCTAACGATGCTTACAGCCAAGCATCAGCGCTACGCTCCTACCAAGCAGTTCAACCTTCCGGCATTTCCGAAGCGATATAAGAATGACCTCGCGAGTCTCGGCCGGCTCGGGCTCAGGACGAGCGCCATCTTCGATGCGGACCGCCGCCTGGACATAACCGCCGTCATTGGAATCGAATACGCCCTTGTGGCTGAGCACCAGGATTTCGAGCACGTCCCTGGTCCGATTGGGCGTCGACTGAAGCCGAGCGAGAAATGGCCCGCCTGCTGGGACGCTTTTTCGACGGCCGCGTTTTCCTTCGCCAGCAAGTCCTTGAGCAGCCCCGAGATTTACTGCCGCGCCGACTCGAAAACGACCGGTCGCCCGCCGGAACTGCCGAGATGGCCGACTGTCGTTCCATAGCGCCAAATCACAATGTTTGAAGCCCGCCTGATATTCGTTCACCTCCCTCTGGCAGCGGCGGCCGGCGCAGGGGCGAGTTCTTCGGCCTCGGATCTCGATGAGCAGGGACATACCCGTGGCTTTGGCGGCCCCCAAGGATCTTACCCGCGACGGCGCCTCACAACCGTCAGATACGTGCGGGCGGGGTAAAGGCGATCTTTTGGAGCCACTGGCGCTTCTGCGCCAGGGAGGGTCCGGCGCCGTATTTCGGCCGGATCCATTTGTGGCCCATCAAGGACGCTATCACTTTCTCCGGCGCCTCGATCGCCGTTAGTCGGTCCTCGAAGGTGTGGCGTAGGCTGTAGAGGCTATGCTCCGATGTCGGCAGAAGTTTCTTGTTGGTGAGTACCTTATTGACGAGCGCCGAAAGCGACGCCGCCTTGTCGCGATAACGCGGAAAGCCGTTCGGATGAAGCTTCATCGCTTCAAGTGCGCAACCGACTAGCGGTATGTCACGGGCCGAATGATCGGTCTTCAAGCGACGGCCATTGGGGCGCACCCGCACATGCGGGATTTCGTGATCGAGGTGGATTGTTTCCGTGGTGAGGTTTGCCGCTTCAGAGAGCCGGAGTCCCGTGTCGGCGATCAAATAGACAAGATGGCGTGCCTCGTCGTTGAGCCCGTCCAGTGCGCCTTCGGCGAGAATCTCTCCCTGCACGAATTCGGCCGTGAACGCAGCGCGTTGAGCCGCAACGGCACCGGAAAGGCGCAGATTGTGGAAAACTGGCTCCAGCTTGAGCTGGTGAGTGAGGTCGACGACACGCAGCATCTTGGAGATGTGGCCGATGTCCTTATTGGCCGTGCCGATATCGAGGCCGCCTCCGACGATCCGCTTCTGCCACCACTCGCGGAAGGCGACCGCGTCGTCCCGCGTCAGGCGAGCGATCTCCTTGTCGCCCACGACGCCAATCAAGTTTGCGATCGCGCGCTTCTTGGGATTACGCCACTTCTTTGCTTGGTTGGGCGACATAGCCAGCAGGTTCTGCTGCTCGATCGCTTCGAACTCCTTGAGGAGACCGCGCAGGCGCAGCGCCGGCCGCTGCTCTCCTCCCATCACCGCAGAGACGTTCCTTGCGTCCTCGACCACATTTCTGTCGAGAAGCAGCTTGATGCGGGTCACGAGTTCCTCGAGCGGCCCCGCCGCCAGTTCCTCATTGGTGCGATAGGTTATCCCGAACGATCGCGCGCGCTTCCTCGCAGCCTCGAAGCGCAGCGCTGCCTCTGCGGACTGGCCATCGCCAAGTTTGCGCCAGTATGCCTCTAGCCCGGCGCCGAGGCTCCGTACCGCATCGCGAGCCCGTACACCGCGCGGATCGTCAGCAACAGCGACCCCCGTGGAAATGCGTACCAGGCCGCGACGATCAAACGCCGAAAATTCCTTCGGCACGCGGCGTACAAGATACCATATGCCGTCCCGCTTGTGCGGCCTTGGAGCCACAGATCGTCGCATAACGTCGCTCTAATGTTACACAGTTTGTTACACAGAATGAGATATGTTTCGCGCTGCGGCGGTCAAGGGCTACAACGAAGTTTTTTGAAAACAAACGACTTTTAAGGAAGTTGGCTGGCGGAGAGAGCGGGATTCGAACCCGCGTTACGGTTTCCCGTAAACACACTTTCCAGGCGTGCGCCTTCAACCACTCGGCCACCTCTCCGTCTTAGCACTTTCGCCGCGGCCGGTTTCGCCGCGCGGGTTGGGGAGATGCGTCTCCCTTCGGGGATTCCGGTCCGGAACTCCGCACCGTGGGCGCCGTCAACCAGCGGACACCCTTTCCCCGCACCTGAGCCGTCAAAGCAACAGGCGCGGGGCTCATCTAGTCGATCCGGTGCCGAATGCCAAGACATAACGGCACTCTATTCCCTTTGTCGGACAGGGATGCTCTGTCCATGTCACCAGTGCTGCCTTGGCAGCCGATCGCCGCGATCGGCGGCGGTGACTTTGCCGACTGGCGCCTCAGTGGCGCAAACCGGCGGCGTGGGTTCACTTCGCGTGTCGCGATTGCGGATAAAGCGGGCAGATCCTATTTATCAGGCCGATACAGACATTTCTGATAAGCTTCCGGGGAGGTAAGGTCTGGATGTTCCGCTTCGTCTTCCGTCTCGCGGCACTGGTCGCGCTTTCGGTTTCCGCCATTATGGCGGTGATAGACGCGACACGCTCGGTGGCGGCCTCCGCGCTGGTCATGACCCCGCTCAACACGAGCTGGCTGGCCGTCTCGCCGGATACGCGAAGCACCTTCGAAAGCTTCGTCCGCGACAAGCTTGGCCCGCTGTTATGGGACGGCGCCATCGCCTGGGTGCTCAACCAGCCCGGCTTCGCCGTGTTCGCGGTGCTTGCCTTCATTCTCTACATGATCGGCTACAGGCGGGAGCGGCCGACCGGGCGGTTCGCCTAGACGTGATAGCTTTCCAGCGCCCCAAACAAAGAGAAAGGGAGACCGCACATGTTTCTCAGCGACATGCTGAACAAGAAGCTCAATCTGCCGAAGCCTGCCGAGGCGCTGCCGGGCCGCGCCAAGCCTATCCCGACGGCATCCAAGCACTTCGTCTCGAAGCGGCCGCTCAAGGGGCCGTATCCCGAGGGGCTGGAGACGGCGATGTTCGGGCTGGGCTGCTTCTGGGGCGCCGAACGCCTGTTCTGGCAGGTCGATGGTGTCTGGGTCACGGCCGTCGGCTATGCGGGTGGCGTTACTCCCAACCCGACCTACCAGGAAACTTGCACCGGCCTTACGGGCCATGCCGAAGTCGTGCTCGTCGTTTACGACCCGAAGATCGTGTCCTATGCACAGCTTCTGAAGCTGTTCTGGGAAAGCCACGACCCGACGCAGGGCATGCGCCAGGGCAACGATGTCGGCACCACCTACCGCTCGGCGATCTACACGTTTGGCGATGCGCAGCACCAGGCGGCGATCTCATCGCATGACGCTTATGAGGCCTCGTTGCGCGGCGCCGGCCGCGGCAGGATCACCACCGAGATTGCTCCGGCACCGGAGTTCTATTTCGCCGAGGAAGACCACCAGCAATATCTGGCGAAGAATCCTTACGGCTATTGCAATCTGCAGGGCACCGGCGTCACCTGCGCCATCCCGGCTGCCGTCTCGGCTTGAGGCCTTTGGCGAGACAATGATCCGTGGCGCCGGGATACGGCGCCACGCTTTTCCAAAGGTCAAAATTCCGCGTGAATTTTGTTTCGGGCCGTGCCAGATTGGCCCGAAGCGGGAGGAAGACACTCCTGTCTGATGTCGCATGCCTGCCGGAGAGCCGGGCAGGCAGGCGGTGCATAACGGAAAAAATAACCGACAGGGTGTGGATCACATGAAACGTATCGTTCTCGGCCTGCTGGCCGCAACTGCGATGGTTCTTCCGGCCTTCGCCGCGGACATTCAGCCAGCACTTCTCTATGATCTCGGCGGCAAGTTCGACAAGTCATTCAACGAAGCGTCCTACAATGGCGCCGAAAAGTTCAAGGCCGAAACCGGCATCGCCTATGTGGAATTCGAGGTCAGCAACGCGACCCAGCGCGAGCAGGCACTGCGCCGTTTCGCCGAGGACGGCCGCAATCCCATCGCCATGGCGGGCTTCTCCTGGGCAGATGCGCTGGAGAAGATCGCCGTCGAGTTTCCCGAGACCAAGTTCGCCATCATCGACATGGTCGTCGACAAGCCCAATGTCCGCTCCGTCGTCTATAAGGAGCAGGAAGGCTCCTATCTCGTCGGGGTGATGGCGGCGATGGCCTCGAAGACCAAAAAGGTCGGCTTCATCGGCGGCATGGACATTCCGCTGATCCGCAGATTCGGCTGCGGCTATGTCGGCGGCGCCAAAGCGGCCGGCGCGACCGATGTGATCCAGAACATGACCGGCGACACGCCGGCAGCCTGGAACGATCCGGCCAAAGGGGGCGAGATCGCCAAGACGCAGATCGACCAGGGCGCCGACGTGATCTACGCGGCGGCAGGCGGAACCGGTGTCGGCGTGCTGCAGGCGGCAGCCGACGCCGGCAAGCTCGGCATCGGCGTCGATTCCAACCAGAACGGCCTGCAGCCCGGCAAGGTGCTGACCTCCATGGTCAAGCGCGTCGACGTCGCCGTCTACAACACCTTCATGGACGCCAAGAACGACAAGTTCACCGGCGGCATCAACGATCTCGGCCTCAAGGAAGGCGGCGTCGACTACGCTATGGACGACAACAACAGGGCGCTTGTCGACGACGCGATGAAGGCGGCGGTCGAAAAGGCCAAGGCCGACATCGTCGCCGGTACTATCAAGGTGCACGACTACATGTCGGACAATGCCTGCCCCTATTGATCGTGAGATTGCCGATCTGATCGAAACCGCCGGGTGAAAGCCCGGCGGTTTTGCTTTTCTCAGTATGCTCACCAATGCGGCGGCTTGGTCACCGGCACGTCGGGTGCGGCCTGTTCCTCCAGCGCCAGGAAGCGGTCGGTCAGCGCATCGAGCTTGCGCTGCATGCGCTCGATCACCTTCCACTGCTCGGCGATCTGGCCGGACAGTTCCTCGATGATCCTCTCCTGCTCGGCGGCGCGGATTTCCAGCGTCGTCAGCCGGTCGGAGGGCATGGTCATCTGAAAAACCTCGGTTTCTTGCTGCGCAACTCTCAAGAGATGCGAATTTCGGGATTCGCCACATTAGAACGACATGCGTCCAATTGGACGCCAAAAATACGCTCTAAGCCTTACAATCTTCGCGTCGTGCTGCTGACAATCCAACCCGATTTTCAGGCCGATGCGATAGCGTTGTGAAGGCCGCGGCCACGTTCGAAATTGACAAGCGGGCGGTGATTTGTCGAGAGTGAACGCTGCTCCGGCCAATTGGCACAGACGGGGCGTCATGCTAGGCGTTTTGACCAAGCGATAAAAAAATAAGAGTGGGACAGGCTGCATGGCGCAAGCCGCAATCGAGTTGATCGGCATCAACAAGAGTTTTGGCGCCGTGCGCGCCAACCGCGACATCAATTTGGAGATCGTGCGCGGCACCATCCACGGCATTGTCGGTGAGAATGGCGCCGGCAAGTCGACGCTGATGTCGATCCTCTATGGCTTCTACCAGGCCGACAGCGGCGAGATCCGCGTCGGCGGCCAGCCGGCGTCGATCAAGACGCCAAACGACGCCATCGCGCTCGGCATCGGCATGGTGCATCAGCATTTCATGCTGGTCGACAATTTCACGGTGCTGGAAAACGTCATTCTCGGCGCCGAAAGCGATGCCCTGCTGAAGAGGAGCATCACCAAGGCGCGGTCGGAGCTGGAACGGCTCGAGCGCGAATACGGGCTGGAGGTCGATCCCGACGCGATCATCGAGGAGTTGCCGGTTGGCCTGCAGCAGCGTGTCGAAATCCTCAAGGCGCTGTATCGCGGCGCCGAAATCCTGATCCTCGACGAGCCGACGGGCGTGCTGACGCCTGCAGAAGCTGACCATCTGTTCCGGATCCTCAAGCAGTTGAAGGAGCAGGGCAAAACGATCGTGCTGATCACCCACAAGCTGCGCGAAATCATGGCGATCACCGACACGGTCTCGGTCATGCGCCAAGGCACGATGGTGGCGACCAGGGAGACCAAGAAGACCACAGTCGAGGAACTGGCCGAGCTGATGGTCGGGCGCCGTGTGCTGCTCAGGGTCGAGAAGGGCGAGACGGAAGCCGGCGGCGTCAAGCTCGCGGTCAAGAACCTGACAGTGAAGGATTCCCGCGGCGTCACCATGGTCGACGACATCTCCTTCGATGTGCGCGCCGGCGAGATCGTCGGCATCGCCGGCGTCGCCGGTAACGGGCAATCCGAAATGCTCGAGGCGATTTCCGGCATCAGGCGCGCCGTCTCGGGCTCCGTCATGCTCGACGGCAAGCCGATCGATCTCACCGGGGCCGCCGATCCCGGCGAGCTGCGCGACCGCGGTCTCGCCCATGTGCCGGAAGACCGTCATCATGTCGGGCTGGTGCTGGCCTTCGAGGAGAACGAGAATTCGATCCTCGGCTATCACGACGACGAACGATATCTGAAGGGGCCGTTCCTCGACATCGACGCGATCCGCAACGACGCCAGGGACAAGATTACTAAATACGACATCCGTCCGGCGGATTGCCGGCTCAAGACCGCCAATTTCTCCGGCGGCAATCAGCAAAAGATCGTGCTGGCCCGGGAGATGGAGCAGGATCCGGGCGTGCTGATCGTCGGCCAGCCGACGCGCGGCGTGGATGTCGGCGCCATCGAATTCATCCATAAGCGGCTCATCGCCATGCGCGACCAGGGCAAGGCGGTGCTGGTGGTGTCGGTCGAGCTCGACGAGATCCGCTCGCTGTCCGACCGCATCCTGGTGATGTTTGCCGGCCGCATCGTCGGCGAGCGCGGACCGGAGGCGACCGAAGGCGAGCTCGGCCTGCTGATGGCCGGCGTCGAGCGCCAGGAGGCGGCCGAATGAGCGCGCCTTACGCCAAGCTGCCGGCCTGGGCCGATTACGGGCTGATCCCGGTAATCAATCTCGCCGTTGCCTTCGTCGTCGCCGGCTTCGTCGTGCTTCTGGTTGGCGAAAATCCGTTCCGCGCTGCCGCCGTCCTGGTCGAGGGCGCCTTCGGCCGCGGGCAAGGCATTGCGTTTACGCTTTTCTACGCCACCACCTTCATCTTCAGCGGGCTGTCGGTGGCGGTTGCGGCGCATTGCGGCCTGTTCAACATCGGTGGCGAGGGCCAGGGTTATATCGCCGGTCTCGGCATCGGCATCGTCTGCCTGGCCTTCGACAGCGTGCTGCCCTGGTGGCTCACCTTCCCGCTGGCGATCATCGCCGCCGCGGCGATGGGGGCGCTGTGGGCGCTTATCCCGGCCTATCTGCAGGCCAAGCGCGGTTCGCACATCGTCATCACCACCATCATGTTCAATTTCATCGCTGCCAGCGTCATGGTATACGCACTGGTCGGATTCTTGAAGCCGGCCAATTCGATGGCGCCGCAGACACGCACCTTCCTCGACGGCGCGCAACTGCCGAAGCTCAACTGGGTCATCGAATTGTTCGGCGCCAAGATCCGTTCGGCGCCGTTCAACATCAGCTTCCTGCTGGCGCTGGCCATGGCCTTTCTGGTCTGGGTGCTGATCTGGCGCACCAGACTCGGCTACGAGATGCGCACCTACGGCCACAGCTCGAAAGCGGCGCGCTATGCCGGCATTTCGGAGACCCGCATCATCATGGTCGCTATGATGATCTCGGGCGCGCTGGCCGGCATGATGGCGCTCAATCCGACGATGGGCGATCAGCACAATGTCGCGCTTGAATTCGTTTCCGGCGCCGGTTTCGTCGGCATCGCCGTGGCGCTGATGGGGCGCCTGCACCCGGTCGGCATCGTGCTGGCGGCAATCCTGTTTGGCATGCTCTACCAGGGTGGCGCCGAGCTCGCCTTCGAGATGCCGGCGATCAGCCGCGACATGATCGTCATCATTCAGGGCCTGGTCATCCTGTTCGCCGGCGCGCTCGAGCACATGTTCCGGCCCTATGTCCAGGCGCTGTTCGCCTCAGTCAGCCCGAGATCTGTCGGAATGGAAGCGATCAAGGGGAAGGGTGCCTGAGATGGACATGTTCAACGCCATCATCCAGGTTCTGGACTCGACGATCCGCCTGTCGGTGCCCTTGCTGCTCGCATGCCTCGCCGGCCTCTATTCGGAGCGGGCCGGCATCTTCGACATCGGGCTCGAGGGCAAGATGCTGGTCGGCGCCTTCGCCGGTGCCGCCGCAGCGTCCGTCTTCCATTCCGCCTATATCGGCCTCGGCATGGCCATCCTCATCTCGGTCGCTTTCGCGCTGGTCCACGGGTTTGCCTCAATCACCCATCGCGGCAACCAGATCGTCTCCGGCGTGGCGATCAATTTTATCGCCGCCGGATCAACGATCATGCTCGGCCAGGCCTGGTTCCAGCAAGGAGGACGTACGCCGGCGCTTGCGCCCGACGAGCGGTTCGGGGCGATCATCTGGCCCGGCGCGGACGCGCTTAGGGGGGTGCCGATCCTCGGCCCGATATATTCGGAACTCATCTCCGGCCATTCCGTGCTGGTCTATGTCGCGTTCCTCGCCGTGCCGTTCACCTGGTGGGTGCTGTTCCGTACCCGCTTTGGCTTGCGCATGCGCGCGGTCGGTGAGAACCCGGCCGCGGTCGACACCGCTGGCATCTCGGTCGCCTGGCTGCGCTACCGGGCGCTGATCTGCACCGGCGTGCTCACCGGCATTGCCGGCGCCTACCTGTCGATGGTGCAGAATGGCGGCTTCGTGAAGGATATGACCGCCGGCAAGGGTTACATCGCGCTTGCCGCACTGATCTTCGCCAAATGGAAGCCGGTCAATGCCATGTTCGCCTGCCTGTTGTTCGGCTTCCTCGACGCGCTGTCGATCCGGCTGCAGGGCACGCCGCTGCCGCTGATCGGCAAAGTGCCGGTGCAACTCATGCAGGCGCTGCCCTATATCCTCACCGTCATCCTGCTCGCCGGATTCATCGGCAAGGCGATCCCGCCGCGGGCCGGCGGCGTGCCCTATGTCAAAGAACGCTGAGCATGGCCGCGAAAAGTGGAAGCCGGTTTTCGGATCGGGCCATGCGAAAAAGGAAAATATGAGCATGACTTCGAAAAGTGGAACCCGTTTTTCGGACAAGATCATGCGAGGGAAAAACTAAATGTCGCATGATCTGTTCGAAGCGGCCAAGGCGGCCATGGCCAAGGCCTATGCGCCCTATTCGAAGTTTCCGGTCGGGGCGGCACTGCGCACCGAGGACGGCCGCGTCTTTACCGGCGCCAACATCGAGGTCGCGTCCTATCCGGAAGGCTGGTGCGCCGAAACCACCGCGCTCGGCCACTACATCATGGCCGGCGGCGGCAGGATAACGGAGATCGCGGTGATCGCCGAGCGCACGGCGAAATGCTCACCCTGCGGCGGCTGCCGGCAGCGGCTGGCCGAATTTTGCCGGCCGGAAACCAAACTCTATCTCTGCGACAGTGGCGGCGTGGTCGAGACCGTGACCATGGGCGACATGCTGCCCTACGGCTTCCAGGGCGACATGTTGAAATGAAGAGCTGGTTGAAATGAAGAGCTGGTTGAAATGAAGGAGGCGCTTGATCGTCTCGTCGAAAGGCTGGACGGGCTGGCGCCCGCCACCGCGCTGGTGCTGGGTTCGGGTCTTGGCGGGCTTGTCGAAGAGGTCGAGGACGCTGTCCGCATTTCCTATGCCGAATTGCCGGGCTTTCCCAGAAGCGGCGTTACCGGCCATGCCGGCGAGGTGGTGGCGGGACATTTCGCCGGCACACCAGTGTTGATGCTGTCCGGCCGCGCTCACTACTACGAGCACGGCAACGCGGCTGCGATGCGGCCGGCGCTGGAGGTGCTCGCCGGCCTCGGCATTTCGAACCTGATCCTCACCAACGCCGCTGGCTCGGTCGATCCGGACATGGGGCCAGGCTCGGTGATGCTGATCACCGACCACATCAATTTCTCGGGCTCCAACCCGCTAATCGGCGAGCCAAGCGACCGCCGCTTCGTCGGCCTGACCGAAGCCTATGATGCCGGCCTTCGCGCGGCGATCGAGACGGCGGCGAAGGCGACGGCTACCGCCCTGCACAAGGGCGTCTATATGTGGTTTTCCGGGCCATGCTTCGAGACACCCGCCGAGATTCGCATGGCGCGCGTCATGGGCGCCAACGCCGTCGGCATGTCGACCGTGCCGGAGGTCATTCTCGCCCGCTTCCTCGGCTTGCGGGTCGCCGCCTGCTCGGTCATCACCAACCTTGCAGCAGGGATGACCGGGGCGGAGCTTTCGCACCAGGAGACCAAGGACATGGCGCCGGTTGGCGGCGCGCGTCTGGCGACGATCCTCCAGCGTGTGTTCCAGGATGGCTTGCCGGAGCGTAAGGTCCCGGCCTGATGCTTCCCCAGGAAATCATCCGCAGCAAGCGCGACGGCCACAAGCTGTCGACGCAGGAGATCGCCAGCTTCATCGAAGGCGTGACCGCAGGCGCCGTCTCGGACGGGCAGGTCGGGGCCTTCGCCATGGCGGTGTTCTTCAACGGCATGAGCCGCGACGAGGCGGTGGCGCTGACGCTGGCCATGCGCGACTCCGGCGACGTGCTCGATTGGTCGAACCTGCCGGGCCCAGTCACCGACAAACATTCGACAGGCGGCGTCGGCGACAATGTCTCGCTGATGGTGGCGCCGATCGTCGCCGCCTGTGGCGCTTATGTGCCGATGATTTCCGGCCGTGGTCTCGGCCATACCGGCGGCACGCTGGACAAGATGGATGCCATCCCCGGCTATATCAGCCAGCCGGATGTGGCGGGCTTCCGCAAGGCGGTGCTCGAAGCCGGCTGCGCCATCATCGGCCAGACCGCCGATCTCGCGCCCGCCGACCGCCGGCTCTATGCGATCCGCGACGTGACGGGAACCGTCGAATCGGTGCCGCTGATCACCGCCTCGATCCTGTCGAAGAAGCTGGCCGCCGGCCTGCAGTCGCTGGTGCTCGACGTAAAGGTCGGCAACGGCGCCTTCATGGAAAAGTCGCGCGACGCAACAACACTGGCGAACAGCCTGGTAGAAGTCGCCAATGGCGCAGGACTGAAGACCTCAGCACTGGTCACCGGCATGAACGAGCCGCTGGCGTCGGCAGCCGGCAACGCGGTCGAGGTGCGCAACGCCGTCGATTTTCTCACCGGCCGCTTCCGCGACCGGCGCCTGGAGGATGTGACGCTGGCTCTGGCCGCAGACATGCTGCAGTCTGCCGGGCTGGTGTCGTCCAACCAGGACGGCATGCGGCGCGCCGCCGAGACGCTTGCCGGCGGCGGTGCCGCCGCCGTCTTCGCGCGCATGGTGGCGGCGCTCGGCGGCCCCGCAGATTTCGTCGAGAATCCGGAAAAATACCTGCCGAAGGCGGCGACTGAATTTGCGGTCAAGGCGACCGAACACGGCTTCGTCACCGGCATCGCGACCCGCGACATCGGGCTTGCCGTCGTCGGGCTTGGCGGGGGGCGCATACGGCCGGACGACAGGATCGATCATGCGGTCGGCATCACCCGGCTGTTGCCGGTCGGCGCGGAGGTGCGCCCCGGTGAGGCGCTGGCGCTGGTCCATGCCCGCAATCCCGCGGATGCCGAAGCGGCCGCGGCCGCCGTGCTTTCGGCCTATGCGATCGGTGCTTCGAAGCCGCCCGCGGAAAAAACCGTCATCCGGCGGATCCTGCCGCGCGGGTGATCCGGTCCGCAAGGCTCTACCTTCTTGTTGGACGATGATCGTTCCGAGAACCGGTTTCCACTTTTCCGGGATCTTGGTTCACTGGACGAGCTGCAGCGCGCCGTTCTCGACCTGGTACTTTTCAAGCCGCTGGAGAAAGCTCAGACCGATCAGGTTGGTGCGCAGCGCCTTGTCGTCGAGCACCACCGCCTGGACGCCGTCGACCGTGATCTTGCCGATCTGCAGCCGATCGACGGTCACCAGGGCAGCCCTGATCGCGCCGTTGGCGGTGTTTACCTCGTGTTTGAAGTCGGACGCGTTCAGCGAGATGCCAATCCTGCGCGCCGTCGAACTGTTGATGGCGACGAGCGTCGCGCCGGTGTCGATCATGCCGTCGACCGTTCGACCGTTGAGCCTGAACGCCGACGTGAAATGCCCGCGCACGTCAGCGGCGACCACGACCTTGCGGCCGAGCGGCCGCGGCGTCGCCGGTCTATCCAGATCCGTTTGCGTTTCCACTGCCGGCCGGGTACCGACCGCCGATTTCAGCAGGCCATCGAGCATCTGCGGATTCGACTGATAGAGGATCGGGAACGACGCCGATGCTACGGCGAGCATGCCAAGGATGATAAGATTGCGCAGCATGGACCGGCCTTCGTGAAGGCCCATGCTTATCGCGGTATGGTGTTTGCCGCTTTAACAGATGCGGAAAGCGGCCGTTTGCGTAAACGATCGGTAAACGAGTGGCACGGTCATTTGGTCCCGTACATGCGGTCTCCGGCGTCGCCGAGGCCCGGCATGATATAACCTTTCTCGTTGAGCTGGCGGTCGATGGAAGCGGTGAAGACCGGAACATCGGGATGCGCCTTGATGAAGCGCTCGAGGCCTTCGGGGGCAGCCAACAGGCAAAGGAAGCGGATGTTGGTGGCGCCGCGCCCTTTCAGCTTGTCGATCGCCGCGATCGCCGAATTGGCGGTCGCCAGCATCGGATCGACGACGATCACCAACCGGTCGGCGAGATCGCTCGGCGCCTTGAAGAAATACTCGACCGCTTCCAGCGTTTCGTGGTCACGGTAGAGACCGATATGGGCGACGCGCGCCGCCGGCACCAGGTCTAGCAGGCCTTCAAGCAAGCCGTTGCCGGCGCGCAGCACCGAGGCGAAGACCAGCTTCTTGCCTTCCAGCGTCGGCGCTTCCATCGTCTCGATCGGCGTTTCGATCGTCGTCGTCGTCAGCTCGAGATTGCGAGTGACCTCGTAGCCGAGAAGCAGCGAGATCTCGCGCAGCAGCCGCCGGAAGCCGGCCGTCGAGGTTTCCTTCTTGCGCATGATGGTCAGCTTGTGCTGGACAAGCGGGTGGTCGACGACGGTGACGCCCTGCATGGTGCTCTCCTGAGATCCCGGCTGCCTACGCGAACCCTAGCGACAATGCGCCGGCCAAGGAACCGCCTGCCGCCGCCGACCACAGCTTTTGCCGAAAAAAGAGAGTTAGCGGGCGGCGCTGTTGAGGCGGGTGAGAAGCGCTGTCCTGGTCTTCTTGTCGACGAAGGCGGCCTCGATGGCGGTTCTGGTGACGGCGGCGAGCGCCTTGTCGTTCATCGAAAAATGCTCGGCGGCAATGTCGTATTCGCGCTTCAGCGAGGTCCAGAAATAGGGCGGATCGTCGGAGTTTAGCGTCACCTTGCAGCCTGCCGCCTGCAGTGCCGGAAAAGGGTGATCGGCGAAACTGTCGAAGACCTTCAGCGCGACATTGGAACTGGGACAGCATTCGAGTACGACGCCTTCGTCGGCGATGCGCCGGACAATGTCGGGGTTCTCGACGGCGCGCACGCCATGGCCGATGCGGGCGGGGCGGATGTGATCGAGTGCGGCTTCGACGCTCTCCCAGCCCATCAGTTCGCCGGCATGGATGGTGATGCCGAGGCCGGCCTCCCGCGCGATTTCGAAGGCCCTGACATAATCCTCCAGATCGCCCATCCGCTCGTCGCCGGCGACGCCGAAGCCGGTGACCAGCGGATGCCCGCAGCGGGCCGCGAAGCGCGCCGCCTGCTCGATCGATTCGACGCCGGTATTGCGCACCCCGGTGACGATCATGCGGCCCTCGATGCCGGTCTTGGCCTTGGCGCGCGCGATGCCTTCGCCGAGCGCGTCCGTATAGGCCTTGGGCGACAGGCCGGCCTTGCCGGCGTGGTCCGGCGAGGTGAAGATCTCGGAATAGATGGCGCCGTCGCGGGCGAGGCTGGTCAGGTAATGATCGGCCAGCCGGGCATAGTCCTCCTCCGTGCGGAACAGGTCGGAGGAGAAGTCATAGGCAGCGAGGAATGAGGTGAAATCGTGCCAGACGAAAGAGCCATTCTGAATGTAGCGCGAGGTGTCCTTGCCGTATTTCTGCGCCTGGCGGATGACGAGTTCGGGCGCCGCTGCCCCTTCGATATGGCAGTGCAGTTCCGCTTTCAAAGGCATGCAATCATCCCGTCAGGTCTCCAGCTCGTCGACATAAGTACGATTTCACGACCGAGAAGCGCGGCCGAACACCGCGCCTTAAACAATAGCGTCGGCACCATCGATCGGCTATGGTCCCGCCGGTTTTATGGCGGATCAAAAATAATGTCGGTTGAGAGAACCACGGCCGTTGGCGGCATGGAAACGTCCTATGGTTTCAAGCGTGTAGGGGCAGGCGAGAAGCAGTCCCTGGTCAATGACGTTTTCCACAAGGTCGCGAACCGCTACGATCTGATGAACGACCTGATGTCGGCCGGGCTGCACAGGCTGTGGAAGGACGCCATGGTCGCATGGCTCAATCCACCGAAACGACCGGGCTGGAGCGTTCTCGACGTTGCCGGCGGCACCGGCGACATCGCCTTCCGCATCGTCGAGGCGAGCGGCAGGAACGCCCATGCCACGGTTCTCGACATCAACGGCTCGATGCTCGCCGTCGGCCGCGACCGGGCCGAGAAAAAGGGCCTGATGGCAAACACCGATTTCGTCGAAGCCAATGCCGAGGAGCTGCCTTTCACTGAGGCCACATTCGACGCCTACACGATCGCTTTCGGCATTCGCAACGTGCCGCGCATCGATGTGGCGCTTGCGGAAGCCTATCGCGTGCTGAAGCCCGGCGGGCGCTTCCTCTGCCTCGAATTTTCCGAGGTCGACATGCCGCTGCTCGACAAGGCCTATGAGGCGTGGTCGTTCAACGCTATCCCCAGGATCGGCAAGGCGGTGACCGGCGACGGCGAGCCCTATTCCTACTTGGTCGAATCGATCCGCAAATTTCCCAATCAGCAGAATTTTGCGGCGATGATTTCCCGCGCCGGCTTCGACCGCGCTTCTTTTCGCAATTATTCCGGCGGCATAGCTGCGCTTCATTCGGGCTGGAAGCTTTGAGGCGAGCGCAGTCATGAGCAGTGTCGGCGCTGGTTTCAGGCTCGTGCGGGCCGGCTGGGTGCTGGTCCGCGAAGGCGTAGTCGCGGCGCTGCCGGGCGACGAGCTCTTCGGTCTGCCGAAACTTGGCTGGCGGATGGCGCGGCTGTTGACCCGCCGCCGCGCGCTTGCCTATGAGCGTGGCGACCGGCTGGCCAAGGCCGTCGTCCGGCTCGGCCCATCCTATGTCAAGCTCGGCCAGTTCCTGGCGACGCGGCCCGATGTCGTCGGCAACGACATAGCGCTCGATCTCGCCATGCTGCAGGACAAGATGCAGACCTTTCCGCAGGCCGAGGCCATAGCTGCGATAGAGGCTTCGCTCGGGCGCAAGGTCGGCGAGCTCTACGCCAGTTTCGGCGAGGCCGTCGCCGCCGCGTCGATCGCTCAGGTCCATATCGCCGAAACCCTGCAGGACGGCGTCGGTTCGCGGGTGGCGGTGAAGGTCATCCGGCCGGGCGTGCGCCGCCGTTTCTTTCGCGATCTCGAAAGCTATTTCCTCGCCGCCCGTCTCCAGGAAAAATACATTCCGTCGTCGCGCCGGCTGCGTCCGGTCGAAGTGACCCAGACGCTGGCGCAGACCACCAAGATCGAAATGGATCTGCGGCTCGAGGCGGCAGCGCTTTCGGAACTCGGCGAGAACACCAAAGACGATCCCGGCTTTCGCGTCCCGTCCGTCGACTGGGAACGTACTGGCCGTGACGTACTGACCATGGAATGGGTCGACGGCATCAAGATGAACGACATTGCCGGCCTCGCTGCCGCCGGCCATGACCTGAAGGCGATCGCCGTCAACCTGGTCCAGTCGTTCCTGCGCCACACACTGCGTGACGGTTTCTTCCACGCCGACATGCACCCGGGCAACCTGTTCGTCGAGCCCGATGGCACCATCGTCGCTGTCGATCTCGGCATTGCCGGCCGGCTCGGCAAGAAGGAGCGCCGGTTCCTCGCCGAAATTCTCTACGGCTTCATCACCCGTGACTATTTGCGCGTCGCCGAAGTGCATTTCGAGGCCGGCTACGTGCCGCGCCAGCATAATGTCGCGGCATTCGGCCAGGCGATCCGGGCGATCGGCGAGCCGATCCACGACCAGCCGGCTGAAACCATCTCGATGGCCAAGCTCTTGGCGCTTCTGTTCGAGGTGACCGATCTCTTCGACATGGCGACGCGCTCCGAGCTGGTGCTGCTGCAGAAGACCATGGTGGTGGTCGAAGGCGTCGCCCGCACCCTCGACCCGGCCTTCAACATGTGGAAGACGTCCGAGCCGGTGGTCGGCGGCTGGATATCGGGCAATCTGGGCCCGCGTGCTCTGCTGGCCGACGCACGTGACGGCGCCAGCGCGCTGCTGGCGCTGGCCCGCCAGGCGCCCGACCTCGCCGCCCGCACCGAGCGGCTGTCGCGCGAGATCGATTTGATGGCCGAACACGGGCTGCGTTTCGATGAAAGGACGGCGCGCGCCATCGGTAGGGCCGAGGCGCGCTACACCCGCTCCGGCCGGCTGGCGCTGTGGGTGATCGCGCTGGCAATGGTCATCATTGCGTGGAAGCTGCTCTGAATGCAAGCAATGACAGCAGTGCTGTCATTGCAGTCATGCTGCTTATTGCCTATGTTAAGGGGCAAGGAGCGTGACCATGAGCACGATAACAATCCGCAATCTTGACGAAAGCGTAAAGCAGGTGCTTCGCGAGCGCGCTGCCGCGCGTGGCGTTTCGATGGAGCAGGAAGCGCGGGATGCCTTGCGTGAGGTGGCGATCCCAAAAACCAAGCTTGAGAATGGGGCGTGGCGGCTGAAGGCGTCACGTGAAGAAATTTTGGCGCTCGGACGGAAGTTGGAACGTCCTTTTGACCTCAAGGCGCTCACTGATCATATGTGGGACGAGGGACTTCTGTGACAGTCGCAGTCGATACGTCGGCATTGATCGCAATCATTGGCGCAGAGCCGGATGCCGCTGCGTTCGTCGATGTTTTCGGAACCTCACCTGCTGCACTGATAAGCACTGCGACGCTGCTGGAGGCGTATTGTGTAGCGAGCCGATCAAGCGGTAGCGTCAACGCTAGCGAGTTCCAAATGCTTATCGACCGTCTTGAGTTGACGGTAGTTCCTTTTGATTTGGCGCAGCTTCAAGTCGCACGGCTTGCCTACTCTCGTTATGGTCGTGGATCTCGCCATCGTGCTGATCTCAACATGGGCGACTGCTTCGCCTACGCCTTGGCCAAGACGCGAAACCTCCCGCTGCTTTTCAAGGGCAATGATTTCATCCATACCGATATCGAACCGGCTCTGAGGCCGGCATGACATTGGACAAAGAGCTGGCCTCGGGCATGATCCTCTCCGGCAAGCGCATCCTGCTCATCATCGGCGGTGGCATCGCCGCCTACAAGGCGCTCGACCTGATCCGCCGGCTTCGTGAGCGGGGCGCCGCCGTGCGGGTGGTGATGACCGCTGCAGCGCAGGAATTCGTCACCACACTGTCGGCCGGGGCGCTCTCTGCCGATCACGTCTTCACCGATTTGTTCGACCGCAATGACGAGCATGACGTCGGCCATATCCGCCTGTCGCGCGAGGCCGATCTTTTGGTCGTGGCGCCGGCCACCGCCGACCTGATGGCGAAGCTTGCCAACGGCCACGCCAACGATCTTGCCTCGACCGTGCTTATCGCCACCGACAAGCCGGTCTTGATGGCGCCCGCCATGAACCCGAAAATGTGGTCGCATCCGGCGACCCGGCGCAACCGCGCGACGTTGCAGAAGGACGGCGTCGCATTCGTCGGCCCGGCGAAGGGCGAGATGGCCGAGAGCAACGAGGCGGGCGAGGGCCGCATGGCCGAGTCGCTGGAGATCGTCGCCGCGATCGAGGCGCTGCTCGATATCAGGCCGAAGCCGCTCGCAGGCAGAAAGGTCATCGTCACCTCAGGTCCGACGCGTGAGCCGATCGACCCGGTGCGCTACATCGCCAATCGCTCGTCCGGCAAGCAGGGCCATGCGATCGCGGCGGCACTGGCTAGGCTGGGCGCTGATGTGCACCTCGTCTCCGGTCCGGTCGGTATTGCCGATCCGGCTGACGTCACCACGCTGCATGTCGAAACCGCGAACGAGATGAGGGAAGCGGTCGAACAGCTGCTGCCGGCGGACGCGGCGGTGTTCGTGGCGGCGGTCGCCGACTGGCGCAGCGAGACTTCGGCCGGCGAGAAGATCAAGAAGGTGGCGGGCGAGGGGCCGCCGGCGCTGCAGATGATCGAAAACCCCGATATTCTTGCCGGTGTCGGTCATCACAGGAAGCGGCCCAGCCTGGTCGTCGGCTTTGCCGCCGAGACGCAGGATCTGGTCAGGAACGCCGAGGCCAAGCTCAAGAAGAAGGGCGCCGATTTCATTGTCGCCAACGACGTGTCCCCCGAAAGCGGGGTGATGGGCGGCGATCGCAACCGAGTGCGGATTGTCTCGAAGGCCGGTGTCGAGGAATGGCCTGAGATGAGCAAGGACGAGGTGGCGACGCGGCTCGCCGCCTTGATCGCCGAACGGCTTAAGACGATTACTGTCTAGCTCGTCGCTTCCTGTGGCCGGGCTGCCGGTCCCGAGATCCTGAGGGCGGCGAGGCATCCCAGAATCCCGAGTGGGACGAAGGCGAGAAACAGCCAGGTGGCGACATTTGCCGCTGCCTCACGGTTCAGGCCTTCGGAAAAACCGCTGGCATTGGCGACAATGCCGGTCAGTGCGGCACCCACCGCATAGCCAATGCGCTGCATGGTCGGCACGGCGGCGGAGGCGATCGTCTGCTCACCATCCCCAGCCGATGCCACGATCACGCGTGTGACGAAGGGCCAGGCAATGCCGAAGCCGCCGCCCTGCAGCAAGGCGCAAAACAGGATCAGCGGAATCGAACCCGCCGGCACGGCGTAGGCGAAGCCGGCGATGCCGGCCGCTATCATCAGTGCGCCGCCGGTGATGATCAGCCTCTCGCGTTCCGGCGGCGCATTGGCGACGAGGATCGACAGGATCGACCAGGCGATCGATTCGGCGGCGATGATATAGCCGGTGGTCAGGATCGGAATGCCGTGCAGGCTGGTCAGAAGCAGCGGCCCGTAGACGGCGAAGGAACAGGTCGCCACCGAAAAGGCGGCGACCATGGTCATGCCTGCGCCGAGCGGCGTGCGCCATGAGAACAGCCGCGACGGGAACAGCCGCGAGCCCGGCTTCAGCGCGTCGATGAGGATGAACAGCGCAAGCCCGATCAGTCCGAGGACCAGCAGTAGAGAGGAACGCAGCAGGGCAATGTCGACCCCAGCCGTGGCAATCAGCACGACGCTGACGGCCAAGCAGCCGAGCGAGGCAAAGGGGAAGGGCGGCGCCGTTCCAGTGATCGCCTGTGGCCTGGTTGCCTCAGGCGTGTCGAGCACGATAAAGCTCGCCAGCGCCATGGCCGTGCCGCCGACTGTGAAGACGCCGAAAGCCCAACGCCAGGAGAGCAGCTCGGTTATCAACGCACCGAGCACCGGTCCGCTGAAGGCGGCGACGCCCCAGATCGCCGACATGACGCCGAAAAGCTGCGGCCAGATGGCGCGTGGAAACAGCCGCTCGACCGAGACGAAGGCCAGAGACACCAGCGCGCCGCCGCCAAAACCCTCGATCAAGCGCCCGGCCAGGAACAGCGGCATGGAGGGCGCGATGGCGCAGACCAAGGCGCCGGCGGCATAGAGCAGGGCGGCGACCACCATGTTGGTGCGCAGCGCGACATAGCTCACCAGCCGTCCGGCGGCAGCGCCTGCGACGATGGCGCCGAGCTCGTAGATCGCCAGCGACCAGCCGACAAGCTGAACGCCGGCGAGTTCGCCGATCATGGCCGGCATCACCGTTGCCACCATGGTTTCGTTGGTGGCGTGCAGCAGGATGCCGAGGCTGATGAAGCAGAAGCGCGCCAGATCGCCGCTCGCCCACAGCGCGCGCCAGTCGACCCTGTTTGTGTTGGTTTCCGTCACCCCGCCCTCCTAAACTTTCTTGTACGCCGATTAAAAATGGTGGAGCGCTCTTCGATTCCAACAAGCACGCGGCGCTTCGGGGGCGGGTTGTAAAACCTCAACCGCAGTTGAGCTCAAGCGGTTTTTTCGGGTGCGCTGAGATGCGACGGGCGGGAAGCCAGGATGCTCGTCTTTCTCAACTCCAGGTCAATCCGCCGCACTGCGCATCTGTGACTGGATGCGCCGATGGCCATGTCGACGCCGCTCTACCCAAGCGATTTAGCGGTACGTCAGACGACGTATATCCTAAATAGTTGTTGCCAGCTTCCGCAGTTATGGTTAATATATTAGCAATAGCGAATATTATCCTGCTACGGTCGTACTGGAGCACGACAATGAGCGCTGTCGATTTGCGTACGCCAGGTATTGCGGCCGTTCTATGCGCCGCAGAGGGCCCTTCACCCGAAAGAGTCTTGGGAGGCCCGGCGGCTTAAACCCGCTGCTGGCGGCCTCATAGCATCCGCATCTGCCACAGCATATCGATCGAGCCGATCGAGCGCTTTCTTGCGCCCTTATGCTGCCGACCAGTGCCAGAGATGGCCTGCGCAGCACCCACTAGCTCTGGCAAAATTCGGAGGAAAACATGATTATTGGATGTAGTGGTTTAAAGGTGGCCGCGGCTGCGGCTTTCATGGGTGGGGCACTGTTGCTTGGGACAGGCGGAGCGCTGGCGCAGAACAACTGTCCTGGCGTGTCGGCGCAGCAGTGCACAGACTTCTGCGGCGCCGCTGGCGTGGCTACTTGCGAGAAGACGGGGTCGGTTCCGGACTGCCAATGCAATGAGACCACGAAGGATGTGAATGGCAATGCGTTCGGCACGGCAACGCAGGACACGGCTGAAGGCAAGGGCAATATCGGCAACAAGACCGAAACGGCCTGCGAGGGCAACACGGGTCAGTGCAAAAAGCAGTAGCCGAAACGCTTGGATTGCTGTTTACGACGCGAAATCTTCGTAGCCTGATACTATAGAACAGGTCCTGTAAGCGAGGTAAGGGCGCCGAGAGATTTCTCTCCCGGCCCCCGAGTGAAGCCGAGCAATGATGCGCAGCTTTCTGTTTGCGACCATATTTATAGGCGCGGTGGCGACGCCGGGGAGTTCTTCGGTGGCGCCGTCGCCATGGTTGGCTTCCGCCCAGATTTCTTCGGCTTTCAATCAACTGTTGGTGAAGCCGTCTTCGGTCAAACCTGATGCTCCATTGTACCGAACCGAGAGCGTGGAGCGCGGCGAGATCGTCACAACGGTGCGGGCGGCTGGCACGCTGAACGCACTGGTTATGGTGGAAGTCGGTTCTCAGCTCTCGGGTCGGGTGAAGGAACTCTATGTCGACTTCAACTCCAAGGTCACCAAGGGCCAGGTCATAGCCCGGGTTGAGCCGGAGATTTACGAAGCAAGGGTTGCGCAAACCCTTGCCGAACGGGAGATGGCCCAAACCCAGGTTTCCGTACAGCGAGCGCAGATCGAGCGGGCCAGGGCAGAGATGGAGACCGCCGCGGCCAGATATGATTCTGCTGCAGCACAGACTGCACGCGCCGAAATCGCGCTCGATGGTGCGGCGCAGGAAGCGAACCGCAAACGCTCGCTGGCTAAGCAGAAGATCATCGCGCAGGGTGAATGGGAGCGGGAGAATACCGCGCATAACTCTGCCAAGGCGCAGGCGACTGCCGCCCAAGCGGAGGAACTGTCGCAAGCGGCAGCCGTTCGAGCCGCCAAGGCGACACTCAATATGGCCGAAGCCGAGCTCGCCAACACGCTTGCCCAGGTGAAGCAGAAGGAAGCGGTGCTTCAGCAGGCCCAAATCGATCTTGACCGCACGTATGTACGCGCGCCGGTCACCGGCACAGTGGTCAATCGCGCCGTTAGTGGCGGTCAGACCCTGGCGGCTAGCCTGCAGACACCGGTCCTGTTCACCATCGCTCAGGACCTGACTGAGATGCAGGTGGAGGCTTCGGTGGTGGAAGCCGATATTAGCCGTTTTGCGCTTGGCCAGCCGGTTACTTTCACCGCCGATGCCTATCCCGACCGAATCTTCACCGGCACGGTAAAGCAGATCCGCAAGGCACCGCAGCTCGTCCAAAATGTCGTCACATACATAGTGGTGGTCGGTACCGAAAATTCCGATGAGCTGCTGTTGCCCGGCATGACCGCCAATCTGAGCGTGGTAGTGTCTAAGCGACGGGACGTCTTGAAAGTGCCCAATGCGGCCCTGCGTTTCCGGCCGCCGAATGATACCGGGGACGAGGCGCGTTCAACCGCGCCGGCCGTTGCCGAAACGGGCGTAGAGGCAGGAAGCCCGGGCGAAGTCTTTGTAGTTGGGCCAGACCGCGAGCCAAAGCTGGTTTCGCTCCGGCTTGGAATCACCGACGGTCGTGCAACAGAGGTGCTGGCAGGCGACCTGACCGAGGGGCAGCAGGTCATTACAGGGCTTGCCACTGCTCCGCGTCGGGACGATGACACGTCTTCCGTCCTGGTCAAGTTCCGGTTGCGGTGAGGCATCCATGGCCCTGATCGAAGTCGACCGGCTGCGCCATTGCTACCGTGTTGGCGGAGGGCCGGTGTGGGCGCTCGAAGGGGTGAGCATGACGATTCAACGAGGCGAATTCGTCGCGGTGATCGGACCTTCTGGGTCAGGCAAGTCTACCTTCATGAACATTCTGGGCTGCCTCGACAGGCCCAGCGAAGGCCGCTATCGGCTGAACGGGGTTTACGTCGGCGGACTCCATCACGATGAGCTCGCTGCGATCCGCAATCGCAACATCGGTTTCGTGTTTCAGTCGTTCAATCTGCTGCCGCGGGCCAGCGCACTGGAAAATGTGGAACTGCCGCTTGTCTATCGCCGCATGTGGGCTGGAGAGCGGCGGCGCGCAGCCCTGGCGCTGCTGGCCAGGGTAGGGCTCGCTGATCGGGCCAGACATACTCCTGCCGAACTCTCGGGCGGACAACAGCAGCGCGTTGCCATTGCCCGTGCTCTGGTGACGCAGCCTTTGCTTCTGCTCGCCGATGAACCCACTGGTGCGCTCGACAGCCAGACCGGGCTGGAGATCATGGCAATTTTTCGCCGCCTCAATGGAGAGGGCCTGACTATTGTGCTGGTCACCCATGAGGCGGAGATAGCTGCCCATGCCGATCGCATTGTCGCCTTTCGAGACGGTCGCGTCGTGTCCGACACCCCTGTCGTGCAACAGGTCCGATCTCTGGGTAACGCTCGCCATCTCTCGCTGGCTTACAACAATGTCCGGTAGCACAAGAACGGCCTTGCGATCATTACGCTCCCATCATCTGCGCAGCGCGCTCACCATGTTGGGCATCATCATCGGCGTGGCCGCTGTCGTGGTGATGATCGCGATCGGGGTTGGTGCGCGCGAACGCATCGCAACCCAGATCCGCAGCCTTGGCGCCAACCTCATCAGCATCAGTCCGGGCAGTGCGAAGATGGGCAGCGTCCGGCTTGGGGCAGGTGGCGCGCCACGGCTGAGCGAAGAGGACGCGGCGGCGATCGGGATGGAAATCCCCGGCGTCGTGGTGGCGGCGCCACTCCTCCACGCCCGCGAGCAGTTCACGATCGGCTCCAGCAATTGGCAAGGCGTGGTCCGCGGCGTGACGCCGGAATATTTCTCGGCGCGCGAATGGCGGGTTATCGCCGGGCAGGAGATAACCCCGGAGGACAACAAGCGCGTCGCCAATGTGGTGCTCCTCGGAACTACGATGCAGGAGAAATTGTTCGGAAAAGCCGATCCGGTAGGCGCCGCGATTCGCATCCGCGACGTGCCGTTCACGGTGATCGGACTGCTGGAGCGGAAGGGTCAGAGCGTATGGGGCGATGATCAGGACGATGTGGCAATTGTGCCGCTAAAGACGGTGCGACGTCAGTTCATCGGTACGAGCCGCGCCAATCCGACCTTCGTGCACAGCATCACGGTCAAGTTCGCCGATTGGGCGTCGGCCGAGGACACGATGGCAGCTATCCGCAACCTTCTGTGGCAGCGCTACCGGTTGCGGACAGGTCAGGAAGACAGCTTCGTGGTGAGCAACCTCGCCGAAGCTGCGAATGTCGAGGGTTCGACCACGCGCGTGGTGTCGCTGCTGCTTTCGGCGGTGGCCTCAATTTCGCTGGTGGTGGGCGGGATCGGAATCATGAACATCATGCTGGTGACTGTGACGGAGCGGGTCCGTGAGATCGGACTGCGGCTTGCGGTCGGCGCGCGACGGCGAGATATCCTTGCCCAGTTTCTCGTTGAGGCAGCAACGCTGGCCTTGCTCGGCGGTATTCTAGGCGCGGCTATTGGGATTGCTGCGGCAATTGCCGTTGGCTCTATCGCCCAATGGCCGGTGATCATCGACCTCAGCGCCGTCCTGCTGGCTATCGGCTTTGCCGCGGCTGTAGGCGTCTTCTTCGGCTACTATCCCGCCCGCAAGGCCGCAAGGCTGCAGCCGATCGAAGCGCTGCGCTCAGAATGAGCGGCACGGAAGTTAAATCCTCTCTGCGTCCCCACAAAATCGAGAGAGTTTGGCGGCCACTGCGCGTTAACCGGTCAATTTCGAAGCCGCAAAGGTCCCCGCAAATCATGCGGCGCGGAACAGTCCTATCCTGTTCCACGCCGCGCGCAGAGCCATGCTTATGCCGCCTATTTGAAAGAGTGGATCAGCTCCAGTGAGGTGACGGCGACTGCCAGGTTGACACCGGTCTGCGCCTGTACGTTGAGAGGCTGCAGCGAGAAGGCGCTGTTCAGTCCGCCGACCAGAAGATTGGCGCCGCCGCCAGTCACCAGGCTGGCCTCGGCGTTGACGCCATAATAGCTGCCGGCAAGATCGCCGGAATTACGGTCGCGGGTGGCCGCCAGAACCGCCCATATCAATTCGCCCTGGTGCGTCCTGCCGACGTCGACGCCGAGCTTGGAAATGACCCCGGTATAGGCTTCGGGGGGACCGCCATGATGAGGGCGAAAGGTGCAGGCCACGCCCTTGTTGGATGTGACGATGTAGCCGGTGCCGCCGTCGATGGTGCAGTCGAGCACGCCGAGCTCCAGTCTGCCCGCGCTGGCAGGGGCAGCGAGCACCGTGGCGGCGAGGGCGGCGGCACAGGCGAGTTTCTTGATCATGGGAGGGGTCCTTTTCGCGAATAGCCTTGAACAACGGCTGAACATCCCGAGCGTTCCGCCGAAAACTTGGCGCGATCAAGGCGGGGGTCAATGCACAGTCATTGAAGGTTTCGAAGCCATGCCAAACGGCAGGCCTGCCATATCAGGCCCAACGCTGCCGTCGGTCAGCCGGTGCTGGTGCGCGCCAGGCCGTCCTTGGCCGGCTGGTAGGTGGGGTTGAGGCGCACTGCCTCGCGGTAGGATTTTGCCGCCTTGGCCTTGTCGCCGCGCCGCTCGTAGATCAGCGCCTGGTTGGACCAGGCCTCGGCATTCTTGCCGTCGAGCTTGATCGCCATGTTGATGTCGGCGAAGGCATTGTCCTCGTCGTTCATGGCGAGGTAGGAGAGGCCGCGGCCATTGTAGGGGTCGGCGGCGTCCGGCGCCAGCGAGATGGCGGTCGAGAAATCCTCGATGGCGAAAGCGTGCTGGCCCTGGCTCTGGTAGATCAGGCCGCGATTGTGGTAGGCGCGGGCGTCTGTCGTGTCGAGCTGGATCGCCTTCTGGAAATCGTTGAAAGCTTCCTGGATGCGGCCGGCTTTGCGGTAGAGGTTGCCGCGGCCGATATAGGCGGCGTCATAGTCGGGATTGATCTGGATCGAGCGGTTGTAGTCGGCAAGCGCGGCCGCCTGGTCGCCGAGGAAGCGCCGGATGAGAGCGCGGTTCGAATAGGCCTGGTAGAAATTCGGATTGAGCTGGATGGCGGTGTCGAAGTCCTTGAGCGCCGCCTGATACTGGCCGCCGCGGCCATAGGCGGAGCCGCGCACATTGTAGCCTTCGGGATCCTGGGGACTGCGCTGGATAACCGCCGACAGCGAGGAGATGTTCTCGGCCGACCCTTGTGCCTTGTCGATGTTGGTGAATTCGCCGGTCGGGGCTGTCTGGCAGCCGGCGAGCGCCAAGCCGGAAAGCAGGGCTGCCGTCAGGGCGAAGCCGCGCATCGCGGTTCTGCGCTCCACGCTTGTTGCGTTCATATCTGCTCTGTCCTCACTGCCCGCCGCGCCGTCAGGTCTGTTCCGTCTCCGAACCGGCCCTCTCCGAACTGGTCGAATTCAACAAAAAGGTGGCGGCGATTACGCATCGCGCCACCTTGGGTATCCTTCGAAAAGGACGAAAAATTGGCGTCAGAACCGCGGCGGACGCGGAGCACCTGCACCAGCAGCACCAGCCGCCACCGGACGCGGCGTCATCGGCAGCAGACCCTCGCGCTGGGCGCGCTTGCGGGCCAGCTTGCGGGCGCGGCGAACGGCTTCCGCCTTTTCGCGGGCGCGCTTCTCGGAAGGCTTCTCATAATGTCCGCGCATCTTCATTTCGCGGAAGATGCCTTCGCGCTGCATCTTTTTCTTGAGCGCGCGAAGCGCCTGATCAACATTGTTGTCGCGGACGAGTACCTGCACGGGCAATCCTGTCTTTCGGGTTTGTTAACAACAGGCAAGTGGCCATAGTCGCTTGCCTCCGCGGCGGTCTACACCACGAATTGTGGCGGCTGATAGCAGAATCATGCCGCTCTGTCCACTGCCGAAACGAAAAACCCGCCTCGGCGGCGGGCCGTCGGCGCAAATCAGCACCACGTGCAAATCAATAACATAACTGCCGTCAGAAGCAAGGAATTACGACCTCTGGTAGTTCGGGGGCTCTCCGCACCGATGAGCGATCGTTGGCGTTTTCTCCGCCACCGATAAATCCTGCTGCCCAATCGGGCAAACGGTCAGCCTGGCTCTATCAACGAAGGAACAAACCTCGTTCCCCATGGTTGTTTCGCATAGGCAAGCACAGGAGAAAACCGATGTCAGAGACTCGTGAATGGCTCGTCCAGTGGCTCAGGGACGCGCATGCGATGGAGGAGCAGGCCGAAACCATGCTGAACGGCCAGCTGAGCCGGCTGGAGAGTTATCCCGAACTCCGTGAGCGCATTAACTTGCACGTCGACGAGACGAAAGGGCAAGCCGCACGCCTCAGAACCTGCCTGGAACAATTGGGCGAAGATACGTCCACGCTGAAGGACGCGGGGGGCAAGCTGTTGGCCATGGCGCAGTCCCTAAGCGGCGTCTTCGCCGGCGACGAGGTGATGAAAGGCTCACTCGCGAGCTACACATTCGAACATATGGAAATCGCCTCATACACGATCCTCATCGCAGCCGCCGAATCCCTTGGCGAAACAGAAGTCGCCCGGGCCTGCGAACAAAACCTGCGTGAGGAGGAGGCGATGGCCGAGTGGCTGAAAAACAAGCTGCCCGCGACTACGGAGCAGTTCCTGGCTCGCTCGGACTCGGACAGCGACAATGCCAAACGATGAAAGCGATAAGCCGGCGGGCAAGCCGAAATCACCTTCGGTGTGGCGCGCCTACAGCTACGCCTGGATTACGCTCGCTTTCTTTATTCTGTCGCTCGTCGGCCACTGGGGGTTCGGCTGGTTCGCTTATCTGAATGAGCAAAGCGCGCTCGGCCAACCGGCCGATGTCAGCGGCTATGTGGTCGAGATGAGCCGCGACACGCTCGAGAACTGGCAGTCGGAATTCCTGCAACTGCTCTGGCAGGTCGGCGGCCTGGCGTTCCTGCTCTTCGTCGGTTCGCCGCAATCGAAGGAGAGTACCGACCGGATGGAGGCCAAGATCGACGCGCTTCTTAGGCTTGTCGATCCGAAGAAAGGCAAGGAGGCGATTCGCGAGTTGGACCTGCAATATGACGGCCGCCACACCGACGAGCCGCACGCCCACCGGAACTAAGCTGGGGTTGGAAACGTGGCCCGGAGCCGATCATCGCTCCGGGTCGTTTGATTCGCAACAGAGCAATTGGCGACAGGCTCTCCCTCTATGCCGTGGCCAGATGAAGCCGCTCGAAATCCTCGAAGAATTCGCCGTAGTCGCAGGTTATTTCTTCGCCCGCCGCAATGTCGCGGATCGCGGTTGCGCCACCATACTGCGAGAAATCCGTGTTCGGCCTTTCGGCGTGGTTCATGAAGCGCCCATTGTCGACTTCATAGACCATGAATCCGGGCCGGTCCGGGCTTGGATAGGCATATCTGTCGAGCAATTCCCTGAGATGCGGCGGCGCGGCCTTATATTTTTCCGTCGGGATCAACCGGTCGAAGTCAGTATCGAGCTGCCAGATCGACGCTCCCTTCCTGATCGGCTCGGCGGCGAATACGCCGACACCCTCGATTGTGCTAGCAGCGATGTAGGTCCTGATCAGCAGCATGTTTTAGGCCCGTCTTCGACAGCATTCTTCGAACAGAAAACGCAATCGCTAAATCGCGCCAAGAAAGCAAGGCCGGTTTTGCAACATGCCGCGTCCCATCGTTCGCCGACGGGAAAACGCCTCACGTCCGGCTGATCGAAACACCGCCATCGGCAAACAGCGCGGTTCCGGTGGTGAAGCTCGACGCATCCGACGCCAGATAGAGGGCCGAACGGGCGATCTCTTCAGGCTCGGCAACGCGCTTCAAGGCATGCAGGTTTTCGACGAAGGCTCGCGATTCAGGTGTCTTGAATGTTGCCGAAGGCGTATCGGTGCCGCCCGGCAGCAGCGCGTTGACCCGTATGCCTTTCGCGCCGTATTCGGCGGCAAGCACCTGCGTCAATCCGATCAGCCCGGCCTTGCTTGCGGCGTAACTGGTCATGCCGGGCATGCCGACGGTATGGCCGACGAAGGTAGAGGTGAAGATCAGCGATCCGCCGCCGCGATCGACCATCGCCGGCACCTGATGTTTCGCGGCTAGAAATGCGCTGGTCAGGTTGGTGTCGAGCGTCTCTCGCCAGCCCTGCAGCGACAGTTCCGAAATCGGACCCATCTTGCCGACCGAGCCGGCGTTGTTGAAGGCGATATCCAGCCCGCCGAACCGGCCCACCGCAAGATCGACAAGGGCCTTGGCATAGGCCTCGTCGCGGACGTCGCCGGCAAGAGCAATGGCCGTGCCGTCGGCCTCCTCGATTTCAGTGACGAGCGCGTCCAGCTCTGCCTGGCGACGGGCAGCGACGACCACCTTGGCGCCTTCCTCGGCAAAGAGTCTTGCCGTGGCGTGGCCGATGCCGGAACTGGCGCCGGTGACGATGGCGACCTTGTTAGCGAGTGCGAGCATTGTTTTCATCCCTTTCTTCGCGCCAGCGTCGCCGGCAATCGGGATGGTGATCGCAGTCCGCGGCGGGGCAAGCCACCCGATACGTGCGAAGGCATCTGTCAAGATTTCTTGACGCCGGGCGGACGCCAAGCTACCAAAGCCGTCATTCAACATTGCGGGTGGACGCGCCACCCATTCCAATGACCCCCCAAGACATGATGAGCAAGTTGCTGGAGCCCGGCTATGAGGGCGACAGCGAGTTGACGTTCGCTCTTCAATCGGAATTTCACAAAGGCTTTCCCCTTGAAAACCTCCGGCCGCTGCTGACGTCCGGCAACCTTCATACTCAGGCCGCCGCCGCTTTTTTGGTGGCCGAGATCAGCCCCAGGCTAAGCTTCAACATGAATTGCGTTGTCGCGGAGATCGCCAACCTGCTCGACAGCAAGATTGCTGGGATCAGGTTCGATGCAATCGAAGCGCTTCTGGGATGCACGACGCCGGCGGATGGAGCCATTCTCGGCCGTGTCATGCTGCGGCTGGACGACGAACATGCCGGCGTTCGATGGAGGGTTGTTCAATTCATCTGCCTCGCAGAGCGCTGGCAACTACGGCTTGCAGTTGAAAATGCCGCGGTCGTGCGTCCGGACTCGGCTTTTGGGACGTTGGTCAACGCTTACGGCCAGCATTTCATGCCGAGTTCCAAGGACCTACCACGGTTGCTCGAGCATCCGGATGCGCTGTTGCGGCGCTTTGCTGCGGCAGTGGCTATCAGGCCGCGCGAGGTGATCATCGAGCGCTTCGTGACCATGGCGGAGCAGTCGGATGATGCGGAAATTCGTAAAATCGCTGCCGATTGCCGCCAAGGTTATCTGCGGCCGACCTATGCAATTGGGCCGTCCATCCTGAAGCGTGCTCCGGCTGAACCGTCAAAAGGCGAAGCTCAAAACAGCGGCCGTTGAAGGCACGGCGCAAAACGGCAAGCGCCGTCGCAAACAGCGCAAGGGTGGCAGCGCTGTTTCGCTAGTGATACACCTCGCGCGCCGGCGCTCGATTGGATGCCCGGCCGCTATTCTGCGAGGCTGGAACGTTGAAGAAATATTCGGTATTCGCCATCGCCCGCGAGGCCATGCGCGGCCACAAGGGCTGGGAGGAACAGTGGTCCTCGCCAGAGCCGAAGAAGGAGTACGACGTCATCATCGTCGGCGCCGGCGGCCATGGCCTAGCCACCGCCTACTATCTCGCCACGGTGCACGGCATCACCAAAGTCGCGGTGCTGGAAAAGGGCTGGCTCGGCGGCGGCAATACCGGTCGCAACACCACCATCATCCGCTCCAACTATCTCTATGACGAAAGCGCCGGCATCTACGACCATGCGCTGAAACTGTGGGATGGGCTCAGCCAGGAGCTCAACTACAACGTCATGTATTCGCCGCGCGGCGTCATGATGCTGGCCCATAATGTCCACGATATCCAGGTGCTGAAGCGCCACGTCCATGCCAACCGCCTGAACGGCATCGACAATGAGTGGCTGACGCCGGAAGCCGCGAAGGAATTCTGCCCGCCGCTCAATATTTCGCGCGATGCCCGCTATCCGGTGATGGGCGCGACCCTGCAGCGTCGCGGCGGCACCGCCCGCCACGATGCCGTCGCCTGGGGCTATGCGCGCGGCGCTTCGGCGCGCGGCGTTCACATCATCCAGAATTGCGAGGTCACCGGCGTCAAGCGGGCGCCGAACGGTGCGGTCATGGGCGTCGAGACGACGCGCGGCTTCATCGGCGCCAGGAAGGTCGGCGTCGTTGCCGCCGGCCATTCGTCCGTCATCATGAACATGGCCGGCGTGCGCATGCCGCTGGAAAGCTATCCGCTGCAGGCACTGGTGTCGGAGCCGGTCAAGCCGGTATTCCCTTGCGTGGTGATGTCCAACACGGTGCACGCCTATATCTCGCAGTCCGACAAGGGCGAGCTGGTCATCGGCGCCGGCACCGACCAGTATGTCTCCTATTCGCAGACCGGCGGCCTGCATATCCTGCAGCACACGCTCGACGCCATCTGCGAGATGTTCCCGATGTTCACCCGCATGAAGATGCTGCGGAGCTGGGGCGGCATCGTCGACGTGACGCCCGATCGCTCCCCGATCCTGGCCAAGACGCCGGTGCCCGGCCTCTATGTCAATTGCGGCTGGGGCACGGGCGGCTTCAAGGCAACGCCCGGCTCGGGCCATGTCTTTGCCCACACCATCGCAAAAGACGATCCGCACCCGATCAACGCCCCCTTCACCATCGAGCGCTTCCGCACCGGCCGCCTGATCGACGAGGCGGCGGCGGCGGCGGTGGCACACTGATGAAGGCCCGCTTCGTGATGTTGGGTCACTGGCTTTGCGATCAACCGGCCGGCGCCCGCGTCGGCCCCGGCGAATTGTAGGAACAACCATGCTTCTCATCCGCTGCCCCTATTGCGAGGAAGAGCGTCCGGAACTCGAATTCCGCAACGCCGGCGAGGCGCATATTGCGCGTTCGGCTAACATGGCCGTCGAGAGCGATGACGACTTCGAAAAGTTCTTCTTCATCCGCTCGAATCCCAAAGGCATCATCTATGAGCGCTGGCGGCACATGCATGGCTGTGCGCGGTTCTTCAACGCCGTGCGCGACACCGTCAGCGACAGGTTCCTGTTGACCTACAAGGCCGGCGAGCCCAAGCCGGCGAAGCTGCCGGGAGCCTCCAAATGATCGCAGCCTTCCGCATTCCCGGCGCCGGACGCCTCAGGCAGGCAGAGACTGCCAGCTTCAGCTTCGACGGCCAATCTTATGCCGGTGTCGAGGGCGATACGCTGGCCTCGGCGCTGCTCGCCAACGGCGTCCATCTGGTCGGCCGCTCGTTCAAATACCACCGGCCGCGCGGCTTTCTGTCCGCCGGGGCGGAAGAGCCCAACGCGTTGGTTGAGATCAAGCGCGACTCCGCCAGGAAGACACCAAATGTCCGTGCCACCGTGCAGGAGCTTTATGACGGGCTGGCGGCACAGTCACAGAACCGCTGGCCGTCGCTTTCCTTCGACGTCAGTGCGCTCGGCGACATCGCCTCGCCGCTGCTTTCGGCGGGCTTCTACTACAAGACCTTTATGTGGCCGAAGTCCGCCTGGAAAAACTTCTACGAGCCCAAGATCCGTGCTGCGGCCGGGCTCGGCGTCGCCCCCGACCAGCCGGACCCCGACCATTATTCGGCGCGCTTCGCCCATTGCGACGTATTGGTGCTGGGTGGCGGTGCGGCCGGCATTGCCGCAGCACTGGCGGCGGCCGAGACCGGTGTGCGCGTCGTCCTTGTCGACGAGCAGGCGGAGTTCGGCGGCAGCCTGCGTTTCGAGAGCGGCGCGAAGATCGATGGCCAGGACGGCTTTGCCTGGGCGCAGAGTGCGGTCGCGACGCTCAAGACGATGGACAACGTCCGTGTGCTGTCCCGCACCACGGCCTTTGGCTATTACGCGCAGAATTTCGTCGGGCTGGTCGAGCGCGTCAGCGACCATTTGCAGAACCCCGGCCGCGACCTGCCGCGCGAGCGGCTGTGGCAGGTCCGTGCCAAACGCGTGGTGCTGGCGACCGGCGCCATCGAGCGGCACATGGTGTTTGCCGACAACGACCGGCCCGGCGTCATGCTGGCGTCGGCGGCGCGCTCCTATCTCAACCATTATGGCGTCGCGGTCGGCAGGAATGTCGGCGTCTATACGGCCAATGATTCCGCCTATGCGGCGGCAATCGACCTGAAGAAGGCCGGTGTCGGCGTGGCGGCGATCGTCGATCTGCGCGACAACCCGACCGGGCCGGTGATCGACGAGGCGAGGGCGCTCGGCATCGAGGTCAATTTCGGCCGCGCGGTGATCCGCGCCGGCGGCAAACTGCGCGTCTCATCGATGACCGTGCAGCCGAAGAATGGCGGCGGCGAACGTACCATCCCCGTTGACGCGATCCTGATGTCGGCCGGCTGGACACCGTCGGTGCATCTGTTCTCGCAGTCGCGCGGCAAGGTTGCCTTCAACGACGAGACGAAGCGCTTCGTGCCCGGCACCTATGCGCAGGACTGCGTCTCCGTCGGCGCCTGCAACGGCACGGACGGGCTATCGGCGACGATCGACGAGGCCTATGCGGCGGGCGCCAAGGCGGCGAAGGATGTCGGCGCCAACACCGCCAAGGGAAACAAGCCGAAGGTCGACGCCAGCGAGAGCTGGTCGCGCGGCATGCTGGGTGCGGCGCCCGGCGCCGGGGCGGATACGACGGTCAAGGCCTTTGTCGATTTCCAGAACGACGTCACCGCCAAGGACATCCGCCAGGCGGTGCATGAAGGCATGCGCTCGATCGAGCACGTCAAGCGCTTCACCACCAACGGCATGGCGACCGACCAGGGCAAGACCTCGAACATGCACGGTCTGGCAATCGCCGCCGAGACGCTCGGCAAGCCGATCCCGCAAGTCGGCCTGACGACGTTCCGGGCGCCCTATACGCCGGTGACCTTCGGCTCGATCGTCGGCCATGCGCGGGGTCCGCTCTTCGACCCGACTCGCAAGACGGCGATCCATCCCTGGGCCGAGCGCCAAGGTGCCGTGTTCGAGGATGTCGGCCAGTGGAAGCGCGCCTGGTATTTTCCAAAGGCGGGCGAGGACATGCACGCCGCTGTCGATCGTGAGTGTGTCACGGTGCGCAAGACGGCCGGCCTGTTCGACGCCTCGACGCTGGGCAAGATCGAGGTGGTCGGGCCGGATGCGGCGAAGTTCATGGAACTGCTCTACACCAATCCGTGGGAGAAACTGGAGCCCGGCCGCTGCCGCTATGGCATCATGCTGCGCGAGGACGGTTTCATCTATGACGACGGTGTCGTTGGCAGGCTTGCACCCGACCGTTTCCATGTGACGACGACGACGGGCGGTGCGCCGCGTGTCATGAACCATATGGAGGATTACCTCCAGACCGAGTTCCCGCATCTCAATGTCTGGCTGACGTCGATCACCGAACAGTGGGCGGTGATCGCCGTGCAAGGACCGAAGTCTCGGGACATCATCGCGCCGCTGGTCGAAGGCATCGACATGTCGGACGAGGCGCTGCCGCATATGTCGGTGCGCGAAGGCAGGATCTGCGGCGTGCCGACAAGGCTGTTCCGGATGTCGTTCACCGGCGAACGCGGCTTCGAGGTCAACGTGCCGGCCGACTACGGCCAGGCCGTCTGGGAAGCGCTATGGGCCGAGGGCCAGAAGCATGGCGCCTGTGCCTACGGCACCGAGGCGATGCACGTGCTGCGTGCCGAAAAGGGCTACATCATCGTCGGCCAGGACACCGACGGCACGGTAACGCCTAACGATGCCGGTCTCGATTGGGCAGTCGGCAAGAAGAAGACCGATTTCGTCGGCATTCGCGGCATGCTGCGGCCGGACCTTGTCGCCAACGGCCGCAAGCAACTGGTCGGCCTGAAGACCAAGGATCCTAAGGTGGTGCTGGAAGAAGGCGCGCAAATCGTCGGCGATCCGAAGCAGGCGATCCCGATGACCATGATCGGCCATGTCACCTCCAGCTACTGGTCGGAAAATTGCGGCCGCTCGATCGCGCTGGCCCTGGTTGCCGGCGGCCGCGACCGGATGGGTGAGACGCTTTACGTGCCGATGCCCAGCGCGACGATCGAGGTGGAGGTCACCGGCATGGTGTTCTTCGACGAGAAGGGGGAGCGCCTCAATGGCTAAGGCTGCCGCGAAGAAATCTGCCGCCGCTGCGCCGTCAGTCGAACGCCGCCCGGCTCTCGCCGGTCAGGAGCTTTCCGCAACCGGCGTCACGCTTGCCGTGTTGCCACCGGCAGAGCGCATTTCGCTGCGTGCGCCGGACGCCTCGGTCGCGGCGCTTTCGAAGGCGCTCGGCGTAACCCTGCCGCAAAAACCCAAAACCTCGGCGGCAAAGGCCGGGCGCACGGCCTTGTGGCTTGGGCCGGACGAATGGCTGGTCATCGATGAGGTGGGAAAAGACCCGCTCGCCGACTGCGCCGAGGTGACAGTACTGCATTCGGCGGTCGGCATCTCGCATCGCAACGTTGCCATATCGGTCACCGGCCCGGCAGCGGCGGCGACGATCAATTCAGGCTGTCCGCAGGATCTGTCGCTCGACGGCTTTCCGGTAGGCGCGGCGTCGCGCACCATTCTCGGTAAGGTCGAAATCGTGCTGCTGCGCACCGCGTCCGACGCGTTCCGCGTTGAATGCTGGCGTTCCTTTTCCGATTATGTCTTTACTTTCCTGTCGGAGGCGGCCCGCGACGCAGCGGCATAACGTTCGCTGCGCCCGACCGTTTGCCGGAGCCGGAGCAAGTCGAGGGAGATGTCGATGCCGTCGAAATCAGCGCCGAATCCACCAGTCCAGAAGACGCCGGCCGTTCGCTCTCTCGAACACGAGCCGCATGAAGGCTCAAATATTGAAGAGGAACTTGAGGAAGGCCTCGAGGATACGTTTCCGGCCAGCGATCCGGTGTCGATCACCGGGACTTCGATTTCGGGCGCTCCCGCAAGGCCCGGCAAGGCCAAGATCGTGGCCGGAATGAAGAAGCGCAGGAAATAACTTCCGTCCGGCGGAGTCTGGCTGAAATGGCCACGAAAGCGGGCGGTCAGGATTTCCTACCACCCATTTGTTTTCGAACCTCAGAACGTGCTGGGCACGATCCACGGATCGATGTCGATGCCGAGCCGCGGATCCTCGTTTTCAGTCGAGCCCTTGTGGGTCGCCGGGCCTGTCTCTTCGACCGATCCGGTCGCGCCGCAATCGAGCTTGACGTGGGTGTCGGCGCAGGCTGCGGCCGGCTTGCCGGGCTGGCTCTGGCCGGCGAAGGCAGCGCTCGAGAATGCCAGGACGGCCACGAGGGCGAAGATCGTCTTTTTCATTGTCTGTCTCCAGTTTAACCGCTGAATCTTTTCCGTACATGTACGATGTAGCGTACATATACGCCCGACAGTCGCGGGGTTCAAGTCAGAAGTCGTACATGTACGAAAAAGTTTTATGTGGATGTTGGGAATCGCGCCGCGCCAGCACGCGACGAGTTGCACACGCGGTGCCGTTCACCCGTGCCGTACAAGATCTTAAGCTGTCCGAAACCGAAGGAACCTTCAGCAGTTGGCCGGCGTCTCGGTCAGCGGCGGCACGTCCTGGGTGGCCAGCGCGGAAAGCGTGAAGTCGCACATCCGTTTCACGAACGCCTGCTGGTCGCCGAACGGATAAAAAGGAAAGGTAATCAGCAGCGAGATCGTGCCGTGGCCGACCGCCCATAGCATGGTGGCAATGGCGCGCGGGTCGCCCTTCAGCTTGCCGGCGGCAACGCAGGCCTCGACCCTATTGATCAGCACTTTCATCAACGGGTTGCCCCCTTGCATTTCGGCGAAGGTCCTGCCTTCAGGGGGCTTGACCTTTTCGGTCATGAATATCGTGCGATACTCGTTGGGATTGCCAAGGCCGAAGGCCGCGTATTCGGTCATCACGACTTGCAGCGCCTCGATCGGATCGTCGGCCGGGTGATCCTCGATACGCTTTGCCAGGGTCTCGAACGCATCCTCGGCCAGCGCGAACAAAATGTCCTGCTTGTCGGCGAAATAGGAATAGACCGACATTGGCGCATAGCCGACGCGCTTGGCCAGCTTGCGGATGGTGAGGCCTTCATAGCCTTCCTCCTGCACGAGCTTGTGCGCTGCATCGACAAGTTCGGAGCGCAGTTCGGCCTTTTGTTTCTCGCGGCGTGTCTGGACGCTGAGCGGCAATTTTCGCCTGTCTTCCGTTAGCGGCTGTTAGTGGCTGGCTAATTCATATACGCTGTACGGAAACGGACAAGGCGTTGTCAAATCAAGCATTGGGAGCGGAGTCGCGGCGCTCCGATTGGCGATACCCCTCGGTCGGCCGGCACATGAAGATCATCTCCGCCGGGGCTCGTTGAGCCGTTCAGGCCGCTTCCGGCTGGCGCTCGATCAATGTCAGCGTCAGCCAGCGCGCGGTCAATGCCGGTTTTTTCGAACCCTCGATCTCGATGGTCACATCATGCGCCGTCTGCACCCAGCCCGACGGCCTGACCTTGACGTCGGCCAGCACGAAACGGGTGCGGATGCGCGCGCCGGTCTTCACAGGCGCCAGGAAGCGCAGCGAATCGAAGCCATGGTTGACGCCCATCTTGCTGTTTTCGAGCGGCGGCATGGTCTCGAAGGTCATCGCCGACAAAAGCGAAAGCGACAGGAAGCCATGCGCGATGGTGCCGCCAAACGGCGTCTCGCGCTTGGCGCGCTCCGGATCGCAATGGATGAACTGGTGGTCGTCCGTGGCATCGGCGAACTGGTCGATCATGCGTTGCGAAACCACCCGCCACGGCGACACGCCGACTTCCTTGCCGACGCTGGCCAGAAGCACATCGAGACTGATCGGTTCCACGCTGATGTCCTCCATTTCAACCGTCCGGAACGCGAGCGGCTTCATTCCTTGAACAGTGTCAGCCCATGCTGCACCGACTGCCCGCCATCGATCGGCAGGATGGCGCCGGTGACATAGCTGCCGGCTCGGCTGCACAAATAGAGCGTTGCGCCGGCAATGTCATCCGGCGCGCCGATACGGCCGATCGGAACATGGCCGCCGACATGCTTGGCCTGGTCCTCGGTCGCGGTGGCAAAGGCGGTCATCCGGCTCTGGAAGGGGCCGGGGGCGAAAGCGTTAACGGTGATGTGGCGGGCGGCGAACTCGATCGCCAAGGTGCGTGTCAGGTGGTGAACCGCGGCTTTGGAGGCAGAGTATGAATAGGCGTCGTCGGCCAGCGGCTGCGTACCCATCACCGAACCCAGATTGATCACCCGGGCCGGATCGGCATCGCTGGCGGCGGCGTCGAGCAGCGGCAGGAGCTCGCGCGTCAGATGGAAGACGGCAGTGACGTTGACACCGAACACCTTGGCCCAGGCATGGTAGGGGAAGGTTTCCAGCGGCGCGCCCCAGGAAACGCCGGCATTGTTGACCAGGATATTCAGCCGTTCGGTCCGTGCCTTGACCTGGGCAACCAGCGCCGCGATGCCAACCTCGCTGGAGACGTCGCCGGCAAAGCCCTCGGCTCGGCCGGAGCCGCCGAGGCCGTTCAGTTCGCCGGCAACCCTGATGCAATCCTCGCCCTTGCGCGAGGCGATCATCACGGTAGCACCGGCCCTGACCAAAGCGGTCGCCGCCATGCGCCCGATGCCGGTCGCAGCCCCGGTCACCAGCGCGGTCTTGCCGGCCACCGAAAACAGCTCATCCAGATAGCTCATCGCAATTCCTCCGCGCGCCCTTGCCTCGCCCAGCAGAAGGCTCGCGTTGACAAGGCTTACCGAAGTACGATCATCCTCTCCACGGGTAAAGTCCCGGACTCACGTGACAGCGGTCGTGCCCGCTGGCCGACGCGATGGGGGCGCGTGCCTACGAACTGGCCAAGCCGAATGGCACGGTCCTGAATCAGAATAGCTCGAGGTTACGTCCATGTGGTTACACCGGTTTGTCGGGGTTGTCCTTGTGTCGATGGCAAGTACAATTTTCGCCGAGGCCGCGGACAAGTTCCCGCCCTTTTGGCGCAAGTCGATGACCAACGACCCGAGTACGATTTTCTCAAGAAATATTCGATCCCTTTGGATGATCCAGCCGCGACCGCAGTTAGAAATATCATGCTGGCGCGAGTTATCGGCGCCGAATGCCAGTGGTCCAAGCTCAATAAGGCCAAGGTCAGAGCCTTGCGATAGGATGATTGAGCCGCTCACGCCTGCAACTCAAAGCAGCCGCATTCGAAGGTGGTAGTGCGCTGCGTAGTTTTAACTACCAGGATCTCGCCCACCTTTGCGCCGGCATCGACTATCAATTTGGACCGAACGGGGTGCTGATCGCGGGTGCCGTTTCAACTGGCAAGGGTGAACCAAAGTATCCCTTTGATCCGAGAAATCCATATTTTCGACTGCCGGATTTCACAGGCAATTAGTTAAACGGCATCCTCTCCGCAAAACGGAAGGGCCTACTCAGCCGGCTCGACATTGGTGTAGGCGGCTTCCTCGAGCTCGCGCTTCAGCCGCGATGCCTCTTCCACCTTCGGCGTCACGAAGCGGCCGAGCAGGAGATAGGCGACCGGGGTCAGGAATAGCGTCGAGACGGTGGCGAGACCCAGCCCGCCGACGATCACCCAGCCGAGCGCGATGCGCGCCTCGGCGCCGGCGCCGCTCGCCAGCACCAGCGGCACGCCGCCGAGCACGGTGCAGATCATCGTCATCATCACCGGCCGCAGCCGGATGGTCGAGGCCTGCTCGATCGCCTCGCGGACGCCGAGCCCGCGGTCGCGCAACTGATTAGCGAACTCGACGATCAGGATGCCGTTCTTGGCCATGACGCCGACCAGCAGCACCAGGCCGATCTGGCTGTAAGCGTTGAGGCTGGTGCCGCTGAGCAAAAGGGCAAAGATCGCGCAGGCAAGACCGAGCGGCACCGTCGCCATGATGATGACCGCACTGACGAAGCTCTCGAACTGAGCGGCGAGCACCAAAAGGATGATGACCAGCGAGAAGCCGAAGATGGTGATCATGGCGCTGTTGGTCTCGCCCAGCGTCGCCGCCTCGGCCAAGGGGACGATGCGGCTGCCCGGCGGCAGGAGCGGCGTGGCGATTGCCTCGGCGCGGGTGAGCGCCTGGCCGAGCGCGAAATCGCCGCTGAGATTGGAGGTGATCGCCACCGACGGCTGCTGCTGCTCGCGGGTCAGCGAGGGCGGCACGGCGCGCTCGGTCAAGGTGGCGATCGTCGACATCGGCACGAAGCGGCCGTCGGCCGTCTTCAGGAAGATGTTCTCCAGGTCGGTCGGATCGTTGATTGGGTTGGTCGTCGAGACGAGCTTCACCCCGTAGCTGCGGTCGGCGATGTAGACGTCGACGACATCATTGCCGTCGAGCATGGCCTGGAAAGTATCGGCAAGCCCGGTGATGTCGATGCCGAGGTCGGAAGCGCGCTCGCGGTCGATGGCCACCGAAAGCTGGGGTTGCGTCGGGTCGACGGAGAGCCGGGGCGACTGGAAGCGGGCGTCCTTCCGCATCTCGGCGATGATCTTCACAGCAGCGTCGCTGAGCGCCGCGCGATTGTTGCCAACCAGCGCGAACTGCAGGCCGTTGCCGGCGCCGCGAATGCCGAGGCTGTTGGGCTGCATCGGAAAGACGCGCACGCTCGGCACCTGCCGGGTGAGCCGGCTGATGTCGGCCATGATCTGCTGCTGGCTGCGGTCGCGCTCGTCCCACGGCGCCAGCGTCATCACCATGAAGCCGGCATTGTAGGCGCCGTTCCGGCCGGCGCTCTCGAACGTATTGCGGATTTCGCCGGAATCGCGCAGCGGCTGGATCAGCTTCTCGATCTTCTGCATCTGCTCGGTCGTGTAATCGAGGCTGACGCCTTGCGGCGCGTCGACGCGCATGAGCACGACGGCACGATCCTCGGTCGGCGTCAGTTCCTGGCGAATCGTGCCGAACAGCGTGAAGGCGGTGGCTGCAAACAGCAGCGCGACCAGGAGTACGATCCACGGCGCGTCGAGGCAGGTGCGCAAGCAGCGCCGGTAGAGCGTGTTCAGTGCACCGCCGATGCGGGCGCCGATGCCGCTGCCGCCTTCGTGGTGAAGCGGCGCGGCCGACAGCATGCGTGAGGCAAGCATCGGACAAAGCGTCAGCGCCACGACGGCGGACAGAAGCACCGATATGGCGAGAACGAAGCCGAATTCGCGGAACAGGCCGCCGGTCTGGCCGGGCAGGAAGGAAATCGGCACGAAGACTGCGACCAGCGTCAACGTCGTGGCGATGACGGCAAAGAACACTTCCTGGGCACCAAGCACGGCTGCGGCGCGTGGTCCCATGCCTTCGTTGCGTCGTCGCACGATGTTTTCCAGAACGACGATGGCGTCGTCGACGACCAGGCCCGTCGCCAGCACCAGGGCGAGCAGCGTCAATATGTTGACCGAGAAGCCGGCGAGATAGATGGCGGCGATCGTCCCGATCATGGCGACCGGCATCGCAAGCCCCGGAATGAGCGTCGCGCGCCAGTCGAGGAGAAACACGTAGATGACGATCAGCACGATGGAGACGGACAGGCCGAGTGCGATCTCGACCTCATGCACCGCGCCGTTGACGAAGACCGCATCGTCGCTGGTGACCTTGATCGACATGCCCTGAGGCAGATCCGCTTGCAGCGCGGCGACTGCGGCCCTGACGCCGGTCGAAATATCCAGCGTGTTCGATTCCGCCTGGCGGATGATGCCGAGACCGATGCCGGTCTTGCCGTTCGAACGCAACGTGGTCTGGCCGATATCGGGGCCGAGCGTGACGGTGGCGACGTCGCGGATGCGGGTCGTGCCGCCGATGATGATGTTTTCGAACTCCTCCGGCGTGGTCACGTCCGCCGTCGGACGCACGATCAGGTCCTGGTTGGTCGTGGTGATCGAGCCGGCCGGCGAATCGAAAGCGACCGAAGCCAGCGCTGTCCTCAGGTCGGCGACGGTGAAGCCCAGGCTGGCAAGTTTGTTCTGGTCGACATCGATACGGAAGATCTTGTCGCGGTCGCCATAGACCTGGACGTCGGCAACGCCGGGCACGGCGGCAAGCTCGTCCTCGATCTGGTCCTGGACCAGCACCGTCATGTCCTGCACCGACATGGTGTCGGAGGTGACAGCCAGCCGCATCACCGGCTCGGAATTGGCGTCGGCCTTGACGATGCGCGGCGCATCCGCCGTGTCCGGCATCTGGTCGACGACGCGGCCAACGCCATCGCGCACATCGGAGGCGGCGACGTCGAGGTCGACGCCGTCGTTGAATTCGATGGTGACGCGACTCGTGCCGAAGGACGAGGTGGACGAGATCGTCTTCACACCGGAGACGCGGGCGACCGCGCCCTCAATCACGTCGGTCAATTCGCGGTCGACGGTCTCGGCCGCAGCGCCTTCAAAGGTCGTGTTAACGGTGACAACGGCGCGATCGACATCCGGCAGTTCGCGGACTTCGACACCGTAGAAGGCAGCAAGGCCGGCGACCGCGATCAGCGTGTTCAAGACCAAGGCCATCACCGGCCTGCGGATGAACAGTGCGGTGAAGCCTGTATCGCTGGCGGCGTTGTTGGTTGCGGTCATCAGCCGTCGGCGTCCGCGGCGCGCTGTTCTTCGCCGGCGATGCGGACCGCGCTGCCTTCGCTAACGCTCTGGGTGCCTTCGGTCACCACCATGTCGCCGCTGACGATCGGGGCGTCGATCAGCACAGTCTCGGTGTTGCGCTGGATGATGCGCACGGCCACCCGCTTGGCCTTGCCGTCCACGATGGCCCAGATATAGGCACCGTCCGAACCCCACTGGATCGCCAGCGGACTGACCGCCGGATAGCTGTCGCCGGGGAATTTCATGGAGATCTGGAAGGACATGCCGGCACGCAGCGAATCGGCCGGGTTGGCGATCTTTGCCTTGACCAGAAGGGTACGGCTGGCTTCATCGATGTGGTTGTCGATAGCGGAAACCGTACCGGTATAGGCTTTGTTGGGATTGGCGATCGGCGTTGCCGACAATTGCGCGCCGATCTTGACGGCGGCGGCGAAGCGCTCCGGCACCCAGAATTCGACCAGTATGCTGGAGCGGTCGTCGAGGGTGGCGACCGCCGACTGGCTGGTCACATAGTTGCCGGCGGCAATCGGCAGGATGCCGACGACGCCGGCAATCGGCGCGACGATCGAGCGGCGCTGCAAGGCCAGTTCCGCATCGCGAAGCGCCAGCTTGGCATTGGCCAGCACCACTTCGGCATCGGCAACGGCGACCGCTGTCGCAGCGTTGGAAGCCCGCAGCGATTTGACCCGGTCGAGCTTGGCCTGCGCGTCCTGCAAAGCAACTTTGGCGCGGTCCTGTGCGATCACCTCGGTGTCGGAATCGAGGGTGGCGATCACCTGCCCCTTTTCGACATGGGCGCCGGACTCGACCAGGAATTCGACGAGGCGGCCGGAACTGTAGGGATTGACCGTCACCGAGGCGTTGGCGCGGCCGGTGCCGATCGCCTGCAGGCGATCGTTGATGATGGCGGCGGCTGCCGGCAATGCGACGATAGCCACCCGCTGACCGGCGGCGTTGCTGCTGCCTGCTTGCCCGGCGTTATCGACGGCGCCCGTTGGTGGCGTTGCGGCATAAGCCCAGTCGATGCCCCAGCGCGCCAGCACATCCGGCGCGCCTGGAAAAAAGCGAACCCAGGCGGCCGCAGCCGCGACGAGGATCACAAGTGCAAAAACGATCTGTTTCCAGGTGGCCATCGGCGCTCCGGTTGGCAAATATACCGCCTACGGTTCCCAAGGTGAAGTAGACGCGACGGCGCACTCCGACCCGCAGGATGACTCGTCGATATCAAAGCTTTATGGCAATTCTCCCGCTCGCTTGCACATTAAATCGCTGTAACGTTGATAGGGGCTACGCTCGGTCAAAACCGGATCAGCCGGCTGCCGCCAAAGGGTGGCGCGCTGGATCGGCTTCAGATGTTGCTAGCTTTGCTGTCAATCATCTTCAAATCGAGGCGCGGAATGAGAAAGTCCAAGAATGCTTTAACTTTGCGGGGCTGAACGCGGCCTCCAGGCCGGATCGCATAGAGCGTTGGTTCGGGCTCCGCCCACTTGGGCAGGACACGAACCAGTCTTCCGGCGGCAACGTCCGACTTGACGCGCGCATGGTTGGTCATGAACAGGCCAACTCCCTCCAGCAGGAACCCCTGAAGAGCTTCTAGATCGCTGGCGACGGCCACTGCTCGCACTTTGAACTGGGGCACCGAACTGACATCGCCCAATCGTAGCTCTGAGCCACGGCAAGAGTGCAAGCGGAAACGTGCAAAATACCAGTGCAGCCCGGGGGCGTCATCGATGCTCCCGGCATATATGGGCGGGAAGGTGTGGCTAGGGCTCGGTCGAGCCGTCGCTTTGGGCTCTTTGAGACGCGACAACGCTAGAGGCCATTTCGAACCGACTCGTGCCGCCGCTGCTCTTTTTGTTGAGCATCGGATGCCCCACACCGGTACCCACTTTGGGTCCGATGCTAGTGCGGGCCGCTGAACTCAGTCCGATCTCGCCTGCCGGGCAGAGCGCTTACGTCGCGTGTGCGCCGCCGGGGACGACCACGCCGGACATCGCGATTCCGACGGTTGCCGGATCTTCCTTCAGCGCCGCGTCCGCGAGCGAGACCACACCCACAAGGCGCTTGTCGCGGTTGAGGACAGGCAACCGCCTGACCTGGATGTCACCCATGTTCTGGACGACGTGCTCGATATCTTCGTCCTCGAAGCAGTATTTGACATCCGTGGTCATCACGTCGCGGACCGTCGCGTTGCCGTCCTTGCCTTCGGCGACGGCACGTACGACGATGTCACGGTCGGTGATTGATCCGACGAGTCGGTCGTTTTCTCCGACGGGCAGAAATCCGACGTCATCAACCGCCATTCGTTTCGCGATTTTCTGGAGCGACTCGCCAGGACTGGCGAGATGGACGTTGGGGGTCATTATCTCAGCGATTTTCATGGTGAAGCTCCCTGTTCGTGCCCAGAACGGCACCAGCGGACGTTTAGCGATATTGGCCTGGAAGATTTGTTGAGGACCTCAGGCCTGTCGCGCTGCGACGCTCGCTCGGCGGTCCCGTTCTTCGCTGATGGAACTAACAGCCGGGCCGAATGGTTCCAGCCGGTTTGGCCGCGCCGCCATGCAGATCGCCGGAACGCTCGGGCTCCGGTCCCGTTTGCGGTGAATGCCCCTTGGCAGACCGGACATGGGGCGCGTGATGCTTGAACTTTCCCGTTTTGTTCGCATATTTAACTGGCAGAACCGGAGACGGTCCGCCGCATGGGGATAGTTAACTCTGGCCCTGTGCGGCTCAAATTTTCTAGGTGAGAACGTTGGGATCATGGCGGTCCAGCCGGTCCACCAGAAGAGACCAGATCTCCGGGCTGCCACGCACTAAGCGACGAATGTCGTGGAGCGAGGAAAGTCCGGGCTTCGCCGACACACCCCAGCAGGTAATGCCTGCCCGCCGCGAGGCGAGCCACGGCAACAGAGACGAGCCGTCCCAGTCGGGACGGGTGAAACGGGCGACAGGGTGGGGGAAGCAACCGCAAGAAGTGCCCTGTGACCTGTGTCGGGGAGGGCTTTGGTGGCGGGCAAGGAGGCGCCTGGCGACAGGCGTCCAAGAGGAATGGCAGCCCTCGACAGAACCCGGCTTACAGGGGATCTGGTCTCAAGCATCTGGTGGCGAGAACCGGCAGACGCGTACGGCTCGGCCTATGGGCTCGGAGAGCCGCAGTGTAGCGCAGCCCGGTAGCGCACCTCGTTTGGGACGAGGGGGCCGCAGGTTCGAATCCTGCCACTCCGACCATCCCGGTTCGCGATCTTTGCGAACGCGGCGCGAAGCTGGAAAAGCACTTGCGGACGTGGCGGGCGGACGTGGCGGAATCGGTAGACGCAGCCGGCCTAAACCCGGCCGGGTATTCCCGTTGCGAGTTCGAATCTCGCCGTCCGCACCAAAATCGGGCTGCACCAATATGGAGGGGTGGCAGAGCCCGGTTGAATGCGCCCGCCTTGAAAGCGGGTAGGCCCGCAAGGGCCTCAGGGGTTCAACTCCCTCCCCCTCCGCCAGCGGCAGACCTTGGATATTCGGAGGGGTGGCCAAGCGGTTAATGTTAGCAGTCTGTAAAACTGCCCTCTTAAGAGTTCGTAGTTCGAATCCTACTCCCTCCACCAATCATTGTCCGTCAAGCGATGCAGGAGGTGGCGTCCCTTAGAAGCGAAGCGTCAAGGCGCCGTGGGAGAACGGCTATCCAGCGGATTGCAACTCCGTGTATGCCGGTTCGAGTCCGGCTGGCGCCTCCAAATTATCCACAACTGATCAACGGCTGGCAATAGGAAGAGTGGAGCTGACAAATGGAAGAGTGGCCGAGCGGCTGAAGGCGGCGGCTTGCTAAGTCGTTATGCGGGGACACCCGCTATCGGGGTTTCGAATCCCTCCTCTTCCGCCAGCGGCATCAGGCTGTGGATTAACCGAAAACGAGCATTGCTGTCGTAACCCCATCCCTGCAGCCAACATGGCTCGATCTGACTGAAACCCGGGGAACGCAGCACGATGCCAAGCCGGCAATGGAATTAGCAGGTTCTTTCACCAAAAGGTGCTTGACACGAAACCGATGCTTCCCATATACGCCTCACCAACGAGGGCGGTGCGCCGCTGGCGACGAAGCGGTTCGCTTCTAGATCTGCCCTCTGCGAAATTCAAGAGAGCCGCGTGAGCGACACTCGAACGGCCCCGAAGCCAAAAGCGTACGGGCCACGACCTCGCGTCTGCGATGTCTGTTCTTTGACAATTGA
>NZ_JBSPKX010000109.1:0-553 GCF_053848045.1 Mesorhizobium sp. BHbdii | reverse complement strand
ATGCGCTGACCGCGACGGCCGCCTCGGTGCTGGGCGGCATCGCCGGCTGGATGATCGGCTATTTCGCCTACGACACCATCGCCCGTCCGATCCTCGAGCATTTCGGCGGCCTGTCGACCTTCGAGCGCTGGCAGAATTCTGGCATCGGCCTGATGCTGGTGCTGCTCGTTACTTCCGGTCTCGCGCACCTGCCGCCGATCAAGGTCGTCACCATCCTTGCCGGCGCCCTGCACGTCAATTTGCTGATCTTCATCATCTCGGCCATCGTCGCCCGCGGCGCGCGCTTCCTGCTCTTGGCGTGGCTGCTGCGCCGCTATGGCGAATCGATCCGCGAATTCATCGAAAAGCGCCTCGGGCTTATCGCCGGCGCCGCGGCCGCCGCCCTGATTTTGCTCTATATCGTCGTCAAATACGCACTCTGAGCGAGCCGGACACAACGGACGAAAGACCATGACAGCGACCATGAATGCCGACACCGGACGCCAGCGGACGCGGGCCGCTTTGTTTCTCGCCGTCGCCATGGCCGCGACCGTAGGCTCGGCGCTCGGCTTCC
>NZ_JBSPKX010000108.1:0-554 GCF_053848045.1 Mesorhizobium sp. BHbdii | reverse complement strand
GTCCAAACCTTCATTGGATATGTTGAGGCGCCCGCCCCGTTCATGAGGTATTCGGCTCGGAAAAGGCCCTGACCCGGCAATGCCAATCTCGAATTGACAAACGCCCGCAATCAAAGCGTCGGTTCACATCGTGACCAGACACAAAATATTATACGCAGGATTCGAACCGCTAACCTCAAGGTCCATAACCCTCCGCTCCGGCCAATTGAACTACGGCCTCAAAGAGAGAATTCGAGCAGGGTAAACGAGTTGAACTTAATCCGGAGTCGAGGTGTCCACTGAGTATGTAAATTGGGCTTTTCGCAGGTCTCCAGACCCCTCTCACCATACCGCGATCCGGCCTGACTAGTCATCTCAGACTTCCGTTCCAGAATAGCACCCACGTCTCACCGCGCGCCACCCCAGTAGCCAATATGGGACGTGGGACGACCGCCCGCTTGACATTTGTGAGTACGCTGAATACGGAGCCGTTCGCCGGGGGCTGTCTGTCCCGCATCCCGCCTGATGGCGGCGCTTCTCTAATCGGCGAGGCGAGGTCAAGCTCTTTGGCAATG
>NZ_JBSPKX010000107.1:0-555 GCF_053848045.1 Mesorhizobium sp. BHbdii | reverse complement strand
CTCGAGCAGGCGGCCAAGCTTGACCGCAATCCAAGTGTTCAACGGCACGTAGATGGCGACGGCGAGGAAGGCCAGCGCCGCGCTGCCATAACTGCCGAGGAACTCCAGTCCTTTGACCTCAACCGAGGACCCGATCAGACTTTCGCCGATAAAATAGAGCGAGGTCGCGACGCCCAGAACGCCCATGGCGAGACCGATCGCCCCGCCCGTCATGTCCTTGATCGATTCCTGGATGCGCTGGTCGATGTTGTCGGGTGCGACGATACCGCCAGCCGCCGAACCATGCTGAGCATGGAAGTGGGTATGATTGCCGTCGAGCAGGGCCTTGTTGAACTGGCTATTCAGCCAGCCGCGCCACTTTCGGTGCAGGGTTGCCGAGACAAGACCACGCACGCCGGTGAAGCCGGCATCCTTGAGCACGACCAGCAGCACAAGTATGCCGGCATTGGTCAGAATTGCCTTTAGCGGGCTGGTGTTGGCTGCATCGTGGAAAAAGGCGATAGAATTGCCCAGCTCGCCCAACGCCAGGGCAAACCAGACGCCGGCCTTGCTGGA
>NZ_JBSPKX010000106.1:0-555 GCF_053848045.1 Mesorhizobium sp. BHbdii | reverse complement strand
GGGCCGATCATCCTGCTCGCCCATGAGCCGGATATTTTCCCGACCGTACCGGGGCGGGTTTCGCTGACGCTGTCGGGCCACACCCATGGCGGGCAGGTGCGGCTGTTCGGCTATTCGCCTGTCGTGCCGTCGCGTTTCGGCAACCGCTATGCCTATGGCCATGTCGTCGAGAACGACCGCAATCTGATCGTCTCGGGCGGGCTCGGCTTCAGCATCATGCCGGTGCGTTTCGGCGTGCGGCCGGAAATCCTGCAGATCGACCTCGGCTGAGAGCAGCTCTCAGTGAAGCGAGCGGATCACGTCCATCACACCAGGTTCGGCCTTGTCGCCATTGAAGGCATCGACGATCCCAAAGGCGCCGCCATAGCTCCACACCGACCATGAGAAACCATGTGCCTCGGCGCGGGCGATCATGTCCCGGACATAGGCGGCACGGTACTGCACCGGCATCACATAGGCATTGCCATATTCCTGGCGGATCATGCCGAACTCGCCCAGCGTGACGTTTTCGGGCTTGATGCCGTTGGTCTTCGCCCATGCCTCAACCTTTTTGAA
>NZ_JBSPKX010000105.1:0-556 GCF_053848045.1 Mesorhizobium sp. BHbdii | reverse complement strand
AGGGACCTGTCATGGCAGATATCAGCAACAATTTCGTAGGCATCAAATCGCCAAATCCGTTCTGGCTGGCCTCGGCGCCGCCGACCGACAAGGCCTACAATGTCATCCGCGCCTTCAAGGCAGGCTGGGGCGGCGTGGTGTGGAAGACGCTGGGCGAGGAAGGCCCGCCGGTCGTCAACGTCAACGGCCCGCGCTATGGCGCGATCTGGGGCGCCGACCGGCGCCTGCTCGGTCTCAACAATATCGAGCTGATCACCGACCGCGACCTGCAGACCAATCTGCGCGAGATGAAGCAGGTCAAGATGGACTGGCCCGACCGGGCGCTCATCGCATCGATCATGGTGCCTTGCGAAGAGGCAAGCTGGAAAGCCATCCTGCCGCTGGTCGAGGAGACCGGTGCCGACGGCATCGAGCTCAATTTCGGCTGCCCGCATGGCATGTCGGAGCGCGGCATGGGTGCGGCCGTCGGCCAGGTGCCGGAATATATCGAAATGGTGGTACGCTGGTGCAAGCAGTATACCCGCATGCCGGTCATCACCAAGTTGACGCCCAACAT
>NZ_JBSPKX010000104.1:0-556 GCF_053848045.1 Mesorhizobium sp. BHbdii | reverse complement strand
AAGCAGTCGGGGAACTGGCTCCAGTAATTGTCGGCCTCGCCGTTCTCGATGGTGACGATGTCGGGCAGGCCGACGCCGCCGGCCGCACAGCCGGCGATCGACTTGTCATAGGTCGGCTGGTTGCCGAGATCCTGAACCGTGACCTTGATGTCGGGATGCAGCTTGTTGAAGCCGGCAACCGTGGCCTTCAGCGACGAAGCAGCGACATTCCAGCTCCAGATGGTGATCTCGCCGGACTGCGCAAAGGCCGGGGCTGAGCCCAGGACAAGCGCGAGCGCGGCGCAAGACAGTGTGATGCGCATTGAAATCCTCCCATTTCATTTGCTCTCTCTGCGAGCGTGGCTACACTATTCGGCGCGGAAGGCTTGTCGCCGACAAAGGGAATACGGAATTGGCGGAAAGTAAGATGCCGGAACGGCCGTTCTACCAGCCGGGCGCCAGCAGCGTGGAAGGCCTGCCGCTGCTGCTGCAGATGTTTCACACCGCTCCGCTGGTGATGCTCAAGCCGCACTGGCATGCCCAGGTCGAGGTGAATTTCATCGTGCGCGGCAGCGTG
>NZ_JBSPKX010000103.1:0-556 GCF_053848045.1 Mesorhizobium sp. BHbdii | reverse complement strand
GCCGGATTGAGTCGTTCGCGTGCGCGGCGAGGAACTAGGTATCCGCCTTGTCCATAGTCCGTGTTGACCGCTTGTCAGCGCGTTGGGTGACGTGGGCATCGCCCGCATCGCCGTTGCGGGCAGGTTGTTTATGGTTTGTTGATATAGATGCTCGGTGTTTCGCGTGCTATGCCGTAACCGGTAATGAAGAGCGATGATTTCACGACAAAAATGAAAACCTTGGACCGACAGGACCATGCTGCTTTCAGCGGTTTCGCTTCCACACTGCATGAATTGGTGTCGCTGAACCTTCATGAGAACGATGCGATGTTTCATGGGAATAGCCGGCACTACCTATCGTGCGGGGGATCGGCGTTAAACGTTATCGCCGCAGCGGTCGGCCTGGCCGGAATTGAGCCAAGCGAAATCCTCGATTTCGGGTCGGGTGCCGGACGCGTCACCCGCTGGCTGCGGGTTGCTTACGTGGGCGCCGAGATTTCGGCGACAGACATGCGCTCTGAGGATCTCGAATTCTGTGCACGCGAGTTTGGTGCGCGGACGTGGCTGTCCGGCATCG
>NZ_JBSPKX010000102.1:0-556 GCF_053848045.1 Mesorhizobium sp. BHbdii | reverse complement strand
CATCGAGGTGGAAACGGCGGCGCTGCAGGTCTCGCCCGGCAATGAGGCGCATCTGGCGGCTTTCGCCACGCAAGCGATCGGACCGGATGGCGCGCACGCGCCGCTCTATCTCCACACCTCGCCGGAATTCGCCTGCAAGAAGCTGCTCGCCGCCGGCGAGGCCAGGATTTTCAGCCTAGGTGCCGTCTGGCGCAACCGCGAGCGCGGCCCCTTGCATCATCCCGAATTCACCATGCTCGAATGGTACCGGGTGGGCGAGGCCTACGAGAGCCTGATGCGCGATTGCGCCGATCTGCTCGCGCTGGCCGCGACGCGGGCAGGGGCGACGCGCTTTTCCTTCAGGAGCCGCGAATGCGATCCGTTCGCCGAGCCGGAACGGCTGACGGTGGCGGACGCCTTTTCTCGCCATGTCGGCATCGATCTCCTGGCCACGGTCGCCGCGGATGGCGGCACCGACCGGGACGCGCTCTACGCCGCCTTGACCAAAGCCGGCCTGCGCACGGCCCTCGACGACAGCTGGGCCGACCTGTTCAGCCGCGTGATGGTGGAAAAGATC
>NZ_JBSPKX010000101.1:0-557 GCF_053848045.1 Mesorhizobium sp. BHbdii | reverse complement strand
CGGTCGCGAGTACGCGGCTGATATATTCTAATCGATTTAAATTTTCCAGTGCCATGGTGTCACATCGAGGACCAATCGCTGGATATTGATTGGATCCACATGTGCGCTTGACACTGGCGCTTGCCGGAGGCTTGTCGGTGAACGAAGACTCCGGAAGCTTTCGCAGTTGCAGCATAGAACGTGAATGTGACGAAAGCTAAGGGAGAAATGGCGCCTTGTCTGTCGCGGCATGGGCCGCGCCGGTCAGTCGCCTAATTGATTCCAGGAAGACATCGATGAGCGGACAAGGCATGCGTCTGGAAAACAAGGTCGCCATCATCACCGGCGCGGCTTCAGGCTTCGGCGAAGGCATGGCCAAGCGCTTCGCGCAGGAGGGGGCCAGGGTCGTTGTCGCCGATCTCAATGCCAAGGGGGCGGAGCGCGTCGCCGGCGAGATCGGCGAGACGGCGATCTGGACGCAGACCGATGTCTCGCTGCGCTCCGAATTCGACGAGATGGTCTATGCCGCCGAAAGCGCCTTCGGCCGCATCGACATCATGGTCAACAATGCCGGATAC
>NZ_JBSPKX010000100.1:0-559 GCF_053848045.1 Mesorhizobium sp. BHbdii | reverse complement strand
GGTACGGCCGATGATCGATTCCTTCGCTCGCGCGTTCACCGAGCGGTAGCTGTCGCTGGCCGCGCAATCCACCGGCCTACCGTCAATGCCCGCCAGGGCGCAAAGCCGACATTCAAACAATCAGCGCACCGCCTCGCGGTGGGTTCCCGGCAGGCGGGTGGCGATCAGCTTGTCGATGCGGCGGCCGTCGAGGTCGACCACTTCGAAGCGCCAGCCTTGCGCGTCGACGCATTCGCCGGTCGCCGGGAGGTGATGCATGTGCGACAGCACGTAGCCGGCGACGGTCTCGTAGTCGCGGTTCTCGGGCAGGTCGAAGCCCAGAATCTCGGCCATCTCGTCGGCCTGCATATAGCCGGCGAGCAGCCACGAGCCGTCCTCGCGCTTGACGGCGTTTTCCTCGTCGCCGGCATCGAGGTCCGCGCGGAACACGCCGGTGATGGCTTCGAGAATATCGGCGGGCGTGACGATGCCTTCGAAATGGCCGTATTCGTCATGCACCAGCGCCATCGGCACGTCGGATTCCTTGAGGTTGTGCAGCACGTCGAGCGCGTCGGCCTGG